>RXJK01000086.1:0-7440 GCA_003963125.1 Hyphomicrobiales bacterium
GATGCCTTCGGCCTCCGGCACGATGGCCGTCGTGGGGCTCACGGCGCCCGTGCGCATCGTGCGCGACGGGGAGGGCGTGCCGCATATCTTCGCCAATTCGCTCGAAGGCATTCACTTCGGCATCGGCTTCGCGCACGCGCAGGATCGCCTGTGGCAGATGGAGCTGCAGCGCCGCGCCGTCGCCGGCCGGCTGTCGGAACTGCTGGGCGAGCGGACGCTTTCGACCGACATCCTGATGCGCACGTTCGATCTGCGCGGGCACGCGGAGCGGTCGCTCGCGAAGCTGCCCGAGGAAGCGCGCCGGCAACTCGAAGCCTACGCGCAAGGCGTCAACGCCTACATGCAGCGCCGCACGGGGCTGTTCGAGCCGCGCTACCCGATCGAGTTCCTGCTGCTGCGTTACGAGCCCGAGCCGTGGACGGCGGCGGACTGCGTCGCCGTCGTCAAGCTCATGGCGCTGAACCTGTCGACCAACATCGGCGCCGAGACGTTGCGCCTCGCCTTCGCCGCGCAAGGGCTGACGCCGGCCGAAATCACCGATCTGATGCCGCCCGACCCCGAAGTCGCGCCGCCGCTGCTGCCCGACCTTGCGAGCCTCTATCCCATCCGCAGGACCGGCCCGCAGAAACAGGCCGCGATCCCGATCGTTGATGCGATGATCGGTGAGGGCGCTTCCAACAACTGGGTTGTGTCGGGCGCCAAGACGAAGAGCGGCAAGCCGCTCTTGGCGAACGATCCGCACCTGCGGCTGGCGGCGCCCTCGATCTGGTATCTCGCGCATCTGGCGCTGGAGCGGGCCGATGGGACGCTCGTCAGTTCGGCGGGGGCGACGCTGCCCGGCGTGCCGCATGTCGTCGTGGGGCGCAGTAATACGCTCGCCTGGGGCTTCACCAACACGGGGCCCGACGTGCAGGACCTGTTCGTCGAGAAGATCAACCCGGACAACGCGAAGGAATACCTGACGCCAGACGGCTGGCGGCCGTTCGGCAGCGAGAGCATCGCCATCAAGGTCAAGGGCCAGTCCGACTACGTGGTCGAGCGGCGCACGACGCGGCACGGTCCCGTGATGCCGGACTTCTTCCGCGGAGTGGGCACCTATCTCGAGCCCGGCCATGTGGCGGCACTGGCGTGGACGGCACTCAGCGACGACGACACCACCATTGCGGCCGGCCTGATGTCGCCCGAGGCGGTGCGGTCCATCGACGATTTCTTCGCGCAGATGGTGCCCTACATCGTGCCGATGCAGAGCATGGTTGTGGCCGATACCGCGGGCAACATCGGCCTCATCGCGCCCGGGCGCGTGCCGATCCGCGATCCCAAGAACGTCGTCGCCGGACGCGCGCCCGTGCCCGGCTGGGACGCCACCTACGACTGGAAGGGCTTCATCCCAATCGACGGCGTGCCGCGGGTGAAGAACCCTGCTGCCGGCGCCATCGGCACGGCCAATGCGCGGATGGTGCCGCCCGACTTTCCCTATTTCCTCACCAACGACTGGGATGCGCCCTACCGCCAGCAGCGCGTGAACGAACTCGTCATTGATCGCGGCGGGCATGACATGGAGAGCATGAAGGCCGCGCAGGCCGATGTGCTCTCGCCCGCGGTGGTGCGCCTGCAGGCGCTGATGATCGCGGCGGCACAGGCTGGCGCCAACGTCGACAACGGCATCCTCGACCAACTCACGGCGTGGGACGGGCGCCAGGGCATGAGCGGGCCGGAGCCGCTCATCTTCGCCGCCTGGATCCGCGAGACCATGCGCGGCATCTTTGCCGACGATCTGGGCCCCGTGTTCGAGCGCTACTTCGACGGCCGCCCCATGACGCTGATCCGCGTGCTCGAAGGCCGGGCGACGGGGCGCGACTGGTGCGACGACCGGCGCACGAAGGAACACGAGAGCTGCGCGCAGATCCTCGCCGACGCGCTGCAGCGGGCGCTGAAGGATCTCGAAACCCGCTTCGGGCCGGATCGGAAAGCCTGGAACTGGGGTACCGCGCACGTCGCGCTCTCGGAGCATCGCCCGTTCGGGCTCGTGCCGTATCTCGCGCCCTACTTCAACATCGAGGTGCCGTCTCCGGGCGGCGACGAGACCCTCAATCGCGGCAAAATGGAATACGGCGACGCGCAGCCCTATGCCAACCGGCACGCCTCGAGCTTCCGCGGCATCTACGATCTCGCCGATCTCGAAAAGTCGCTGTTCATGCAGACGACCGGACAATCAGGCAATCCGCTGTCGCCGCACTATCGCTCGTTCGCCGAGCGCTGGTCGAAGGATGCCTACATCGAGATCCCGACGCAGCCCGATGCCATCGCCCGCATCGCCGTTGGCACCTGGACGCTGACGCCGGCGCGGTGAGCCGCTGCACAATCATACAAATGGTGCGTTCCCGGCCGAGCGCAGCGAGAGCCGGGATCTTTCCCCGTAGAGATTGACCGCACGCTTCAAGATCCGGACAGCCGTGCTGGCTCACGGCTTCCGGGAATGCACAAAGGGAGGAGGTCGCAGAGGGAACCTGCCTTCGTCGTGTGTCTGATATCTCTACGCCGCTACCGGCGCGGGTGACGCGCCGGCCGGCACCTCGCCATGCGACAAGAGCCGCTCGCGCACGAGCTCGATGTGGGCGCGCAGGTCGTAGTACTGGTCCGCGTAGCTGAGCGGCACGCGGATGCGGCCGACGGCACTGCGAATGTGGTCGACCTCCAGCAGGCTCTTGACCCTGTTCACCTCGCTGCCGTCGTGGATGAGCTGGCGCTCTAGGACGTGCAGGCGCTGGTACCAGTAGAGAATGCGCCGGCGGATGGTCCAGCGATAGAGCGCGGGGATCGCGCGCACCACCGGGATCAGGATGCCGAGCAGCGGGATCAGCGACAGCACGACGGCACCCGCGTGCTCGTCGATCCAGGCGGCCCACTGGAACGGCATGATGTGCAGCTTGGTCAGGCGGCCCAGCAGGAACGGCAGGTCGCCCGTGCGATAGATCGAGGGGGCGAGCTGCGAGACCTCGTACTCGGGATCGCTGATCGAGGGGAACTGGCCGCTCTGGTAGAACAGGCGCTGGCGGCGCGTCGTTTCGTCGATGCTGGGCAGCGGCTTGTGCACGACGGCATCGGTCAGCGCGCGCACGAGTGAGGGGTTCTTGGCGGCCCAGGCCTTGTCGACGACGAGCGCGGTGGTGGTGGCGAGCAGCGTCACGGGCTCGGCCGGCACGTGCGGCTCGAAGCTGATGGCGCCGCGCGGCAGGCGCACGGTCGACAGGAACGGGAAGCGGATGAGGTAGGCCTCCGCGTCCTTGCTGAAGTCCATCAGGTGCAGCGCGCGGTGGTCGTGGTGATCGTCGTCGAGATCGGCGCCGGCGTGGAAGTCGGCCACTTTCTCCCACGTCTGCGTATTCCAGATGCGGACGGTGGAATCCTGCGAGGCGGTCATGACCACGGCGCCGTCGGGGCTGAAGCCGACGCCGTTGACGTTGCTGCGGATGCCGTTGATGCGCCGGATCTCGCGGCCGGTGCCCACGTCCCAGATGCGGGCGGAATCGTCCCACGACGCCGTCACGACCATGCGGCCGTCCGGACTGAATTCGACCGAGCGCAGCAGGTCTTCGTGACCCTGCAGGATGAAGCGGATGCGGCCGCTCTCGGCGTCCCAGATGCGCGCGGTGTTGTCCCAGGAGGCGGTGGCGATGAGCCGGCCGTCGCGGCTGAACACGGCGCGGGAGACGACCTTGCCGTGCCCGCGCAGCGTCATGAGCTGGGCGCCGGTCTCGGCATCCCAGACGCGCGCGGTGCCGTCGCGCGAGGCCGTGACGATCTTCTTGCCGTCGGGGCTGTAGGTCGCCGAGGTGAGATCGTCGGTGTGGCCCGGCGCGTCGGCGCGGCCTTCAAGGTAGAGCAGCACCTTGCCCGTCTCGGCATCGCGCACGGTGGCGCGGTCGCTCTCGGAGGCCGAGACGATCTTCTTGCCGTCGGGGCTGAAGGCGACGCCGTTGATATCCTCGCCGGCGCCGGTCATGGGTTCGCCGATCGGGGCGCCGGAGTGGGAATCCCAGAGCCTTATCGTGTTGTCGTCGCTGGCCGTGGCGATACGATTGCCGTCCGGGCTGAAGGCCGCATCGTTGACGTCCTCGGTGTGCCCCGTGAGGCGCGCCTTTTCCTCCCCCGTGAAGGCATCGATGATGCGCACCGTGTGATCGCCGAGCACCGCCGCGACGCGCCGTCCCGTGGGCGAGAAGGTCGCTGCCTTGATGTTCTTGCGCTTGTCGAACTTCTTCTCGGCGACGACGTGGCGCAGCAGCGCCTGGATGCGTTGCGCTTCGGCAGGGTCCTGCAGGAACACGGCACGCGCTACGCCTAGCGGCTTCGGGCTGTCGAGATCGAACTTGGTCGCCTCGTTGTCGAGCCACAGGTTGGGCTTGAAGCGCACGCCGTTCTTTTCGAGCAGGAGGGCGGCCAGCGTACGCCCGCCGCTCTGCATGGAGCCGAGCCCGACCGGCTCACCGTCGAGTTCGGACAGCTGGTTGCTTTCCGATGAGCCGAACACGAACACCCAGAACGGTTCCAGCGCAACGCGCCCCAGCGAGACGACGTTGGCAAGCTTCCCGTTCCAGTCGCGGTCCCACTCCTGCCCGCGCAGCTTGATGCGCTCCTCGGTGAGGAAATCGGGATCGCGCAGGGCACCGGCGAAGCCGCCCTTGACGAAGGCGGCCTGCACGCGGCCGTCCGTCAGCATGGAAATGTTGGTGAAGGCGTTGAGGGATTGGGGGTTCGGCACCAGTTCGACGCCCATCGGGCGCAGGTGCTCGTTGTAGCGCTCGACGAGGCGCAGATAGAGGCCGTCGCCGCCGCCCGCGGCGATCTCGATGCGCACGGGCTTGGTCTGGCGCGCCTCGCTCAGCGCGAACATCGCCCCGAGGCCGATCAGGAGGGCGAGGATCAGCACAGGGCCCAGCCAGCGCAGGCCGAACAGGCGCGGGACGGCGCGAACTTTGGACAAGTTGGGCACGTGAGACCTCCCCCAAGCGCTTCACATGGCATGTCCGCCTGAATGCAGTGCCGGCGGGCCACGGGGGGATTTCTATCCGGTCCGGCCGCTCGGTCCAAGCATTGAGCCGTGCACGATGCTCAGGGTGACGACAACGCGGCGTCGCGTGACTTGCGGAACACGCGGGGCGCGCGCCGATTGGCCTTACGGGCGCGGTTTCGGTCGCTTGGGGATCGCGGGCCTCACGCCCGTCGTGATCCAGTCATCGTAGAAACGGATCTTCCGCTCGATGAAGCTCTTAGCCTCCCGCAGGTCTTCTATGCGCCGTCCTGTCTCGGCGGCATGCGCGGCGAGAATATCTCTCAGCCGCGGTCTGCCTGCCCGTCCCTCGCGCACATGTCGCGCATAGGCGCGGATTTCGGCCACGCTCATCCCGGTCAGGCGAAGCCGGTCGACAAGTTCGAGCCAGATAACGTGATCGGAGGCATACACGCGCCGTCCGCCCGCGTCGCGGGTGACGCCGGGCATCAAGCCTTGCGCCTCGTACCAGCGAATGGTGTGGATGCTGCGCCCGGAGCGCCGTGACAGCTCTCCGATGCGAAACGCTTCAGGCATGGGGCGGTGCCAGGACGCGATCGGCGAGCGCCGTATCCATGTACTCGGTCAACTCGACCATTTTCCCCCCGGCCATGCGGATGACGTAGCAGTACTTGTTGTCGTAGCGATCGCCGCTCTTCGTCGCAACGCGTCCTTCGCATTCCACCACGACGATATCGTCGTCGGCGATGATCCGCTGCGCCGTATTGGTGTACGTATCTGCAAAATTCGCGAAGAGGGGCGCTAGCAATTTCTCACGCACGGTTGCCTTGCCGGCGTAACGCCCGCGCCAATTCGTGGAACCTTTGAAGATCCAGGTGAAGTCTTCCGACATGAGATCGACGAGGGGCCGGCCATCGCCCTCGGCGAGGTGTGCAAATGCTTCGCTCAGCAGTCTCTTGTTTTCGTGTGCAGACATCGATGCCTCCTCTTCATGTCCCTTGGGTGTGCCAGATAGAGTGCGCTCGAGGTCAAGAGGATGTTTTGGAAAGGGGCAGTCAGAAATCCAGCGGCGCGTTGTCGACGACTTCCTTCATGACGAAGAAGGTGCGGGTCTGGCGGACGCCGGGCAGCGCGATCAGCAACTCGCCGTGCAGGCGGTTGAAATCCGCCATGTCGCGCACGCGCACCTTGAGGAAGAAGTCGAAGTCGCCGGCGACGAGGTGGCAGTCGAGCACCATGCGCAGCTTCTTCACGGCGGCCTCGAACAGGGCGAAGCTCTCGGGCGTGGAGCGGTCGAGCACCACGCCGACGATGACGAGGGCGCCGCGCTGCACGCGCTCTGGTGCCACCTCGGCCCGCACGGCGCGGATGTAGCCCTGCTCGAACAGCCGCTGGGTGCGGCGGTGGCAGGTCGCCGGGCTCACGTGCACGGCCTTGGCGATGTCGGCGTTGCTGGCGCGGCCGTCGCGCTGCAGGTGCTGCAGGATCCTGCGGTCGATGCGGTCGAGCTCGGTGTCGACGGAAGAATCCTTCGTCGAATTCTGTGGCGGGATCGTTTTCTTCCGTGATGCGGGCATTTGGTGTCGCGGCAACTCTGAAGTCAGGCTGATTTCGAGAGCACCTTGCATGCGGCTTTCGCTACAGTCCAGGCTTCAATTTCGGATGGAGGCCCTATGCTGAGGCTCGACAAGTTCCCCCGCTACCCGCTGACCTTCGGGCCCACGCCCATCGAATTCCTGCCGCGCATGACGGCGGCACTGGGCGGCGACGTGCAGATCTACGCCAAGCGTGACGACTGCAACTCGGGTCTCGCCATGGGCGGCAACAAGCTGCGCAAGCTCGAATACATCGTACCGGACGCCATCGCCTCGAACGCCGATACGCTCGTCTCCATCGGCGGCGTGCAGTCGAACCACACGCGCATGGTCGCGGCGACGGCCGCCAAGATCGGCATGAAGTGCGTCGTCATCCAGGAAAGCTGGGTGCCGCACGAGGACGCCGTCTACGACCGCGTCGGCAACATCCTCATGACGCGCCTGATGGGTGCCGACAGCCGCATCGTGCCGGACGGCTTCGACATCGGCATCCGCAAGAGCTGGGAGGATGCGATCCAGTCGGTGAAGGACGCGGGCGGCAAGCCATACGCCATTCCGGCCGGCGCCTCCGTGCACAAGTTCGGTGGCCTCGGCTATGTGGGCTTTGCTGAAGAAGTACGCGCGCAGGAAGCGCAGATGGGCCTCAAGTTCGACTACATCATCGTCTGCGTGGTGACGGGCTCGACGCAGGCCGGCATGATCGTCGGGTTCGCGGCCGACGACCGGGCGCATCGCGTGATCGGCATCGATGCTTCAGGCACGCCCGAACCATTGCGCAGCCAAGTCCGCGAGATCGTCGACAACACGGCCGAGCTCGTGGAGCTCGGACGCAAG
>RXJK01000086.1:7490-50574 GCA_003963125.1 Hyphomicrobiales bacterium
ATTCTGGAAGACTACGCCTATCCGGCCTACGGCGTGCCGAGCCACGAGACCAACGAGGCGATCCGCTTTGCCGCGCGCACGGAAGCGATGATCACGGACCCCGTGTACGAGGGCAAGTCCATGCAGGGCATGATGGACCTCGTGAAGAAGGGCTACTTCCCCAAGGGCTCGAAGGTGCTCTACGCGCACTTGGGCGGCGCGCCGGCGCTCAACGGCTACAGCTACACCTACCGCAACGGCTGACCGTTGGGTGCGAGAAAAAGCGATGGCCCCGGGGCTGCTGCTCCGGAGCCATGCGGCAGATCTCGTGTGGAAAAGACCTGCCTTTAGGCAATTGGAACGCGGGCGCTCGGGAAAGCCGAGCGTTACGCGTTCTGCATGGACGTGGCGACGTTGCTGAACGTGCTGCTGACCTGCGTGCCGAGGCTGCGGGCCGCCGCGATAATGCCGACAGCGATGAGCGCGGCGATCAGGCCGTACTCGATAGCGGTCGCACCGGATTCGTCTGAAATGAATGTGGTGAAGAGTTTGGTCATGGGACTGATCACAGGGCTTGTCATCCCGGACACAACGCCCGGGCGCAGAGGTATCTTTATACCTGCAGCGTGTCCGAAAGCTTAAGGATCGGATAATAAACGGCTTTTGGTAAGCTGGATGTAAACGGCAAGACACGCCGCATGCCGATCAGCCGTGCGCTTCGTATGCGCTGCGCAGCTTGCAAAGGGCGGCTTCGTGATCGGAATGGTGGGTGTAGAAGGACTCGAACCTTCGACCCGCTGATTAAGAGTCAGCTGCTCTACCAACTGAGCTATACACCCGGGTTCCCGGGGCGGCGGGCAGGCCCTGTCCGCACCCTGGAAAGCATCAGGGGCTCCCACACGGAAGCCCCCGATCGGCGCCCCATCTAGCACCGGCTCCGCCCCATGTCCAGCACGTCCTGGACCGGCCCGGTATTGGTCCCCAGCGCGTGCCTTGAGGCGGCGTCAGATCTCCGCCCGGCCGAGGCGCAGGGCGTTGCTGATCACGCTGACGCTCGACAGGGCCATGGCGGCCGCCGCCACGATCGGCGACAGCAGGATCCCCAACACGGGATAGAGCGCGCCAGCCGCAATGGGCACGCCCGCGGCGTTGTAGGCGAAGGCGAAGAACAAGTTCTGGCGGATGTTGGACATGGTCGCTTGCGACAGGCGGCGTGCCCGCAGGATGCCGGAGAGGTCGCCGTTGAGGAGAGTGACGCCGGCGCTCTCCATGGCGACGTCCGTGCCGGTGCCCATCGCAATCCCGACGTCGGCCGCGGCGAGGGCGGGGGCATCGTTGACGCCGTCGCCGGCCATGGCGACGACGCGGCCCTCGCTGCGCAGGCGGGCGACGACCTTGCCCTTGTCCTCGGGCAGCACCTCCGCCTCCACCGCGTCGATGCCGAGTTTTCGGGCGACGGCGGCGGCCGTGGTGCGGTTGTCGCCGGTCAGCATGACGACGTGGACGCCGGCCTCGCGCAGCGTTCGCAGGGCCTCGGCGGCCGATGCCTTGATGGCGTCGGCGATGGCGATGATGCCGGCGGGGCGCCTGTCGAGGGCGACGAACACGGCGGTTGCGCCCTCCATGCGGAAGGCCTCGGCTTCGGTGCGCAGGGCCTCGACATCGATGCCGTCGCTCGCGAGCATCGCCGCGTTGCCGATCGACACCCTGCGGCCGTCGACGACGCCCGAGACGCCTTTGCCGGACGGCGCGGCGAAATCGGCACTGGGGGCGAGGCCCAGCTTGCGGGCCTCGGCGGCCCGTACGATGGCCGTGGCGAGGGGATGCTCGCTGCCGCGCTCGACGCTGGCCGCGAGGCGCAGGAGCTCGTCCTCCGCGATGCCGGGCACGGCGCGGACGGCGACGACGCTCGGGCGGCCTTCCGTCAGCGTGCCGGTCTTGTCGACGACGAGGGTGTCGACCTTCTCCAGCCGCTCGAGAGCTTCGGCATTCTTGATGAGGACGCCGGCGCGCGCGCCGCGGCCCACGCCGACCATGATCGACATGGGCGTGGCGAGCCCCAAAGCGCATGGGCAGGCGATGATGAGTACGGAGACGGCCGCGATCAGCGCGTAGGAGAAGCGCGGCTCGGGCCCGAATGTCGCCCACGCCGCGAAGGCGAGGACGGCCGCGAGGATCACGGCCGGCACGAACCAGCCGGCGACCTGGTCGGCGAGGCGTTGGATCGGCGCGCGGCTGCGCTGGGCCTGGGCGACCATCTGCACGATCTGGGCGAGGACGGTGTCGCGGCCGACCTTTTCCGCGCGCATGAGGAAGCCGCCCGACTGGTTGACCGTGCCGCCGATGACGTGTGCGCCTTCGCCCTTCGTCACGGGCATGCTCTCGCCGGTGACCATGGATTCGTCGATGGCGCTGCGGCCTTCGAGGATCACGCCGTCGACCGGTACGCGCTCACCCGGGCGCACGCGCAGGCGGTCGCCGGTCATGACGGCCTCGAGTGCCACGTCGGTCTCGCTGCCATCGGCGCCGATGCGGCGCGCGGTCTTGGGCGAGAGATCGAGCAGCGCGCGGATGGCGCCCCCCGTGGCCTCGCGGGCCCGCAGTTCCAGCACCTGGCCAAGGAGAACCAGAACCGTGATGACGGCGGCCGATTCGAAATAGACCGCCACCGCACCGCCGTGGCTGCGCAGGCTTTCGGGGAAGAGACCAGGAGCCAATGTGCCGACGATGCTGTAGGCCCAGGCCACGCCCGTTCCGAGGGCGATGAGCGTGAACATATTGAGATTGCGGGTGCGCAGCGAGGCCCAGCCGCGCTCGAAGAAGGGCCAGCCGGCCCATAGGACAACGGGCGTGGCCAGGACGAGCTGGATCCAGTTCGACGTCTGCGGTGCCAGAAAGCGGTGCATGTCGATGACGTGCCCGCCCATCTCCAGGAGGAAGACCGGGAGCGCCAGCGCGAGGCCCACCCAAAAGCGGCGCGTCATGTCGATGAGTTCGGGATTGGGCGTCGCTTCGGCCGTCACCAGCTCCGGCTCCAACGCCATGCCGCAGATGGGACAGCTACCGGGGCCCGCCTGACGGACCTCCGGGTGCATGGGGCAGGTATAGATCGTGCCCTTCGGGGCGCGCTCTGACGGCTGCGGCTGTGCCGGCGTCAGATAGTACTGCGGGTCGGCGATGAACTTCTCGCGGCACTTCGGATTGCAGAACACGTAGGTATGGCCGGCGTGCTCGTGGCGGTGCTTGGCCGTTGCGGGGTCAACCCACATGCCGCAGACGGGGTCGCGGACCTTGCCGGCATGGGCGGCGTCGGCGGGCAATTGACCGTGAGCATGCTGGTGCGTGTGCCCGGACGCGGCAGCGTGCGCGTGCGGTTGGCTGTGGGAGCTCTTGGCGTCGGCCATGGGGTTCTCCGCATCGGGTGGGCCGCTCTCGGTACCCCCGGGGGGTACGAGGGATGTCTTGACCGCTATACCCCTCGAGGGTATGTGTCAAGGCCATGAAGCGCCACAGCAAGACCTCCAGCCTGAAACGCCTGTCCCGCATCGAAGGGCAGGTGCGCGGCCTTTCGCGCATGGTCGAGGAAGACCGCTACTGCATCGACATCGTGACGCAGGTGGCGGCCGTGCGTGCGGCATTGCGGCGTTTCGAGGAAGAGATCCTGCGCGAGCACATCGCGCACTGCGTCGAGCACGCCATCGTCAGCGGCGACGCGGACGAGCAGCGGCGCAAGGTGGCGGAACTGATGGACGTGCTGTCGCGCAGCACCCGCTGAGCGCAGCGGGCGCCCAGGACATCAGTGGCGCTTTGCTCTTTCGCTGCGCATGCGCTGATGCTCGCGCGTGTATTCGAGCAGTTCCGAAACGCCGAACAGCAAGAGGATCACCCCGCAGATCACCTCGACGGAGGCCAGCACGCGGGCGAGGTTGCTCGCCGGTACGATATCGCCGTAGCCCACGGTGCTGATGGTGGTGATCGAGAAGTGGATCGCTTCGGAGAAGCTCAGCGTTCGCGCCACGCCGCCGATGCGGAAATGGGCCACGTGCGAAAACTGCGAGATGATCGAGTAGAGCGAACCGAAGACGATGACGATCATCGAATAGAACGTCAGGAACGCGAAGGCCGGCACGACGAGGCGCGTCATGCGCTGCATGAACTCGTCGAAGAGCAGGCCCGCATCGACGAGGAAGCGTGCCACGTTGTGGGCGACGGCCAGGACGATCAGACCGATCGTCAGCATCGAGGCGAGGAACGCGATGTTGGAATTGACGATCGGTTCGGCGACGCTCGACAGGACGAACATGGTCGCGCCGACGAGGAACACGGGCAGCAGCCAGATCAGGGCGCGGTAGAGCGCATCGCCCGTGCCGATGCGCGGGTGATCGACGACGTCGCTGATGTCGCGGCGCCTGAGCCAGCTGCCGATCAGGAAGCCGAGCACGGGCAGGCTGAAGCCGATGCCCGCCGCCTCGTCCCCGACGTCGGGGTAAAGCTCCTCCATGAAGAAGGCGAAGATCGTCGCGTAGACCGCGATCAGGTTGGCGAAGGTCAGCGAGAAGAACGAGCCCGCCGGAAACAGCCAGCGGCTGATGGCGGTGGAGAGGGCTGCCGTCAGCACGATCGAGACGAAGAGCACGTTGGGGCTGCGCGCCAGTGACAGGGCCACCAGCGCGACGAGGACGAGGGAGACGGCCAGCAGGACCAGTTCGCGCGGGGTGGATAGCTTTCGTTCGGCGCGCATGGGGGCAGGGTCTCCGGGGGGGGGGGCCTCACGAATCGCGACGGCCCCATACAACTATTGGCGTGGAGCATAGCCCCCGCCGCAAGCCCGGGCGGGGCCGTCGACGTGGAAAGGTGCCCTCCTCCGCGTGAAGGCCGACATAAGCCGGAAGTCCCACCGTCGCTGGCCGCCGTTCGACCGATGCCGGACGGGCCGGAATACTGAGGCAAAAGGCCCAAGTCAGGCCTCCTTGTCGCCCTCAATGGCATCTCCTATTCCAGTGGGGCTGGCTATGGAGATCCAAATGCGCTCGTTACTGCTTGCCGCCGCACTTTCTTTCGCTGCCACCCACGCCTTTGCCCAGGACGTCGCCAACGGCGAGGACGTGTTCAAGAAGTGCCGCGCCTGTCACGCCATCGGCGCCGGCGCCAAGAACCTCGTCGGTCCGCAGCTGAACGGCCTCGTCGGCCGCAAGTCCGGTTCCTCCGAAGGCTTCCCCTACTCGGAGGCCAACAAGAACTCCGGCGTGACCTGGGACAAGGAGACCTTCCTCAAATACATCAAGGACCCGAAGGGCTTCATGCCGGGCAACAAGATGGCGTTCGCGGGCGTCAAGGACGAGCAGGACGCGGCGGACCTCTTCGCCTACATCTCGCAGTTCAACGCCGACGGCAGCAAGAAGTAAGCTGCGTCGCGATCGAGACTTCGTTTCCGGGCCGTGCAGGGCAACCTGCGCGGCCTTTGCGTTTCCCCGTTCCCCAGCGGGTTTGACCCGCATCAAGGTCGCCAGTCGCTCCGGGCGCGATCACAAGCGCGGAGACATCTACAGGAGGCGACGATGGTCGAGCGCACGCAGACAGGGGGCTGGATGCCCTCGCTCTACGAACCCATCAAGAAGGCCAGCCAGAAGATTGCGGATTGGTTCGCCCCGCGCTCGGACGCTGCGGTGACGCCTGGCGCCTACGAGATCGAAATGGAATTGCCGGGCGTGCAGCCCGAGAACATCGACATCCAGGTGCAGGACGGCACGCTGGTCGTGACGGGCGAGAAGCGCTTCGAGCACACGGAGGAGGGGCGGAGCTATCTCTTCTC
Source organism: Hyphomicrobiales bacterium (assembly GCA_003963125.1). Lineage (GTDB taxonomy): Bacteria > Pseudomonadota > Alphaproteobacteria > Rhizobiales > Hyphomicrobiaceae > AWTP1-13. The sequence continues at coordinate 13,282 of RXJK01000086.1, forward strand.
CGAGCGGGAATACGGCGCCTTCCAGCGCGCTTTCCGAATTCCGCCCGATGCGGACCAGGAAGCGATCGACGCGCAGTTCCGCAACGGAGTTCTCACGCTGAGCCTGCCGAAGAAGCGCGCGGCCGAGGGACCGGTTCGTAAAATCGCCGTGCGCAGCGCGCCGTAGGGATCAACCGGCGCGCGCGGCAGTTCAGGGGCCGAACTTGAAGTCGAGGCGGACGGTCGCCATCTGCGCGTCGACGTTGTTGCCATAGAGCGTGTTGCCGCCAAGCGTCACGCTGTCGGCGTTGATGCGCACGTAATCGTACTCAGCGCCGAGAATGATCTTCGGGGCGATCGCGTAGCTGACACCGATGCCGGCCATCCAGCCATTGCCGCGCGCGCTGCCCGTGCTCGCCGTACCGTTGTCGGCCGTGAAGTCGAGGCCCGACGTCGCCCAGCCGCCTTTGCCGTAGAACAGGTAGTTCTGGTAGGCGTAGCCGATCTTGCCGCTGACGATCTGCAGGTCCTTGAGCTTGGTCGAGACGTTGTAGCTGGACACGGTCGTGCCAACCGTGGCTGCGAGCGAGGTATAGGAGTATTCAGCGCCGAACACGAAGTCGCGGAGCTGGAACTGCAGGCCCGCGTGGCCGCCGCCGGCGAAGGACGCATCCTGGGCGGAGAAGGCCGCCGGCGTGCCGCTGTTGAACGTCGCGCGGTCCGAGGCCGTGAAGGCGCCGATGTGCCCGCCGATGTAGACGCCGCTCCAATTGTAATAGAGCTGCTCGGGCGCGGGATACGCGTAGGGCGCAACCTGGGGCGCGGGCGGACGCGGCATCCCGTCGGCGAGAGCCGGTGTCACGGCGGCCGATGCGGCGCAGAGAGCGAGCGTTGCGGCGAGGCTGAGGCGCATGCGTTTCCTCCGAATTGCGCCTCCTTTTAGCAAAGATTCGGCCACAGGCCCTGTGAACTCGCAGTCTCCGCAAGCCGATCCGGTGCGAGTGCTGTTGAAAAACCACAGTCAGCGGCAAGGCTTAGGTCAGGCTGTGGCGGAACTGCCCCTCGCCGCCGGCGTTGCCGGAGCGCGCGGCGAGCAAGCGAGGCGGTCATGAACACGGCAAACCTGCAACTGGAAGGACTTCTCCTGGCGATGGGGCAACTGATCCGGTTGATGGTCGACAAGGGGATCGTCTCGCAGGATGAGGTGAGCGGCGCGCTTCGGCATGCGGACGCCATTGCGACGTCGGATCAGGGCAAGCTGCGGGACGCCAACGCGCAGGCAATCCTGTTTCCGATCCGATACTTGATCGCTGCGAGCGAGGACGGGGACACGCGTCCCTTCCACGAGATCGCCGCCGAGATCGGGCGGGCCCGGGACCGGGCTCAGTTGGGGGGCCGTTCGGACTGAGGCAGCAAGGCGTTCACGGCTTCGATCGTATCGGCCTCCGCGGCGGGCTTATCCCAGCGGATGCGGTGGATGCGCGGAAAACGCATGGCGATCCCGGACTTGTGCCGCGCTGAGGCCTGGACGGCGTCGAAGGCGACCTCGAGAACCAGGCCAGCCGAGACCGCGCGCACCGGGCCAAAACGCTCCGTGGTGTGGTCGCGCACCCATTTGTCGAGATGGCGCAGTTCCTCGTCGGTGAAGCCTGAATAGGCCTTGCCGACCGGCACCAGTTCCTGGTCGCCCGTCTGCGTCATGCGCCAGACGCCGAAGGTGTAGTCGGAATAATAGGACGAGCGCTTGCCCGCCCCGCGCTGGGCGTACATGAGGACGCAATCGAGCGTCAGCGGCGCGCGCTTCCACTTGTACCAGAGGCCCTTGATCCGGCCCGCGTGATAGGCGCTCTCCTTGCGTTTCAGCATCAGGCCTTCGATGCCTTCGGCGCGCGTGCCGGCCCAGATCCGGTTCAGTTCGTCGAAGCTGGCGAAGGGCACGAGGGCCGAGAGATCGACCAGCAGCGGCTTCTCGCGCTGCAGCCAGGCTTCGAGGCGGTGCCGGCGCTCGGTGAAGGGCAGGGGCCGCAAGTCCTCCTTGCCGTCGAACAGGAGGTCGTAGAGGCGCACGTGCACGGGATATTGCGACTGCATGCGCGGGGTGACGACCTTCCGGTTCAGGCGCTGCTGCAGGTCGTTGAAGGGCGCGACCTCGCCCTTGCGCATGACCAGCAACTCGCCATCCGCGACGCAATCGTGGCTCGTGAAGACCAGCCGGATCTCGGGGAACGCGCCCGAGATATCGTCGCCCTGGCGCGAGAAGATGCGCACCTGGCCGCCGCGCGCCGAGATCTGAACGCGGATGCCATCCCATTTCCACTCGGCGACGAAATCGTCCGCGGCAAGGGACTTCCAGTCGTCGTCCTCGATGGGATGGGCCAGCATGACCGGGCGGAAGATCGGCAGGCCGTCGACGTCGGGGCGCGGGCCCTTGCCCTCGAGCCAGGCGAACAGGTTCGTGTAGGGCGCCTCGACGCCGTGCCAGACCTCCTCGACCTCGGCGACGTCGTGCCCGAAGGCTTCTGCCAGGGCAGTCTTGGCGAGACGGGCGGAGACGCCGACGCGCGGGGCACCACCGACGAACTTGAGAAGCGCCCACCGGCCTTGCGTGTCGAGATGGTCGAGCAGCGTGCCGAGGAGGCGCGTACTTTGCGCCGTGGTATCGCAATTGCTGAAGGCGTGCACGATCGCGCCGAGACCGAGTGCCGGCGGCTCCGGCGCGGGGCTCTCGCTGGGGTCTTGCGCCGCCGTGCGATGGGGCCAGAGCAGCGCCACCGTCTCGGCGGTATCGCCGACGTAGTCGCGGGACAGACGATAGAGCACCGGATCGATGAAGGTCTCGGTGAGTTCGGCCAGCATCCGGCGCAGCGGCAGGCGGCCGAGGACGGCCTGCGGCACGCCGTCGGTCAGCGCGGCCAGCGCCCAGCCGCGATCGGGGTCCGGCGTCGAGCGGAAATAGGCGACCATGCGCGAGAGCTTGCGGTTGCGGCTCTGGATGTAGCCGAGATCCTCGAGAAGCTGGGCGAAGGCCCGCATCACTCGGCCTCCTCGTCCCAGCCGACGATCGAGAGGGCGCGCGCCTTGACGCCGTGCGTCGAGAGATAGTGGCCCAGCGCATCGTCGCGGCCGTGCGTGATCCAGACTTCGCCCGCGCCGGTTTCGCGGATGGTGGCGACGAGTTCGGGCCAGTCGGCGTGATCGGATACGACGAGGGGCAGTTCCACGCCCTGCTGGCGGGCGCGGCCCTTGATGCGCATCCAGCCCGAGGCGAACGCGGTGACCGGATCGGCAAAGCGCCGCGACCAGCGCTCGCGCAATGCCGACGGCGGGCACATGACGAGTTCCCCCGCGAGCGTGCCGCGTTCGGCGTCGGCCACGTAGACGAGCGGTCCGAGTGCGACGCCGCAGGCCTCGTAGAGTTCGCACAGGCTCACCATGGCGCCGTGCAGGTAGATCGGCTTCTCGTAGCCTGCCTCGCGCACCAGCTTGATCATGCGCTGGCATTTGCCGAGGCCGTAGGCGCCGACGAGGTGGGCGCGTTCGGGCTGCTCCTCCAGAGAGTGGAGGAGCTTGCGCGCCTCGTGCTCGGCCGGCTCGTGCTGGAACACGGGCAGCGCGAAGGTCGCTTCCGTGACGAAGAGATCGCAGGGCACGAGTTCGAATGGCCGGCACGTGGGGTCGTGCGCGCGCTTGTAGTCGCCGGAGACGACGGCGCGGCAGCCTTGCTTCTCGATCACGACCTGCGCGGAGCCCAGGATGTGGCCTGCCGGCACGAGCCGAACCTGGACCTCGGACAGCGTGATCGTCTCGCCGTAGGGGAGCGGCTGGAAGGAGCCCGCGCTTTCCTTGCCGAGCCGCGCGTGCATGACGGCGATGGTCTCGGGCGTGGCGAGCACGGCGCCGTGCCCGGCACGCGCATGATCGGAGTGGCCGTGGGTGATCACGGCGCGTTCGACGGGCTGATGCGGATCGATATGGAAGCCGCCCGCGGCGCAATAGAGGCCGCGGTCGTCGGGATAGAGCCAGGTGTGGAAGGGCGCAGCGGCGCGGCGGAGCGCAGTCATCGGCGCGGACCATAGCGCCAATCGACGGCCGCTCGCAATTGCCGGCCGGTCATGTCTCCGTGAGTTCGCGCACGCGCCGGGCGAGCACGTCCATGGCGAAGGGCTTGGCGATGATCTGCATGCCGGGCGCGAGCAGGTCCTTGGCCGTTGTGGCGTTCTCGGCGTACCCGGTCATGAACAGCACCTTGAGCCCGGGCCGAACCAATCGGGCCGCATCGGCAACCTGACGGCCGTTGAGGCCCGGCAGCCCGACGTCCGTGACGAGCAGGTCGATGGCGCGGCTCGACTGCAGGATTTCAAGACCTTGCGGGCCGTCCTTGGCTTCGAGGATCTGGAAGCCCATCTCGGCCAAAGCATCGACGACCAGGAGGCGCACCAGCGCCTCGTCCTCGATGACGAGGACGGTGCGGCCCTTGCCGCTGCTGGGCTCCGGCGGTGCGGGGCTTGTCTCGGCGGGCGCGTGGACGGGCGCGTCGACGCGCGGCAGGATGATGCGCACGGTCGTGCCCGCGCCGATCTCGCTGTCGATCTTCACGTAGCCGTCCGACTGGCGCACGAAGCCGTAGATCATGGAGAGGCCGAGGCCTGTGCCCTGGCCGAGCGGCTTGGTCGTGAAGAACGGGTCGAAGGCGCGCGCCTTGACGTCGGGGGACATGCCGATGCCCGTGTCGCGCACGACGAGGGCCACATAGGTGCCCGGGGCGACGCCGGTGCCGTCGAGATCCGCTACCGCAAGGTTGTGCGTCTCGATGGTCACGGTGCCGCCGTCGGGCATCGCGTCGCGGGCGTTGATGACGAGGTTGAGGATCGCATTCTCGAGCTGGTTCTGGTCGCAGTGGGCAAAGCCGAGGTCAGGCTCGAGCGCCAAGTCGAGCGTGAGACGCTCGCCGATCGTGCGGCGGACGAGATCCTCCATCGACTGGATCAGCGGATTGATGTTGAGCGTCTTGGGGTCGAGCGGTTGCCGTCGCGAGAAGGCCAGGAGGCGATGCGTGAGGGCTGCCGCGCGGTTGGCCGAGCCCATGGCGCCCGACAGGAAGCGCTCGATCTCTTCGAGGCGGCCCTGCGTCACGCGCTGGCGCACCTGCTCCAGCGAGCCGATGATGCCCTGCAGGAGATTGTTGAAGTCGTGGGCGATGCCGCCGGTGAGCTGGCCTACGGCCTCCATCTTCTGCGATTGGCGCAGCGCATCTTCCGTGCGGCGAAGCGTTTCGGCGGCCTCCTTCTCGTCCGTGACGTCGCGCGCCACGGCGTAGATCTGCCCCTCGTGCGGCACGGCCGTCCACGAGATCCAGCGGTAGCTGCCGTCCTTGTGGCGCAGGCGGTTCTCGAAGCGGGAGATGCGGTTGCCGAGGGTTAGCTGCTTCTGGTGCTGGCGCGTGCGGGCGTGGTCCTCGGGATGCTCCAGCCACTCCGACGTGCGGCCGATCAGTTCGCTCTCGCTCCAGCCGAGCGTTGCCGTCACGGCCGGGTTGACGTTGAGCCAGATGCCGTTGATGTCGGCGACGATCAGCAGGTCCTGCGACACGGTCCAGATGCGGTCGCGCTCGCGCGTGCGGGCGGCGACGAGGGCTTCGAGGCGTTCGTTGAGGCCGCGCAGCTCGATCTCGGCCTGCTTGGCGGCGGTGATGTCGTGGGCGACGCCGATGAAGCCGATGTGCTGGCCGTCGATGCCCCAGCGCGGCTGCGATTCCGATCTCAGCCAGCGCCATGTGCCGTCGGCGCGGCGATAGCGCGCTTCGAGCGCGAACGGCTTGAGCGAGCTTTCGCCGGCGACCTGCTCGACGAGGATACGCTGGAGGTCTTGCGGGTGCAGTGCCTTGCGCCAGTCGAAGGCGAGGCAGTCGTCATAGGAGCCCCCGAGGAAATCCTGGTAGGCCTGGTTGACGAACGCGCGCTTGCCGTCGAGGCGGCTCACCCACATCGGCACGGGCGCGCTGTTGGCGATAAGCCGGAAGCGCTCCTCGCTTTCCTTCAGCGCCTTTTCGCCCGCGCGCTGCTCGGTGATGTCGACGTTGACGCCGATCATGCCGAGGAAGGCGCCGTTGGCGCCGAAGCGCGGCTGGGCCGTGGTGTGCAGCGTGCGGTATTCGCCGTCGGCGCGCCGGTAGCGGGCTTCGGCCGTGAAGCCGGTGCGCTCGGCCATGGCGCGGATGACGATCGCGGACAAGGATGGCACGTCGTCGGGATGAATGGTGCGAGCCCAGTCGAAGGTCGGCACGTCGTCGGCGGCGACGCCCCAGAACTCGCGCAAGTTGCGGTTGATGTAGAGGCATTTGCCGGTCGTATCCGCCATCCACAGCATGACGGGAGCGCTCTCGGAGACGAGCCGGAAGCGGCGCTCGCTTTCGCGCAACGCCTGCTCGGCAATCTTGCGCTCCGTGATGTCGATATGAGCGCCGACGAGGCGGATGGCCCTGCCGGTCGCGTCGCGCTCGATCTCGGCCTTGACGGCGATCCAGCGCAGTTCGCCATCGTTGGGGCGGATGATGCGGTATTCGGCGCTGTAGTCCGTCGCCGTGCTGTGGACGGCGTCGATGAAGGCCCGCTCGGTGCGCGCGCGATCATCGGGATGGATGCGGCGGACCCAGTCCTCGTGGCTCTCGTGGGCGTCCTCGGGCCTAAGACCGTGGATGCTCAGGTATTCCGGGGAGCGCCGGTTGTGAAAGCCGCCGACGAGATGCACCTCGACGCCGCCGACCTTTCCGATCTTCTGCACGCGGGCGAGATCCGCCTCGCGGTCGCGGAGCGCGCGCTCGGTGCGGATCTGGTCGTCGATGTCCGTGTTGGTGCCGATCCAGCGCAGCACGGCGCCGTCGGCGTCGCGGATCGGGGTGGCGCGCGAGAGGTGCCAGCGATACTCGCCGTCGCGGCGCTTCAGGCGAACGTCGCTTTGGAACACTTCGCCGCTCTTCAGCGCCTTGGCCCAGGCGTCCGCAGCGCGCTCGCGGTCATCGGGATGCACGACCTTGCGCCAGCGCTGGCTCAAGTTCTCGGTCCGGCGCAACCCCGTGTAGTCGAGAAGCTGCCGGTTGAGCCAGTCGACATGGCCGTCCGGCGTCGCCGACCAGACGTGGTTCGGCAGCGCATTGGCGAAGGTGCGGAACTGGGCCTCGCTGTTCTTGAGCGCGCGTTCCGCACGCACGCGCTGCGTCGTCTCGATGACGATGGCCATCACGCCGACGGGCTGCCCGGTTTCATCGCGCAGCGGGCTGTAGTCGAGATTGAACCAGACGTCCTCCGGCATGCCGGAGCGGAACAGGATGAGCTTCTCGTCGCGAAAGCTCAGCGGCTGGCCGCGCAGCCCCATCTCCATGACGTGGCGGTTGAAGGCGGCGACCTCGGGCCAACCCTCAAGCACCTTCGAGCCCAGCAGGTCGGGGTGGCGTCCTCCTGCGACGACGGAATAGGCGTCGTTGTAGATCATCACGCCATCGCGCCCCCACAGGGTGGCGATCGGCACGGGCGACTGAAGTATATTGTCGACGGTGGTCTTCAGGCTTTGCGGCCAGCGGCTGATCGGCCCGAGCGCGGTGCGCGACCAGTCGAAGTTGCGTATGCGCGCGCCCATCTCCCCGCCGCCCGCGGGAAAGACTATGGCCTCCACTGCAGGCGCCAGCACATTCTGCTCCACTGAGAAAATCCCCTCAAGGCAACGGTCGGTGCGCGGTTTGGTTCCAAGCGACGGGAACGACGGCCGAAGCGGTGAAGGCAAAGCTTGGCCTCTCGGAAACGCGTTCGCCCCGCCGGTGGATGCCGGCGGGGCGCTTTTTGGGAATATGCGGCCGGTGGGGAGCCGTCAGCGCGTGGGGTTGGCGGCGCGCTGGGCTTCCTGCGCGCAGGTGTTCACCACGATCTCGACGCGGCGGTTCTTCTGGAGAATAGAGGTGGTGCGTCTGCCTCGTATCGGTGCAGGCTATCGGCAAAAGAGGCCTGCAGCCGCGCTGCTCCTGCAACGCGGCGCATGATCCGAAAATGAATTTGGAAAGGGGCCTCAGGAACCCTGCGGGGGGTCCACGAGGCGCGTCTTGAAGTTCGCGGGCGACACGATCTCGAGGACCTCGAAATCCTCCGAGCAGGCAATCTCGCGGTGCTTGATGCCGGGCGCCTGATGAATGCAATCACCCTTGCGGATGGTGTGCTGGCCCTGGCCCTCGTACTCGAACGTGGCCCAGCCGTTGAGCACGTAGACTAATTGGAAATCGCAATCGTGCACGTGCCACTGCTGCACGGCATCTGCAACCTTGCGGCCGTTGTGGCGGATGACGTGGGCGACGTAGTTGCCCTGGGTCCCCTCCTTGATGCCGAGGTCGCGGTATTCGAAGATCTCGCGCAGGCCGGGCGTCCACTTCGCCTTGTCGGCCTCGCTGTGGACGAAGTGCCAGGTGTCGTGGGCGGTGTCTGTCATGGCGCTCTCCCGATGCGGCGGCCGGTTCGTCCCGGCGCTGATCTGGGAGTATAGGCGGCCGGCGGCGCTTTGCCAGGGCCCCTTAGCCGGCGGTGGCGGCCTTGGCGATCTCGCCCGTGACGGCTGCGAGTTCCTGCGCCAGCGGTGCCATGCCGGCGTAGCCGGAGAACGCGGCAACGATGTCGGGGTGGCGCACGGAGACGGGGCCGCCTTCGGGGCTCAGCACCACGAACTTGAGGGGCGCCTCGACGATCGCATCCGCATTCGCGCCAAGCAGCCGTGCCATATAGCGGGGATGGAAATAGAAGATCTGGCGCGCGGGCTGGATGGCATAGCCGCCCTTGGCGAGCAGCATCTGCGGGTTGAGCTCGGCGAGCACCCAGAGGTCACGCGCGGCGATCTCGGCCTTCAGCCGCGCGACCGTCGTCTCGATGTCATGGGGGCTCGTGTAGGAGACTTGGCGCCCCTCAGGCAGGCTGGCCCCGAAAGCAAAGGGCACGGGCGAGAGCGTCGTCATGGTGCGGTGTGCCTTTTGAAGGTGCCATATCCGTTGCCGCACTCAGCCTAGGCCGGCGCGGCGAGGACTTCCGAAGCTTGCGTGGAAGCCCGCCTACGCGGGCTTGACGGCCCAAGGGAAGGCGATCGCGCCAATCCATCTCCCGTCATCCCCGCGAAGTCGGGGATCCACGCCACTCTCGTGTGACAGCGTCCGAAGACGCTATCTCAGGCCGCGGTCTTCATGGCGACGGGGGCGCCGCTTTCGATCGGCAGGCTCGGATCGCGCGACCACTCGTTCCAGGAGCCGAAGTAGATCTTCACGTCCTTGATGCCGGCCTCCTTGAGGGCGACGAACGTGTTCGACGCGCGCGCGCCCTTGAAGCAGTAGAGCATCACGGGCGTGTCGGGCGTGATGCCGACGGTGGCGCACTCGGCGAGGATCTCGGCGCGCGACTTGAACATCTGGCCAGCGGGCGTCGGCTTCATCATCCGATACCATTCGATCCAGACGGCGTTGGGCAGGCGCCCCTTGCGCGGGCAGAAATCCTTGCCGTAGGGCGAGGAGCTTTCGCCGATCCACTCGTCGACGTCGCGCACGTCGAGCTTGGCGATGGCCGGATTGGCGATGGCCGCCTTCATCGCTTCCTTGTCGGCGACTAGGAGGGCAGCCGCCTTGTCGACGGGGAAAGATTTCGCGACGGGCGTTGGGGCGACGGTGGTGACGGGCTTGCCCGCGGCCGTCCAGGCGGCAAGACCGCCGTGCAGCACCTTCGCTTTTGGGTAGCCCAGCGCCTGAAGCAGGAAGTAGCCGCGGCAGGATTGGCCGAAGCCCGAGGCCATGGATTGCTCGTAGATCACGGCCGTCTCTTCGCCGGAGAGACCGGCGTCGCCGAAGGCTTTCGCGAACTTGGAGAAGAGTTCGCTCATCCCTTCCGGCGTGGAGGTCGCGAGGTAGGTGAATATCTCGTGCAGGTTGACGGCGCCGGGGATATGGCCGGCGGCGTAGCTCTTGGGATCGCGGGTGTCGATGACGACGGTCTTGCCCGAGGCAGCGAGGCTTGAAAGTTCATCCGGTGAAATCAGCACTGTGTCCGACATGACGACCTCTCCAATGTTGCGTGACGAAATCCGTGCCGCATGACCTCATGCAGCCCGATGCTCAGCCTCATGCATCTCCTCGCTCGAAGGTTGGTCTCGTTGCGCTCAGGCTCCGGCCGCTTCGAGATCGGCCAGCATCTTCTTCAATTGCTTGGTGGCGGGCGTGACGATCGCCACGAAATAAGCTTCGCGCAGGCGCCGTTGGGCGGCGCCGGCTTCCACGTAGCCGCGGGCGCCGGAGAAGAGCATGGCGGCCTGCGCGGCACGGAGCGAAAGGTCCGCACCCCGGAGGCGCGCTTCGAGGGTGCGACGCCAGCGGCCGCCGCTTTCGTCGAGCGGCGATTGCGCCAGTTCCCAGCACTCGGCTTCTGCCGTTTCGAGGGCGGCCTCGAGTTCGTCGGGCTGGTCGTCGAGAAACTTGTTCACGTGGCCGAGCGAGGGCTGCATCTGGCGCTGGATATCGATGCAGCCGCGGATGACGCCGAAGGCCATGCCCATCTGCAGGAGGATGAAGCCCTGGCGCACCTTCTTGACGTAGGGCTCGGCCGGATCGGCGAGGACGAGATCGTCGCCGAGGAAGGCGTCGCGGATCTGCACGGAATAGGTGCCCGTGCCGTCGAGCGCCAGGTGCTCGCCCGTCGGCACGATGCTGACGCCCGGGTGGTTGCACGGGATCATGACCATGACCCGCCGCGGCGTCGGGTCGTCCGTCTCGAAGATCGTGCCGAAGACGTGGTCGGGCCCGAGGTTCGACACCCACGGCAGCATGCCGCGCACGACATAACCGCCGGCGACGCGGGTGCCCTTGAGGCGCACCTTCTCGATCTCGAAGAAGGCCTTCATCGGGTTGGAAAGGCCGGTGCCGCCGAGTTGGCGCCCCGAGCCGCCAGCGGCCGCATAGCGCTCACGGAGCGCCGCGTTCTCGGTGTTGTCGGCGTACCAGGCGAAGGTCGACTGGCACCAGACGCAGAACGCGGTCGACAGGCATTCGCGGCCGACGATCGACATCGCCTTGATGCTGGCTGCCAGGTCGAGCCGGCCGCCATTGAGAGCCGTGACGTGGGACGCATAGGCACCGGCGTCACCCAGCTTGTGCAGGACGTCGGCCGGATAGAAGTGATCCTCGTCGATCGCTTTGACGAGCGGGGCGAGGTCGCTGCGGACGACGGCCGACACGCGGTCGAGCATGGCAGCCGTCGGATCGGGAGCGGGGGAGGGGATGTAAGCCATGCTCGAAGTTTGCGCTGTCGCCGGCATCGTCTTTCCCCTCTCCGCTATGTTGTCCTCGTGCGTACCCGCGCGGGGCTACTTCAGCGCCACCTCGAGATTGACGGGACGCGTCATGGTGTTGGCGACCGGCGACCACTTCTTCGCATGCGCCACGAGTGCGTCGAGTTCCTCGCGCGGGCGGTCGGCTTCGAAGGTCACCTTGGCGCGGATGTCGGTGAAGCCGACGGGCTTCGTCTCGGAAAGATCGCCCGTGCCCCAGACGGCCGTGATGTTGAGATCGCCTTCGAGCTCGATCTCGAGCTTGTAGACGGTGATGCCGCGCGCGACGGCGTTGGCGTGGATGCCGACGGCGAGGCAGGAGCCGAGCGCGGAGAGAACCGCTTCGGACGGGTTCGGCGCGGTATCGTCGCCCAAGAGGCCCGGCGGCTCGTCGACGATGTAGGGCGGCAGGCTGCGGATGAAGTTGAGATGCCGGAATCGGCCCTCGGCCACGGTGTGGCACTTGAGCGTCTTGATGACGTCCGGGTTGGCCTTGCCGGCCTCGATCAGCTTGTTGAGCCCGTCCTTGTCGATGGGGGCGAGGCAGCCTGTGACGGCGGTCTTGGGTTGTGCGCTCATGAGCGTTCTCCGTTTCCCTGGTTGATTGCGCCGCGTTGGTCGCGAACAGACAGGTCTGTCTGAGCAAGGCGCGTGCCAGCAGGGCGGGAAGCGGACAAGTTCGCGGAAAATCCGTATGTTGCGCCGGTTGGGTGCAGAGTCCGTGGCATTCGACACGCTGCGGCACATGGAGGTTTTTTGCGCAACGTGCCTTGGAAACATTCAGCGGGGGAGACAGACTGTTCTGTCTCTTGCCAAGGCGCGGCCGGGCGGCATATTGGAAAGATCGAAGCTCACCCCCGATCGCAAGCCATGGCTGCAAAGCGCCTGAAATCGAAAGCTTCCGACAATCCGAGGGAGCGCCTCCTGGAGGCGGCGACCGAGCTTTTCTGCTGCAACGGCATCAACGCCATCGGCGTCGACACGATCGTCGCCAAGGCCGGCGTCGCCAAAAGCACGCTCTACAAGCTGTTCGGCTCGAAGGAAGGGCTGGTGGAGGCCGTGCTGCGCGCGGAAGGCGAAGCCTGGCGCGAGTGGTTCACGGTTGCCCTGGGTCGCGCGAGCCCGGACGCGCGGGGGCGCCTCGATGCGATCTTCCCCGTGCTGGCGCAGTGGTTCCGCCAGAAGCGCTTCTACGGCTGTCCCTTCATCAACGCGGTCGCCGAGCACGACAAGACGAGCGACCGCGTGAGGAAGCTTGCCATCGAACACAAGCAGCAGGTGCTTGCCCACATCCGGGCGCTCGGCGTGGAAGCCGGCGCCCGCGATCCCGACCGGCTCACGCACGAGATCGCGCTGCTGATGGATGGCGCCATCGTCACGGCCATGATCACGCGCGCACCCGCCGCGGCCGACTTCGCCAAGGTCGCCTACGACAAGCTGATCGACGCACAGCTCGCAGCCTGACGACCCCCTGCTGCACTGCACAGGCTCTTTGGGCGCGCCGGCATAGATCGCTGTTCAGCAGCCGGTTAGGGTTCGGGTCGCAATCCGAAGAAGAGGAGACAAGACCCGCATGTTCTCGCACATTATGGTTGGCGCCAACGACCTCGACAAGGCCCGCAAGTTCTACGATGCAACGCTCGGCGTCTTGGGCGTACCGGCCCCGTTCATGGATGGCCATCGCTTCTTCTACCGGACCAAGACCGGCGTGTTCGGCGTGACGAAGCCGATCGATGGCAAGACCGCCACGCACGCCAACGGCGGCACCATCGGCTTTGCCTGCACGTCGGCCGAGCAGGTCGATGCGTGGCACAAGGCGGGGCTCGAGAACGGCGGCACCACCTGCGAAAATCCCCCCGGCATGCGCCAGGGCAGCACCGGGAAATTGCATCTCGCCTACCTGCGCGATCCCGACGGCAACAAGCTGTGCGCGATGTACCGCTACCCGAAGGAGTAGGGTGAGGGGTATCGCGGTACCACGCTCGAGTGCTCATTCGAGCGGCAAGGTCCCGGAGAGCCGTGCTGGCCCACGGCTTCCGGGAACGCATAGGAGAGGGTGGTGCGCGACGCGATGGATCCGGCGCGGCGACCTGAACAAAAGTGGTTCAGATCGCGCCGCGCTGGTGGGCGGCTTCGATGATGCTCAGGATCTGGTCGGCCGGGGTCGCGGCCGGCAGGGCGAGGAAGTCGCCCTTGGCTTCGAGCGCCTTTTCGAGCAGCACGTGGAATTCGGCGCGGTCGATCTCGATGGTGCCGAACTGGCGCAGATGCTCGGTCACGAATTGCGTGTCGAGCAGCGTGAAGCGGCCGTAGATCAGCCGCGCGCAGAGGTAGACGAGCGCCACCTTGCTGGCATCGCGCTCGGTCGAGAACATGCTTTCGCCGAAGAAGGCGCCGGCGAGCCCGACACCGTAGAGACCGCCGACGAGCTGCCCGTCCTTCCAGGTCTCCACCGTGTGGCAGTAGCCCATCTCGAAAAGGTCGCGATAGAGCGCTCGGATCTTGGGATTGATCCAGGTGCTGCGCCGGCCGGGACGGGAGGCGGCGCAGCCCGAAATGACGCCCTCGAAATCGGTGTCGATCCGCACCTCGAACACGCCCTGGCGGATGGTGCGCGCAAGCCGCTTCGGCACGTGCACATTGCCGAGGTCGAGAATGCCGCGCTGCTGCGGCTCGATCCAGTACAAGGCGGGGTCGTCGGCACTCTCCGCCATCGGGAAGATGCCGCACGTGTAGGCTTTCAGCAGGACCTGGGGCGTGATCTCGATGACGATGTCGTCCGGTGACGCCATGGTTGGAGCGTGGCCAGTACCTTCAGCCGTTCAATTGGTATGGGGGAGAAGCTAGTCTTTCTTGAGATATTTTTCCAGCCAGTGGATGTCGTAAAGACCGTTGGCGATGTCGGGCTGCTGCACGAGATCGGCGAACAAAGGAATCGTCGTTTCGATCCCGTCGATGACGAATTCCGACAGGCAGCGCTTGAGCCGCATCAGGCATTCGTTGCGGTTCTTGCCGTGCACGATCAGCTTGCCGATCAGGCTGTCGTAGAACGGCGGGATCCGGTAGCCCTGGTAGACGCCGCTGTCGACGCGCACGCCGAGGCCGCCCGGCGGATGCCAGTACGTTATCGTACCGGGAGACGGGGTAAAGGTGCGCGGGTTCTCCGCGTTGATGCGGCACTCGATGGCGTGGCCGGAGAAGGTCACGTCCTCCTGCGTCAGGGTCATCGGCGCGCCGGAGGCGATGCGGATCTGCTCGATGACGAGGTCGAGGCCGGTGATCATCTCGGTGACCGGATGCTCCACCTGCAGGCGCGTGTTCATTTCGATGAAGTAGAACTGGCCGTCCTCGTAGAGGAACTCGACCGTGCCGGCGCCCCGGTACTTGAGCTTCTGCATGGCGGACGCGACCGTGCTGCCGATCTGGCGGCGCTGCTCGGGATTGAGAGCAGGCGAGGGCGCTTCCTCCAGGACCTTCTGGTGCCGGCGCTGCAGGGAGCAGTCGCGCTCGCCCAGGTGAATGGCGTTGCCGCGGCCGTCGCCGAACACCTGCACCTCGATGTGGCGGGGCTTGGAGAGGTACTTCTCGAGATAGACGGCGTCGTCACCGAAGGCGGCCTTGGCTTCGGCGCGCGCGGTCTTGAGCGCGATGTCGAGTTCGGCGGCCGAATGCGCGACCTTCATGCCGCGGCCGCCGCCGCCGGCCGCGGCCTTCACCAGAACGGGAAAGCCCATAGCCTTGGCGACCTTCTGGGCCTGGGCCTCGCTGGTGATGGCGCCGTCGGAGCCCGGAACCACGGGAATGCCGAGGCGCTTCGCCGTGGCCTTCGCCTCGATCTTGTCGCCCATGATGCGGATGTGCTCGCTCGTGGGGCCGATGAAGGTGATGTCGTGCTCTTCGAGGATCTCGGCGAAGCGGGCGTTCTCGGACAGGAAGCCGTAGCCCGGATGGATCGCGTCGGCGCCGGTGATCTCGCAGGCCGCCAGCAGGCGCGGGATGTTGAGGTAGCTTTCGGCGGCGGGCGGCGGGCCGATGCAGACGCTCTCGTCCGCGAGCCGCACGTGCATGGCGTCGGCGTCGGCGGTGGAGTGCACGGCGACGGTGGCGATGCCGATCTCCTTGCACGCGCGCAGGATGCGAAGCGCGATTTCGCCGCGGTTGGCAATCAGGACCTTGTCGAACATCGGGCCGTGCCGGCTCCTCTTCTTGGTCGCGAGGCTATTCGATGATGACGAGCGGTTCGCCGAATTCCACGGGATGGCCGTTGCCGACGAGGATCGCGGTGACCACACCCGCGCGCGGCGCGGGGATGTGGTTCATGGTCTTCATGGCCTCGATGATGAGCAGCGTCTGGCCCTGCGTCACGCGGCTGCCGACGTCGATGAAGACGGCGGCGCCGGGCTCGGGCGCAAGATAGGCGGTGCCGACCATCGGCGATTTCACGGCGCCGGGGTGCTTGCCGGGATCGCCCGACGGCGCCGCGGAGGCGGCCGCCTGCGGGGCGGCCGGTGCAGCCTGGGCCGCCGCGGGGGCGGCGAACGCGGCGGGGGCCGCACCGATGATGGTCTGCACCTGCTTGGCGACGCGGACCCTGACGCCGTCCTTCTCGATCTCGATCTCGGTGAGGCCGGTCTCGGCGATCAGATCCGCAAGTTCACGCACGAGCGCGTGCTCGCTCGAACCTTTTTTCACGTCTTTTGCCATTCGATGTGCGTCCGCTCGTTCCCAGTTCTCAAGACTTGCCCGCAGGCGCCGGCGCGCCCTGCCGTTTCAGGAGATCGGCCATGGCCTCCACGGCCAGTTCGTAGCCTTTTGCACCGAAGCCGCAGATAATGCCAGTTGCAGCCGCCGCGACGTAGCTATGATGACGGAAGGCTTCGCGCCGATGGACGTTGGAGAGGTGCAGCTCGATCACAGGTTTCTCGGCGGCGTTGAGGGCATCGAGAATTGCAACCGAGGTGTGTGTGTACGCCGCCGCGTTGATGATGATCCCGCAGGCGCCCGAGCGCGCTTCCTGGATCCAGGTGACCAGCTCGCCTTCGATATTGGACTGGCGAAAATCCGTTTTCAGCCCGAGGCTTGACGCGCGGACCTCGGTGCGGCGGGCAATGTCGGTCAGGGTCTCGGCGCCGTAGATCGCGGGTTCGCGCACGCCGAGGAGGTTCAGGTTGGGGCCGTTCAGCACAAAGATTGGCTTCGACATCTGAGGCCGGTCCCGATAGCCCGTGGCGCGCCGAGGGCGCGGGCGAGCCTGTGTAGGTTCTGGAATGACTGGCTTTTCGCTGCCGGACAGCACAGGGGGCAGCAGGGCCGTGGTGGGCCTTTACCAGCTTTCAGAAGGGGGAGAAAGGGCCGGCCGGCGATTGTGCAGGGTTTGGTTAGCGAGTTCAGCGTCCGGAAGCGGAAGGGCCGCTTCCAGCTTCCGGGCGCTCATTCCAGCTCGATCAGCAGACCTTGCAGCCGTCCTTGCGGACGTCCGAGGCGTGCTTGTTGAGAAGCTCGACGAGGTTCTCGGGCGCGCCGGGAATGATCTTGTCGCCGACGATGAAGTGCGGCGTGCCCTGGATGCCCATCTTGGCGGCGAGCGCGCGCGTGTCGTCGATTTCCTTCTTCACGTCCGCCGAGTTCATGTCGCGCTTCAAGCGGGCCATGTCGAGGCCGAGCTTCTCCGCCGTGCGCAGGGCCGAAGCCTCGTTGGCCTGGCCCTGGCTCTCGATCATGGCGCGGTGGAACTCCCAGTACTTGCCCTGCATCTTGGCGGCCAGCGCCACGCGCGAGGCTTCCTCGGAGCCCTTCGACAAGATCGGAAATTCCTTCAAGATGAAGCGGGTCTTCTTGTCCTTGTCGACGAAGCTCGCGACGTCGGAGAAGGCCTTCTTGCAGTAGCCGCAGTTGTAATCGAAGAACTCGATCAGCGGCAGGTCGCCCTTGGCGTTGCCGACGACGGGCGAGCTCGAGGGGCGGAACAGCTCATCTGAGTGCTCCTTCAGTGCCACCGCCATCCGGTCGGCCTGGATCTTGTCCATGCGCGCTTCCAGCGCGTTCTGCACTTCGAGCATGATCTCGGGGTTGGCGAGCAGGATGTCCTTGACGATCTGGGTCAGTTCCTCGCGCTGCTGGGCAGAAAACGCGCTGCTTTTTCCCGTGACGGAGGATGCTGCCGCCGCCGTGTCGCTCTTGGCTTCACTGGCCGGCTGGGACACGGCCGGCGGGGACGCAGGCGCAGACGGCGTCTGCGATGCGCTCTGGCCGACGGCGAGGGTCGTGCCGAGGAGCAGGATCGCCGGGGCGAGCAGGCTCGCGCCTTTCGCGGTGGTCACCACGTCGAAGAGGCGCGAGAGAGGGGATGCGGACATTCTGGTCTCCAGTTGCTTGCTAGGTCGCGCCGTCGTTGGCGTTGGTTGGCGGTTTCGTGCTCGACGCCCGGGGTTCAACCCGACGATGGCGCCTTGTAATTGGCGATGTCCTCGGCCTTGATCCATTCCGGCGAACCGCGCGGCAACTTGGCCATGGCACGCTTGGCGAAGATCTTGGCCTGGGGAACGTTGCCCTCCGCGAAGTGTCCCTGCGCGGCGGCAAGGTCGGCCTGCGGGAAACGCTCCCTCTTGTAGAAGGCCTTGGCGAGAAGATGGTGGGTCAGAGCGTTGCTGTCATCGGCAAGCGCACTCTTTCGTAAAAGGTCGATGCCCTCGTCGACGGCGACGTCGCCTTCGACCAGCGATTGGGCGAGCTCCGTCATAATCAGGGGCTCGTTGCCGCCGGCCAGCTGCAGCGCCTTGCGCAGCGGGGCCACGGCCTCGGGGTGCTTGCCCGCGGATTGCAGCAAATTGCCTTTCAACTCGTAGAAATAGAGGTTGTCCGGCTTTTCCCTGATGAGCGCGTCGATCTCACCCAGGTTGTCGGCGCAGCGCCCCGAGCAGTTGCGCGCGATGGCCCGCGCATAACGGGCCGGCAGGGACGTATCCTTCGCGGGATAGCGGTTGAGCACGGTCTGGGCGCGCTCGATGTAGCCCGAGAGCTTGGCGCGCATCATGTCGTGACGGAGCTGCAGCGCCGGGGGATCCTTGGCATCGACGTAGGGGCTCGCCATCACCTTCTCGCGCAGGCGGGCGAGGCGGTCGGTCGCCACGGGGTGGCTGCGCATGAACGGATCCTGGTAGGCATCCGACACGTATTCCTGCTGGGCGAAGCGCTCGAACGTCTCGAGCATGCCCATGCCGGACTGCTTGGAGCGCTCGAGGTAGGAGAGGCCTGCCTGGTCGGCCGCCGATTCCTGCTCGCGACGCCGCGACAGGAACGAGCGCATGACCATCTCGTTGCCGCCCATCATGACGCCGGTGCCGAGGCCGGTCATCTCGCGGCCCGAGTCGCCGCCGGCTGTGGCGCCTGCCGCCATCACGCCGATGCCGAGCAGCGTGAGAAGCATGCTCTTGGTCTGATCGCGGGCGATGCGGCTGCGCAGGTCGGCCATGTGGCCGCCCTTGATATGGCCCGTCTCGTGGGCGATGACGCCGATCACCTCGTTCGGCGTCTTGGCCGTCATCAGCGTGCCGGTGTTCATGTAGACGTTGCGGCCGTCGACGACGAAGGCGTTGAAGCTGTCGTGCTTGATGATGCGTACGGAGATGTTCTGCGCGGAGAGGTCCGCCGCCCGGAAGATGGGCTTGGAGTAGTCGCGCAACAGGTTCTCGATCTCGGCGTCGCGCACGAGCGGCAGCCCGCCCTGGGCCGCGGCGGGCGCGACGGCTGCGACGAGGGTGGCGCCAAAGGCGAGCGTGGCGACCAAGCCTGCGCGCAGGCTTCGATCGAAGGTGGTCTTCCCCGGGGTTTTCACGGCGTTTCGCACGCTTCCTGTCACGTCTTGGCGATGGCGCTTCTTGGTTTCGGACTTTTCACGGCCGGCTTCCGCCGGCGCGTACGCAGGACGCTACCAAACCCGAGCCGCCGCATGAGGGTGAACCTGCGCGCGGGTGGCTCCACGGCTCGAGATTGACAGTCAACTCGAGGCATCCGGACTATACGCACCGGGGCCCCTGGCGCCAATCAACAAGCGTGTGTCCTTGCTGGCAATTGTGTCCCAGGCAATCCCGGAAAGGTGGCGGATCGACGGCAGGGGCGCTCGTGCTAAAGGAGGGCGGGCCGAATGCCACGGCATCCCCTGATGATAAAGGTTCGAGCGCATGGCGATGGACACGAAGAGCCCGATGAGCGAGCCCGGGCTGCCGCGCCTTCTGTCGCAGCGCAGCGGCGTTCCGGCCTTCCGGGTGATGGATGTCATGGAGGAGGCGGCGCGCCGGGAGGCTGCCGGAGACAGCGTCATCCACATGGAAGTGGGGCAACCAGGGACCCCCGCCCCTCGCGCGGCGCTCGAAGCCGTGGCCCAGGCCCTGACAACGCAGCGCCTGGGGTACACGACGGCGCTCGGATTGCCCGCACTGCGCGAGCGGATCGCGCGACACTATCAGGAGTGGTACGGGGCGTACGTTGATCCGAACCAGGTCGTGGTCACGGCCGGTTCGTCCGCCGGGTTCGTGCTCTCGTTCCTGGCGCTGTTCGATGTGGGCGCGAAAGTCGTGCTCCCGTCGCCCGGCTACCCCTGCTACCGCCACATCCTGACGGCGCTGGGACAGGTCCCTTACGTCGCGCGCACGGATGCCGACTCGCGCTGGATGCCGACGGCGGCCCAGCTCGATGCGGCCGCCGCCGATGGTGCCGAAGGTCTGCTGATCGCGAGCCCCGCCAACCCGACGGGCACCATGCTCGACGCGGCGCGCCTCGCCGAAATCGCGCAGGCCTGCCGGCGCAACCGGATGTGGCTGATCTCGGACGAGATCTACCACGGGCTCACGTACGAAGCGCCGGCGGAAACGGCGTTGAGCGTCGCGCCCGAGGCGATCGTCATCAACAGCTTCTCGAAGTATTTCTCGATGACCGGCTGGCGCATCGGCTGGCTGATCGTGCCGCCGCAACTCGTGCGGCCGATCGAGCGGCTGGCGCAGAACCTCTATATTTCGCCGCCGGGCGTGTCGCAGGTCGCAGCCCTTGCGGCCTTCGAGGCTCGCGACGAACTCGAGGCCAACAAGCAGGTCTATCGCGCGAACCGCGATCTTCTCTTGAACGAATTGCCAAAGGCGGGATTCCGCAAGATCGTGCCGGCCGATGGCGCCTTCTATCTCTACGTGGACGTGTCCGACCTGACGTCCGACAGCGCCGCCTTCTGCCGGCAGATGCTCGCCGATACGGGCATTGCCGCAACCTCGGGCCTCGATTTCGACGAGGAGCGAGGCCACCAGTTCATGCGCTTCAGCTACGCCGGCACGACGGCCGAGATGGCGGAGGCGGCAAAGCGCCTGCGCGCCTGGTCCAACCTGAAGGGCTAAGCGCCCCGGCGGCGCCACGGTTGGCCCATGCTTCGGCCATGCCGTTCGATTAACCAGTCCCTAACGCGATGATGGCAAATTGAGGCGTTGCGCCCGCCCGGGCGCGGTTCTCGATCCTTGTGTTGCGTACGAGACGTCTTCCATGTCGCTTTTGCCGCCCTGGCGCGTATCGACGGTCCTGTTGCTCGGGGTGTGCACGCTGGCTGCGGCCGGCTGCTCGTCCGACCGTTACGGCACCGCAAGCCCGCGGGTGGTACAACTTGGTGAGCCCGTGCCCAAGGGCGGCGGCCGCTACAAGCTCGGCAATCCCTATACGATCGACGGCCAGACGTTCGTGCCGCGCGAGCAGCCGAACTACGATGAAGTGGGGCATGGCTCGTTCTATTCCGAGGACTTCCACGGCCGGCGCACGGCCAACGGCGAGATCTTCGACATGACGGCGCTGACGGCCGCGCATCCGACGCTGCCGCTGCCGTCGTACGCCTATGTCACGAACCTGGAGAACGGCCGCACCATCCTCGTGCGCATCAACGACCGCGGGCCGTACGTGAAGAGCCGCCTCATCGACCTGTCCAAGTATTCGGCGCGGCTTCTGGGCTACGAGCGCAAGGGGCTCGCGCAATTGCGCGTGCGGTACGCCGGGCCCGCCCCTCTCAACGGCGACGACGTCTACGAGCGCCGATTCCTCGCTGCGCAATCCTGGTATCGGTCCGATATGGGGCCGATGATGTCGCTCGGCGCGCGCTGATCGCTCGCTTTTCCCTCGCGTTGACAGGCCGGTTGCGAGCGCCGAATAGTGTCGCCGCGTCGTCTCGCGTTTCTCATCGAAGCGGGCAACAAGGGAGAGCCTCGCATGCGCGCCGAGAGCACGGCCGGAAAGGCCTATCTCCTGTGGCGTGCGGTTGCCGTTTTCCTTTGCCTCGTCGCCCTCCCGGCCGCAGCCTTCGCACAGGCGGAATTCTCGACCCGGGCGCACCAGGCGGCGCTCATGGATGCCGAATCCGGCGCCGTGCTGTTCCACCGCAACGGCTACGACATGATGTACCCGGCGAGCATGAGCAAGCTGATGCTGCTCGCCACCGTTTTCAACGCCATCAAGAAGGGGGAAGTGAAGGAGGATCAGCTCTTCCTGATGACGGAGAGCGCCACCAAGCGCGGCGGCGCTTCGGCGGGAGCTTCGTCCATGCAGGTGCCGCCGGGCACGAAGGTGCCGCTCGACGAACTGATCAAGGGCATCATCGTGCAGTCGGGCAACGACGCGGCGATCTGCATTGCGGAGAACATGTCGGGCACGGAAGCCAACTTCGCCAAGCGCATGACGGACGAGGCCCGCGCCATCGGGCTCAAGAAGTCCGTCTTCCGCAACGCCACGGGGCTGTTCAACGCCGAGCACCAGACGACGGCGGTGGAACTCGCCATGCTCGCGCGACACCTGATCCGGACTTATCCCGAGCAGTACCCGCTGTTCGCCTTGCGCGACTACACGTGGCGCAAGACGCGGTTCGTGAACCGCAACCCGCTCTTGGGTCTCGTGCCGGGCGTGGACGGGCTGAAGACGGGCCACATCAAGGAATCGGGCTACGGCCTCGTCGCTTCGGCCCTGCAGGACGGGCGCCGGCTGATCGTGGTCGTGAACGGGCTCGCGACCCAGGACGAGCGCCGCGACGAGGCGCGAAAGCTCCTCGATTGGGGCTTCAAGAATTTCACCGAGGCGCGCATCTTCGACGCGAGCGACGAGATCGCGCGGCTGCGCGTGTGGGGCGCGGATCGCTTCAGCGTGCCCGTGAAGGGCGCCGGCGACATCAGCCTGCTGGTGCCGCGTTCGCCGGCCGGACAACGGCTCATGGGACGGATCTACTACACCGGTCCGCTGAAGCCGCCGCTGAAGAAGGGGGAGCAGGTTGCGACACTGCGCGTCACGAGCGCTCAGGACGCCTCCCTCGAAGTGCCGCTCTATGCCGCCGAGGACGTGGGGCCCGGTCCGCTCTGGTGGCGGGGGCTTGACTCGCTTCTGCATTTGGCCACCCGGTGGATCCGTTAGCCGCCGCGGCGGTTCGTATCTAGGCACAGGGTGACCGGTCGGATGGCCGCGGGGCGCTTCATCACGTTCGAAGGCGGGGAGGGGTCGGGCAAGTCGACCCAGGCCCGGCGCCTGGCCGAGCGCCTGCGCGAGGTCGGCATCGACGTGCTGCTGACGCGTGAGCCGGGCGGCTCTCCGTTCGCGGAGCAGATCCGCGGGCTGTTGCTCGGCGGCACGCTCGCGCCGCATCCGCCGATCGCGGAGGCGCTCCTGTTCTTCGCAGCCCGCGCGGATCACCTGGAGACGACGATCCGGCCGGCGCTCGCCGCCGGGCGCTGGGTCATCTGCGACCGGTTCGCGGATTCGACCCGCGCCTATCAAGGTGCGGCCGGCGGGGTGCCGGCGCAATCGCTCGACATGCTGGAGCAGCTCGTCATCGGGACTTCAGGGCCGGACGCGACCTTCATCCTCGACATCGACGCGCGCACGGGGCTTGCCCGCGCCACGCGCCGCCGCGAGGCCATCGAAGGGACAGAGATCGATCCGTTCGAGAGCCGGGCGCTGGCCTTCCACGAGCGCCTGCGCCAGGGCTATCTCGCGATTGCCGCCGCCGAGCCCCGGCGGTGCGTGCTTGTCGATGCGTCGTCGGGTGTCGAGCCGATTGCCAAAGGCATCTGGCAGACCGTCTCGCAGCGCTTCGCGGGCGATATCCGCTGATGGCGCGCGCTCCCATTCTGCAGGAGGTCGATGCGGCGCCCGAGTCCGACCGGCTCGAAGGTTTCCCGCATCCGCGCGAGACCCGAGACCTGTTCGGGCACGCAACGGCAGAGCGCGATCTCGCCCGCGCCTTCGCCAGCGGACGCATGCACCATGGCTGGCTGCTGTCGGGGCCCGAGGGCATCGGCAAGGCGACGCTCGCCTATCGCCTCGCGCGGCACGTGCTGGCGGACCCGACGGAGCGCGATCCGTTCGGCGAGAGCCTCGCCGTCTCGGAGGACAGTCCGGCGGCGCGCCAGATCCTGGCGCAGGCGCATCCCGGCCTTCTCGTGCTGCGGCGGCCCTACGATCCGAAGGCCAAGCGGTTCGCGACCACGCTGCCCATCGACGAGGTGCGGCGGTTGAAATCGTTCCTGGGTCTGACGGGCGGCGAGGCGCAGTGGCGCGTCGTCATCGTCGATACGGCCGACGACCTCAACATCAACGCGGCCAACGCGCTGCTCAAATCGCTCGAGGAGCCGCCCGCGCGGGCGCTGTTCCTGCTGATCTCCTCCGAGCCCGGGCGGCTTCTGCCCACCATCCGCTCGCGCTGCCGGCGCCTTGATCTCAAGGCGCTCGAAACGCCGGACCTCAAGCGCGCGGTCGATGCCGCGCTCCTCGCCGCCGAGAAGGACATGCCGAAGCCCAACGAGTGGGAGCGGCTCGCGACGCTTGCCAACGGCAGCGTGCGCCGGGCGCTACAACTTTTCGCCGGCGGCAGCCTCGAACTCTACGACGAGGTCGAACGCATCTTCACGCTGCTGCCCAAGGTCGACTGGGCTGCCGTGCACACCCTTTCCGACAGCATGGCCCAGGCCGCCCAGGAACAGCGCTTCGCGAGCTTCGTCGACCTGCTGCTCGAAACGCTCGCGCGGCTGATCCACGCGCGGGCCGTGGGCGAGGGGCCGGAGGCTGGCCTCGCGCAGAAGCTCATCGCGGCGGACGCCCTGCCGAAGTGGGCCGAGAGCTGGGAGGCCCTCGTGAAGGAGCGCGCCGACCTCGATACCCTCAACCTCGACCGGAAGTCCTTCGTCCTGGGTGCCGTGGCGCGGATCGAGGCCGCCGCGCGGGCCGGCCGATAAGCCTTTCTCGCCGAAAAGTCTTGCCAGAAACGCGCGGGTCGGGCTTACTTGAGGCTCTTGGTCTCCAATTGAGCGGCGCCGTGAGCCCTTCGTGCTCCATCTTTGCAGCGTTGACGACGGACGGACGTGATCCGGCCCGCGCCCTGCCGCGCCTGCCTCTCCTCCTTCTTACCTGCCCCTGAGCCGGAGCGGCCTCTTGCGAGGCGGCGGGTTCAGGGGTGACGAGTTTCACCGAAGGCTGAGACATTTGCCGGTGAGCGCTGCGTGCGCCCGGCTCGACGAGGACAACGTTCCATGACCGATCAAGCCAAACCTGCCCAGGATACCGTATCCGGGGCCGCCAAGACCACCAACACCGACCGTGTCTTCATCTTCGACACGACGCTGCGCGACGGCGAGCAGTGCCCGGGCGCAACCATGACCTTCGAGGAGAAGCTCGAGGTCGCCCACTTTCTCGACGACATGGGCGTCGACATCATCGAGGCGGGCTTCCCGATCGCCTCGGAAGGCGACTTCGCGGCGGTCTCCGAGATCTCGCGCCAGGTGAAGCGCGCCGTGGTCGCGGGTCTCTCGCGGGCCGGTGCGGCCGACATCGATCGCGCCGGCGAGGCCGTGAAGCATGCCCAGCGGCCGCGCATCCATACCTTCCTCTCGACCAGTCCCGTGCACCGCAAGCACAAGCTGCAGAAGAGCGAGGAGCAGGTCCTGGAGATGATCCAGTTCCAGGTCACGCGCGCCCGGCAGTGGGTGTCGGATGTGGAGTGGAGCGCTGAGGATGCGACCCGCACCGAACTCGACTATCTCTGCCGCTGCGTCGAGACGGCCATCAAGGCCGGCGCCACGACGATCAATCTTCCCGATACGGTCGGCTACGCGACGCCCGAGGAATACTTCAACATGTTCCGCTACGTGCGCGAGAATGTGCCCGTCTCAGACAAGGCGATCTTCTCGGTGCACTGCCACAACGACCTCGGCATGGCGGTGGCGAATTCGCTGGCCGGCATCCGCGCCGGCGCCCGCCAGATCGAGTGCACTATCAATGGGATCGGCGAGCGGGCCGGCAACGCGGCGCTCGAAGAGGTCGTCATGGCCATCAAGACGCGTGGCGACGTGCTGCCTTACGAGGTGGGCGTCGACAGCCGCATGCTGAACCGGGCCTCCAAGCTCGTGGCCGCGGCCACGTCGTTCCCGGTGCAGTACAACAAGGCCATCGTCGGCCGGAACGCCTTCGCGCACGAGAGCGGCATCCACCAGGACGGCATGCTCAAGCATACCCAGACCTACGAGATCATGACGCCCGAGAGCGTCGGCGTGTCGAAGACGTCGCTCGTGATGGGCAAGCACTCCGGCCGCAACGCCTTCCGTTCCAAGCTCAAGGAGATGGGCTACGAGCTCGGCGAGAACGCACTAGAAGATGCCTTCAACCGCTTCAAGGCACTCGCCGACCGCAAGAAGCACGTCTACGACGAGGATCTCGAAGCCCTCGTCGACGAGGAGATCGCGACGCAGCAGGACCGGATCAAGGTGCTGGCGCTGACGGTGATCGCGGGCACGGTCGGGCCGCAGTCGGCGACGCTCACCCTCGACGTCGCGGGCACGCAGCAGACGGTGCAGGCGACGGGCAACGGGCCCGTCGATGCCACGTTCAACGCCATCATGAAGCTGATCCCGCACAAGGCGAAGCTCGCCCTCTACCAGGTGCACGCCGTGACCGAGGGCACGGATGCGCAGGCCGAGGTGTCGGTGCGCCTCGAGGACGAGACCGAGGGCAAGCTGGTGACCGCGCGCGCCGCCGACCCCGACACCATGGTTGCCTCCGCCAAGGCCTACATCGGCGCCCTCAACAAGCTGATGGCCAAGCGCGGCCGTCTCCACGCCCAGCAGAGCGCGTGAAGCTTCCTTTGCGTTCCCGGCCGAGCGAAGCGAGAGCCGGGATCTTTCCCCGTCGAGATTGAATTCGACACCGCAAGGTCCCGGACAACCGTGCTGACGCACGGCTTCCGGGAACGCACAGTTGGATGAGAAAGGCCGGGCTCTGCGTCCGGCCTTTTTCACATCAACCAGAGCGTAGCGAGGCCGAGGAAGGCGAGGAAGCCGACCACGTCGGTGACGGTCGTCACGAAGACGGTGGAGGAGACGGCGGGGTCGAAGCCCATGCGCTCGAGGCCCAGCGGAATGAAGATACCGGCGAGCGCGGCGGCCAGCAGGTTGATGATCATGGCCGAGCCGATCACCAGCCCCAGCCGGTTCGAGCCGAACCAGAAGAAGACGATCGCCGCCATGATCATCGCGAAGGCTAGGCCGTTGAGGAGGCCCACGGCCGTTTCGCGCAGGACGACGCGCATCGTATTGAAGGTACCGAGTTCGCCGGTTGCCAGCGCGCGCACGGCGACCGTCATGGTCTGGGTGCCGGCGTTGCCGCCCATGGAGGCGACGATCGGCATCAGCACGGCGAGCGCGACCATGTGCTCGATGGTGGCATCGAACTGCTTGATCACGGCGGAGGCGAGGATGGCCGTGAGCAGGTTGACGAACAGCCACCAGAAGCGGCTCGGCACGATCTGGCGCACGCTGTCGGAGATGCGCTCGTCGCCAACGCCCGAGAGGCGCCGCAGATCCTCATCCGCCTCGTCCTCGATCACCTCGACGACGTCGTCGACGGTGACGACGCCCACGAGCCGCTGGTCGGCATCGACGACGGGGGCGGAGCGCAACTCGTAGCGTTCGAACTGACGGGCGACCTCTTCCTGGTCCTCGGTCGCCAGCATCACGTGCCGGCCCTTGTCCATGATGGTGTCGATGCGCTCGTGGCGCTTGGTGCGCAGGAGCCTCGACAGGTCCACGCTGCCGATCACGTGAAAGGTCGGGTCGACGACGAAGATGTCGGAGAAGCTCTCCGGCAGGTCGGGCGCCTCGCGCATGTGGTCGATGGTGCGGCCGACGGTCCAGAACGGAGGGACGGCCACGAAGTCCGTCTGCATCAGACGGCCGGCGGTCTCTTCCGGATATTCGAGGTTGCGCTCGAGGGCGGCGCGGTCGCTGCGCGGGATGGCGGCGAGAATGGCTTCGCGCTCGGGCTCGTCGAGGCCTTCGAGCAGGTAGACAGCGTCGTCGGTCTCGAGCGAGCGGGCGGCTTCGATCAGGACTTCGCGCGGCAGAAGGGGCACGAGCCGGTCGCGGACGCTGCGGTCGAGTTCGGTCAGGGTCTCGGGATTGAAGTTCGGCCCCAGCGCGCCGACGAGCGCGACTTGATGGTCCGCGTCGAGAAGTTGGAGCAGGGAGGCGAGATCGGGCGGCGACAGCGCCTGGACGAGGTCTGCCGCCTTCGCGAGATCCGAAGCGTCGAGTGCATCGGCAACCGTCGCCGCCACACCTTGCGCGGGATCGTCGGCGGGCGCGGCCGGACCGGGGTCGATTTTGTTCTCGTCCTGCATACGTCTGCAGCCTTTCGGGCAACATGCCGGGCCCACCCGGCTGAGAGAACGCCAAGACGGCGCGATTCGCACCCGTCAGCGCGGCCTCTTCGCCTCTTAGCCATCTTTTGCGGGCAGCGCAGGGCGGCGGGCATGGTGTCTTGTTTCCCTGCGTTACAACGGCCGCCTGTTGCGTGCGGACCATGCCAGCCATGCAATAGGAAAATTGCGCCACGCCAGCGACTTGTTCTCGCCATCGACGCGTGTCAGAAGCCCTTCTTGCCGGGGCGGCTCGGGGCCGCAGGAGGATTCGCAGGGCGGATCGTCCGTCGTCGTAAGGGGATTGAATGCGGAGTTGGATCAAGGGCGGCCTTGCCGTCGTGGGCATGGTTTTGCCTGTCGCCAGCGCGTGGGCCCAGCCGACCTGCAACACCAATCCGACCGCGACCACGCTCGGCGTCTCGCGTACGATCGAGGTCGATGCGGCGACAGGACCGCGCTTCGGCGGCAAGAAGAAGGAATTCGAGATCCTCGAACCGGGCGAGGTCATCCTCACGTTCGACGACGGCCCGATCCGCGCCTATACGCGACCCATTCTCAACGCACTCGAGGCGCACTGTACGCGGGCGACGTTCTTCCTCGTCGGCAAGATGGCCGTGTCCGACCCGACCATGGCGAAGGAATACCTCAAGCGCGGCCACACGGTCGGGGTCCATACCTGGTCGCATGCAAACCTGACGCATCTGACACCGCTGAAGGCGCGGCACGAGATCGAACTGGGCACCAGCGCGGTCGCGGCCGCGCTCGGGCGGCCGCCGGCGCCGTTCTTCCGGTTTCCCTACCTCGCCGAGCCGAAGTCGATGATCGTGCATCTGCACGAGCGGCACATGGCGACCTTCAACATCGACGTCGACAGCAAGGACTATCGCTTCCACGACCCCGAAGAGGTGCACGCCAAGGTCATGCACGATCTGGCCGTGACAGGCCGCGGCATCATCCTGTTCCACGACATCCAGGCCTCCACGGCGCGGGCGCTGCCGGCGCTTCTCACCGACCTCAAGGCGCACGGGTACAAGATCGTGCACATGATCGCGAAGGAGCCGGCGACCACCGATCCCGCCTTCGACGCGATGGCGCAGCGCATCATCAGCCGCAAGCATCTCGCCAGTGCGCAGGACAGCATGCCGAGGCGCGCGCTGACATGGCCGACCCTGGTCACGCCGTCGGACGAGAAGACCGACGCGAAACCGCAACGGCCGAAGCAGCCCCCGGCGGAGCCGGCGCCAGCGCCGAACGCCCAGCCGCTCGGCTGGCTGTCCAAGATCTTCCAGTAGCGATCGGGCCGAGCAACGGTGTGCCCGTCGCTCTCCGGGCGGCTTATATCAGCTTCATGACGTCCCACAGGATCGTGCTCCCGGCGCGATCCTTCTTGCGTTGCGCGTCGCCAGGGAGTGTGGCCTAATCCCCGCATGGGAGAAAGGCCGGCATCAACCGGCGCGCTCCACGGGAAGACAAGGAGGATGGGATGTTTTCGATATTCAAGAAAAGCGCCGCACCCGACGCGAAAGCGTCCGCGCCGCAGGATCCGGGCGCGCCGATCACGACCGTCACCGTGACGGTGAACGGACGGACGGTCACGGCGGAAGTGGACCCGCGCATGCTGCTCTCCCAGTTCCTCCGGGACAGCCTGCAGCTCACGGGCACGCACGTCGGCTGCGATACGAGCCAGTGCGGCGCCTGCGTCGTGCATCTCGACGGCCGCGCCGTGAAGTCGTGCACCACCCTCACGCTCGCCTGCGACGGCGGCAGCGTGACCACCATCGAGGGCCTGTCGCAGGACGGCACGCTGCACCCGATGCAGGAAGCCTTCCGCAACAACCACGGCCTGCAGTGCGGCTTCTGCACGCCCGGCATGATCATGTCCGCGGTCGACATCGTAAACCGCAAGGGCAACACGCTCGACGAGGCGACCGTGCGCGCCGAGCTCGAAGGCAACATCTGCCGCTGCACGGGCTACCACAACATCGTCGCCGCCGTCCGCGAGGGCGCCGCGAACATGACGGGCGTCAAGCAGGCAGCCGAATAAGCCTCGCAGCCCGACGCGCGCAGCTCACCTGCGTGCACCCCCAACACCAATTCGCTCCAGGAGGAACCCCGTGACCGCAACCGGCATCGGCGCCCCAGTCAAGCGCAGGGAAGACCAGCGTTTCATCACCGGCAACGGACGCTACACCGACGACATCAACCGTCCCGGCCAGACCTACGCCGTGTTCGTGCGTTCGCCGCATGCGCACGCCAAGATCAAGAGCATCGATACCTCGCAAGCCAAGGCCTCGCCCGGCTGCGTCGCGGTGCTGACGGGCAAGGAACTCGCGGCCGACAAGGTCGGCGGCCTGATCTGCGGCTGGATGATCCTCAACAAGGACGGCACGCCGATGAAGGCGGGCGCGCATCCGGCCCTCGCCGTCGATACGGTGCGCTACGTCGGTGATCACGTCGCCGTCGTGATCGGCGAGACGCTGGTCGAGGCGAAGGATGCGGCCGAGAAGGTGGTCGTCAACTACGAGGTGCTGCCAGCCGTGACGGACCTCGGCAGCGCGCAGGCCCCGGGCCAGCCGCAGATCCACCCGGAAGCACCCGGCAACACGGTCTACAACTGGCACCTCGGCGACAAGTCGGCGGTCGATGCCGCGTTCGCCAGCGCCGCGCACGTGACGAAGATCAACCTCGTCAACAACCGCCTTGTGCCCAACGCGATCGAGCCGCGGGCGGCCATCGGCGAATACGACGCGGGGCAGGACCAGCTCACCCTCTACACGACGAGCCAGAACCCGCACGTCGCGCGTCTCGTACTCTCGGCCTTCATCGGGCTCGCGCCCGAGCACAAGCTGCGCGTCATCGCGCCGGACGTGGGCGGCGGCTTCGGCTCCAAGATCTTCATCTACGCGGAAGAGACGGTGTGCCTGTGGGCCGCGCGCAAGGTGAAGCGGCCCGTGAAGTGGACCTGCGAGCGGACGGAAGCCTTCCTGTGCGACGCGCACGGCCGTGACCATCTCACGACCGCCGAACTCGCCATGGACGCCTCGGGCAAGATCCTGGCGCTCAGGGCGAAGACGAAGGCCAATCTCGGCGCCTACCTGTCGACGTTCGCCTCGTCGGTGCCGACCTATCTCTACGCCCCGCTGCTGTCGGGCCAATACAACATTCCCTCGATCTACTGCGAGGTCGATGGCGTCTACACGACGACGGCACCGGTCGACGCCTATCGCGGCGCCGGCCGGCCGGAAGCCACGTTCGTCGTCGAGCGGCTCGTGGAAGTGGCCGCGCGCGAGATGGGCAAGGATCCGGCGGAGTTCCGCCGCATCAACTTCATCACGAGCTTCCCGCATGCGACGCCGGTGATCATGACCTACGACACCGGCGACTACGCGGCCTGCCTCGACAAGGCGCTGGAGCTGATCGACTACAAGGGCCTTCCCGCCCGCAAAGCCGAAAGCGCCCGCAAGGGGCTGAAGCGCGGTCTCGGCTTCTCGGCTTACATCGAGGCGTGCGGCATCGCCCCGAGCCAGGCGGTGGGATCGTTGGGAGCCGGCGTCGGCTTGTGGGAATCCGCCGAGGTGCGCGTCAATCCGACCGGCTCCGTCGAGGTGCTCACGGGCTCGCACAGCCACGGGCAGGGACATGAGACGACCTTCGCGCAGCTCGTTTCGCAGCGCCTCGGCGTGCCGATCGAGACGGTCTCGATCGTGCACGGCGACACCGACAAGGTGCAGTTCGGCATGGGCACCTACGGTTCGCGCTCGGGCGCGGTCGGCATGTCGGCGATCTTCAACGCCATCGACAAGGTGATCGTGAAGGCGAAGAAGGTGGCGGGCTTCGTGCTCGAAGTTCCGGAAGACACCGTCGACTTCAAGGACGGCATCTTCTCCTCGACGGCGACCAACAAGACGCTGACCTTCCCGGAAGTGGCGCTGCAGGCCTATATCGCGCACAAGTTCACCGGCGCGCAGCTCGAGCCGGGGCTGAAGGAAGGGGCGTTCTACGACCCGACCAACTTCACGTTCCCGTCGGGTGTGCATGTGTGCGAGCTGGAGGTCGACCCTGCCACCGGCACGACGCGGATCGACCGCTGGGTGGCCGTGGACGACTTCGGGAACCTGATCAACCCGATGATCGTCGAGGGCCAGGTGCACGGCGGCATTGCGCAGGGCGTGGGCCAGGCGCTGCTCGAAGGCGCCGTCTATGACAAGAGCGGCCAGCTTCTGACGGCCAGCTACATGGACTACTGCATGCCGCGCGCATCCGATCTGCCGTCCTACAAGATCGAGATGGCGAGCACGCCGTGCCCGTCGAACCCGCTGGGCGTCAAGGGCTGCGGCGAGGCCGGAGCTATCGCGGCACCGGCGGCGGTGATGAACGCCATCACCGACGCGTTGGGGCACGAGGAGATCGACATGCCGGCGACGCCGCAGGCGGTCTGGCGCGCGGCGCAGAAAGCGCCGCGGCGCATGGTTGCCGAGTAAGGGACAGGGAAGGAGACCCACACATGTACGCCTTCAATTATCTTCGCCCGTCCTCCCTCGCCGAGGCCGGATCGGCGCTGACGAAAACGCCAGACGCCAAGATCCTGGCAGGCGGGCACACCCTGCTGCCGACCATGAAGCTGCGGCTCGCCTCGCCGAAGGCGCTGGTCGACCTGTCGCGCGTGTCGGAGCTGCGTGGCATCGAGAAGAAGGGTAACGCGCTCGTCATCGGCGCGATGTCGACGCACTTCGAGGTGTCGACCTCGACGGTGGTGAAGGGGGCGATTGCCGGGCTCGCCGAACTCGCGGGGCACATCGGCGATCCGGCCGTGCGCCATCGCGGGACGATCGGCGGCTCGGTCGCCAACAACGATCCGGCGGCCGACTATCCCGCCGCCGTGCTGGCGCTCAATGCCACGGTGACGACCGACAAACGCGAGATCAAGGCGGACGACTTCTTCAAGGGCCTGTTCACGACGGCGCTGGGGGAGGGCGAGATCATCACGCGCTTCTCGTTCCCGCAGCCCACGAAGTTCGCCTACGTGAAGTTTGCCAACCCGGCCTCGCGCTATGCGCTCGTCGGCGTCGCGGTCGCCCAGACGGGCAGCGAGATCCGTGTCGCCGTGACGGGGGCCGGCAACGACGGCGTGTTCCGACACAAGGCGATGGAGGCGGCGCTCGCCAAGTCGTGGTCGCCGGACGCGCTCAAGGGCATCACGACCGATCCGTCGATGATGAACAGCGATATCCACGCCGCGGCGGACTATCGAGCGCATCTCGTCGGCGTCATCGCGGCGCGCGCCGTGGCGAAGGCCGGGTAAGCTCGTCCGAGGTTGCAGTTGAGGGCGGCTACGGCCGCCCTTTTTGCGTCCCGTGGGACTGCGCGGCCAGCATGCGGGGGAAGGCCGACGTGCGGCCCGCAACAGGAGGGAGGGACGCATGCCCAAGGAACGCCTGACAGCCTTCAGCGACGGCGTCATCGCCATCATCATCACGATCATGGTGCTGGAACTGAAGGTTCCGCATTCCGCGGATCTCGCCGCGCTGGGTGCGCTCGTTCCCGTCTTCCTCACGTATGTCCTGAGCTTCGTCTACATCGCGATCTACTGGAACAATCATCATCATCTGATGGCAGCGGTGCAGGAGGTCGACGGCGTCGTCCTCTGGGCCAACATGCATCTGATGTTCTGGCTCTCGCTCGTGCCGTTCGCGACCGGCTGGATGGGCGAGAACCATTTCGCCGCCGTTCCGACCGCGCTCTACGGCGTCACGCTGCTGATGCCCGCGATCGCCTACTACATCCTGCAGATCACCATCATCAGAGTGCAGGGCAGGGACGGGCCGCTGGCGCGGGCGCTCGGCCGCGATCTCAAGGGAAAGCTTTCGCCGCTCATCTATCTCACTGCCATTGCGCTCGCGTTCGTGGCGCCCTGGATCTCGCATGGCCTTTACGTGCTGGTGGCGCTCATCTGGCTGGTGCCCGACCGCCGCATCGAGCGCAAGATTGCAAAGGGCGCGTAGCGCTAGAGCGCCAGCGGGAGCCCTGAGACCATCGCCGCCGACACGGTGAGGACGGTCTGCGGGGGGACGGCCTGCCAGCCATCGCGCGCGTCGTCGAGCGGCTCGGAGACGACGAGGAACCCCTCCCGGTCGTCGGAGGGGCGCGTATAGAGCGTCGGCGGGGCGTCGTCGCTGGCATAGCGCACGGCGTAAATGGGGCCGCCCTTGGTGAAGGCCGCCGTGACGCGCAGCGGCTCCTCGACGCCGGCCTCCACCATGACGCCGCGCACCGCCGAGAGCGTACGCCGCACAGCTTCGGCCGGACCGCTGTCGAGGCCGTTTGCCAGCAGCAGAAGGAACAGCGCCTCGCTGTCGGTGCTGCCGTGCCGGTGCTCGTAGAGATGGTCGGGGATCATCTGCTCGATGCGGCGCTTGATCTTGGAATAGCCGCCGATCTGGCCGTTGTGCATGAACATCCAGGAGCCGAGCGAGAAGGGATGGCAATTCGCCCGCGTCGAGGCGGTGCCCGTCGAGGCGCGCACGTGGGCGAAGAAGAGGCGCGAGCGGACCTGATGCGAGATCGAGAGCAGGTTCTCGTCGCTCCAGGCCGGGCGGATGTCGCGGAAGATGCCGGGGCGTGCGCGCTCGCCGTACCAGCCGATGCCGAAGCCGTCGCCGTTCACGTCGGTGCGGGATTCGCGCGCGTGATGGCTTTGCGCGACCAGCGATTGCCGCGGCAGGGCCACGAAGGTTTCCAGGAAGACGGCGTCACCGACGTAAGCGATCCAGCGGCACATGGCGCGTTGCTCCAGCAGCACCCGATCTGCTTGCACCGCGATTTCGACATGCCGATGAAACGCGTGGCGGCAAAGAAAATCCCCGGTCGCTCGCGCGGCCAGGGATCGTCAGGCTCGAGATGCGTCGCGCGTCAGCCGCGATGGCGATAGCCGCCGCAGGTGCGATTGAGATCGCGCTCGAGGTCGCGGATCACTTCGCGCTCGGAGCGCGAGAGGCGGCCGTCGCTGGCCGCGCGGCGCTCGAACTGGAAGAGACGACGCGCCTTTTCCTGGCAGACGTGGTGATGATGGCGCGCATAGGGATAGGCGCCCTGCTGCCAGGGAGCGTATTGGGCGCTGCCTGCCGAAGCGCCGAGAACCAGGAGGGCGCCGGCAAGCATGAAGGATTTCATTGTGTGTCCTTTGCAAAAGGGCGGCGATCCGTCCGCCGCCGATCTGCATCATGCTTGGCGCCCATGAACCCGTCGTGAAGCTTCCGTATGCGTGCGTGCGACGGGCCGCGCGCAACATCGGCCTCCCCGTCCAGGGGCTGCACCGGGTGCCTGGAAACTCAGGCCTCGCCACTTTCAGGAATGGTGCGGTCGAAAGGACTCGAACCTTCACGCCTTGCGGCGCTACCACCTCAAGGTAGTGCGTCTACCAATTCCGCCACGACCGCATCAATGAGGAACCGCCTCATAGCAAATGGCGACGGCCGCCACAAGCGCCTGCGTGCGGCGCCCACCGGTTTCCCGGATACCAGGGGAGACGGTCGCAAGATCAAAGGCTTGCGAGATCGAATGGGGTGGGCGGACCGGGGTTGCGGCTCTGGGATGTGCGTTGACCTTGGCTTGATGGCCTTGGCGCCAGGCTAAAGACTGCCAGCCATGGCCGGATCGCTTTCGGCTCGCTATATCGACGGGAC
This sequence comes from Hyphomicrobiales bacterium, assembly GCA_003963125.1. Classification (GTDB taxonomy): domain Bacteria; phylum Pseudomonadota; class Alphaproteobacteria; order Rhizobiales; family Hyphomicrobiaceae; genus AWTP1-13. The sequence continues at coordinate 48,970 of RXJK01000086.1, forward strand.
CGATAACAAGGTGCTTCACACGTGACGCCCGCGCCGCCGCCCGTCGACTGGATCGTCTCGCCGGATCTCGTGCCCTACGAGGCGGCGCTCGCGTTCATGCGCGCGCGCGGCGAAGCGATCGCCGATGGCACGGCGCGTGAAGCCATCTGGCTCCTCGAACATCCCCCGCTTTATACGGCGGGCACGAGCGCGAAACCGCAGGATCTGCTCGAACCCGGCCGCTTTCCCGTCTATGAGGCCGGACGTGGCGGACAGTTCACGTATCACGGGCCGGGGCAGCGCATCGTCTACGTGATGCTCGACGTGAAGCGCCGCTTCGGCGACGTGCGCCGCTTCGTCACCGGCCTCGAGACCTGGACGGTGGCGGCGCTCGCCGACCTCGGCGTGACGGGTTCGACGCGGCCCGATCGTGTCGGCGTGTGGGTCGATCACGTGCGCGAAGGAAAGCCGGCGACGGACAAGATCGCGGCCCTCGGCGTGCGTCTGCGGCGCTGGGTCAGCACGCATGGCATCAGCATCAATGTGGATCCGGACCTGACGCACTTTGCGGGCATCGTGCCCTGCGGGATCTCGGATGCGGGGGTGACGAGCCTCGGGGACCTGGGGCTCACGGCCGCGATGGGCGACCTCGACAGGGTGCTGCGGGGGACGTTCGAAGCCCGGATCGCGCCGACCGTGGACGCGCCGCTGCCCGCGCTCGTGCCCTGAACCTCCGACGGCTGCTCCGTCCCGCCTCCTGAAACGACTACGCCTGAGACCGAGCCGCCGCAATGGGTGGCCCGGTCTCAGGCGCTAGGAGAGAAGACGATGTCCGTGAGCTTCGATCAGCCCTTGTTGCCCTTCACACCGGGGCTCGGCTGCGGCTGAGGTGCCGGCGGAGCCGCTGGGGCATCCGGTTCATAGTAGAGAACGCCGTCCTCGATGGAGACGGCAACATCGGGCTTGAGCTGGTAGGGATCGTCTTCTTCGTCGTCGTCGATCCGGAGATTGCACCCTTTCTCGCAGACCCCCGTCAGCGATTGCGAGGGTTTGAGCACGTGCTGCGTCTTAGCCTCACCCTCGATGATCGTGATCGTGTGATCCAAGTCATCTCGGTTCGTGATGGTGACCGCGGCGTGGGCACTAGAGAAGCCCACCAAGGCACCGATGAAGAGGCAGCAACGTACCGAACGCAGCACGACGGGTCGGTTCAAGGGATGCATCACTCCGTTCGTTATTTCTTCTTCTTCGCCGGCTTCTTTTTCGCCGGTGCCTTCTTGGCGGCTTTCTTAGCGGTCTTCTTCGCCTTCATAGTCTCTTCCTCTTCAGTGTCACTCGAATCCGCGTTCGAGCGCTGTCAATGTGAAAATTTTTTGTTGGGACCACAAATGGATTTTTCCGCTGACGGCTATCGAAGGTTTCGATAGATAGATCGAAGAGAGCTTGAAGAGCGCTTCGATCGCGATGGATATCCAGCTCGCACGCACGTTCCTGATGGTCGCCGAAACCGGCAGCTTCATCGAAGCCGGCCGCAGGATGAACGTCACGCAATCCACAGTCTCAGCACGCATCAAGTCGTTGGAAGAGCTGTTCGGACGGCCACTTTTCGAACGTTCCAAGAGCGGC
>RXJK01000086.1:50624-54286 GCA_003963125.1 Hyphomicrobiales bacterium
TCAGTTCCAGAAGCACGCGCTCGCGCTCGTGCGCGTGTGGCAGCACGCGCAGCTCGAAGTCGGTCTCTCAGGTCCCTATCGCGATCATCTCGCCGTTGGCGCACATGCGACGTTATGGGACGGGTTTCTCCTCAAGTGGATCGCGTGGATGCGCGAAACGATGCCCGATCTCGCCATCTCGGCGAGCGCATCCTTGTCGGCAGTGATCATCCAGCGCCTGCTCGAGGGCACCTTCGACATGGCGGTGATGTACCGTCCGGGACAGCCGCCGGGCCTCAGCGTCGAGCATCTCTTCGACGAGGAGTTCGTGATGGTGTCGAGCGCACCGCCAGGGAGCCGGCGGCCGAACTACATCTTCTTCGACTGGGGGGAGGAGTTCCAGGCGGAGCACGCGGCGCACTACCCGGACTATACGAGCGGCGTGAACCTGGACCTCGGCTCGCTGGGGCTCGACTATCTGCTGGCGAACGAGGGATCGGGATATCTGCCGCATCGGCTGGTGCGGGGGCATCTCAAGCGGGGGCGCCTGCGCATTCCGGCCCGCTCGCGCACGTTCACGGCACCTGTGTACCTCGTCTATCCGGAAGCCCGCGACGAGGAGGCCTATCACCCGATCCTGGATGGCCTGCGCCTCGCGGCATCCCGGCTCAAGTAGGTGGCGAGCGGCGCTGAGATGACCGCCCGCCTTGATCCTCAGTAGCCGAGTGCAAGCCCGTCCTTGCGCGGATCGGAAGCCCCGATGAGGGTGCCGTTCTCGCGGTCGAACTGGACGATCTGGCCGCCGCCCCACGGGAATTCGCGCCTCTTGACCTTGTGCCCCATGGCCTCGAGGCCGCTGACGACGGCATCCGGCACGCTGTACTCGGCGTGCAGCGCGTCGCCCTCGAAGAACACGCGCGGGGTATCGACGGCTTCCTGGGCGTCCATGCCGTAATCCAGCATGTTGCTCATCATGTAGACGTGCCCCATGGGCTGGAAGTGCGCGCCCATGACGCCGAACGCCATCATCGGCTTGCCGTCCTTCATGGCCATGGCGGGCACGAGCGTGTGCATGGGCCGTTTGCCGGGCGCGACGCAGTTCGGATGCTTCGGATCGAGCACGAAGCCCTCGCCGCGGTTGTGCAGCGTGATGCCGGTCTTGGCCGTGCAGATGCCGGTGCCGAAGTCGCCGTAGAGCGAGTTGATGAACGACACCGTCAGCCCCTTCTCGTCGACGATGGAGAAGCACACGGTGTCGGAGCCGGCCGGCTGCGGGATGGGGCCGAGCTCGGGACGATGCTTCTTGCGATCGATGCGCTTGCACAGCTTCTCGATCACGGCGTCGCTGAGCATGTGCTCGACGGGCACATCCGCCATGTCGGGGTCGGCGCAGAAGGCGTCGCGCATGGCAAAGGCCTGGCGGGCGACTTCCATCAGGACGTGATAGCGCTCGGCGGAGACCGGGTTGGCCGGCATCTTGCCGAGCTTGGCCAGCATGCGCAGCATGATCAGCGCGACGATGCCGTGGTTGGAGGGCGGCAGCTCACACAGGTCCACGCCCTTGTAGTCGACCGAGATCGGTTCGACGTAGCTCGAGCGCTGCGCGGCGAAGTCCTCGACCGTATGGCAGCCGCCGAGCGCGTTCAGTTCCTTCACCATGTCGCGGGCGACCTCGCCCTCGTAGAAGCCGGCGCGGCCTTCCTTGGCGATCTTGCGCAGCGTCTTGGCGAGCGCCTGGAAGCGCATGACTTCGCCGGCCTTGGGCACCTTGCCATCCTTGAGGAGGTTCAGCTTGGCGCCGGCACCGGTCAGCTTGCGGGCGCCGTTGGCCCAGTCGGCGGCGACGCGCGGGGCGACGACGAAGCCCTTGTCGGCGAGTTCGATGGCGGGTTCGAGGAGCTTGTCGAAGGGCATCGAGCCGTAGTCGGCGTGCAGCGTGCACCAGCCGTCGATGGCGCCGGGGACGGTGACGGAGTGGACGTTGGTCGTCTCGAACTTCTTCAGGCCCTTCGAGGCGAAGAATTCGGGCGTCGCGGCCTTGGGGGCGCGACCGGAGGCGTTCAGCGCGATCAGCTTCTTGCGGCCGGGCTTGTGGATCAGGGCAAAGCAGTCGCCGCCGATACCAGTCATAGCAGGCTCGACGACGGCGAGGACGGCCGCCGCGGCGATCGCGGCATCGACGGCATTGCCGCCGGACTTGATGATGTCGATCGCGGTGAGGCTGGCGGCGGGATGAGACGTCGCACACATCGCCCGGCGCCCGAACACGGGCGAGCGCCCGGGGAAGTGGAAATTACGCATTTTATGGATCTCCTGAGGGTGTGCCGCAGCCGCAAGGCTCGGCGCCGGGCTATCTGCGTGCCCTGAGGAATGCGCGAAAAGCGTTTGGCATGCAAGGGCGTGCGGGCGCACGAGTGCCTGTCAGGAGGCGCGTTAAGGCTGCCGGTTCATTCCCCTGCCGCTCGGACCGCATGCGCGGGCGGATGCGCGGCCTGTGTGCGCAGATCCTGCTCCTTGTGCAGCATGTAATCGCGGGTCATGGGCAGCGTCTCGATGCGGCGGACGAGCTGCACCTGGAAGACGACCAGGTCCTGATAGCGGAAAGCCGTCTCGGAGCCCGCGAGATAGAACTCCCACATCCGGCAGAAGGTCTCATCGAGGAGGCGGCTCGCCTCGTCCCAATGCGCGACGAAGCGTTCTCGCCAGGCCTTGAGGGTCTCGGCGTAGTGCAGGCGCAGGATCTCCACGTCGGAGATGATGAGGCCGGACTTCTCGATCGCGGCGACCATCTCGGACAGGGACGGGATATAGCCGCCCGGGAAGATGTACTTCGCTATGAACGGATTGGTCGCGCACGGCTGCTCGGACCGGCCGATGGAATGGATGACGGCGACGCCGTCGCGGGCGAGAAGCTCGCGCACGCGGCGAAAGTAGGTCACGTAGTGGTTGACGCCCACGTGCTCGAACATGCCGACCGAGACGATGCGGTCGTATTGGCCTGCGAGATCGCGATAATCCTCGAACAGGAAGCGGGCGGCGTGCGCGATGCCTTCCTTGGCCGCGCGCTCGTTCGACACCTTCAGCTGCTCACGGCTCAAGGTGATGCCGGTGACCTTGGCGCCCGTGGCCTTGGCGAGATAGAGCCCGAGGCCGCCCCAGCCCGAGCCGATGTCGAGCACGCGGTGGCCGGGTTCGATGGCGAGCTTGGCGGCGAGATGCAGCTTCTTGGCGAGCTGCGCCTCTTCGAGATCGGCGCCCGGCGTGAAGTAGGCGCAGGAATACTGGCGATCCCTGTCGAGGAAGAGATCGTAGATGTCGCCCTTGATGTCGTAGTGGTGGGCGACGTTGCGTTCGGCGCGCCGGCGGGGATTGAACTGCTTGAAGCGGCGCAGCAGGTAGCGGCTCGTGCTGGCGGCGTGGGTCCAGCCGGGGATCTTGTGGTTGCGCGCGTTGGAGAGGAGGAGGGCGAGGAGGTCGTAGATGCGGCCCTCGAGCATGACGAGGCGGCCATCCATGTAGCCTTCGCCCAGCGCCAGTTCGGGATCGGTGGCCAGATGCCGCTCGAGCCGGCTATCGGCGATCCTGATGGCGACGCGGCTGCCGTGTCCGTCCCCGTAGGTGTGGGAGGCGCCGGCCGCGTCGATCACGGTCAAGGATCCGTCCTTGACCAAGCGCGTGAGAAG
>RXJK01000086.1:54336-64318 GCA_003963125.1 Hyphomicrobiales bacterium
GAACATGACACGACAATTGCTCTGAATGCCGTCTCGTTCCGCAGCCTGCAATGACCGGCTGCTTTTACAACTATGGCATGAAAATCCGCCCGTTGAACAGCCGGGGCGTCCGGTACGCTTCAAAACGAAGACGCGCCGGGTGGGCACCCGACGCGTCTCGATGGGTCCGGATGTGACCGTCCGGATACGGACGGTGACGGCCTGTTCGGTTACTTCGAGGCCTCTTCCGCAGGCTCCTCGCCGCCCTCGCGCGAGCCTTCCTCGAACATGGCGTCGGCGTTGAAGGTTTCGAGCTCGACCGCCTCTTCCTTGACGACCGTCACGTCCTCGCCGCGGGACTGGCGCTCGGCCTCGTCCTCGGAGCGGGCGACATTGAGGGTTACCGGCACCACGACTTCGGGGTGGAGCGCGACCTTGACCGGGTGCACGCCGAGGTTCTTCATCGCCTTCTCGAGGACGATCTGGCGGCGGTCGACCGTGAAGCCCCCCGCCGTGATCAGCTCGGCGATGTCACGGGTGGAGACGGAGCCGTAGAGCTGGCCCGTATCGCCGGCCTGGCGGATGGCGACGAAGGACTTGCCGGAGAGCTTGTCGGCGACGGCCTGGGCTTCCTTCTTCAGGGCGAGGTCGCGGGCTTCGAGCTGGGCACGGTCCTTCTCGAAGCGCTTGCGGTTCTCGTCGGTGGCGCGCAACGCCTTCTTCTGCGGCAGGAGGAAATTGCGGGCGAAACCGTCCTTGACGTTGACGACGTCGCCCATCTGGCCGAGGCGGCCGATACGCTCGAGGAGGATGACTTGCATGTTTGTTCTCCGTTCTGGGGATGGGTTATCGGAAATTTCGATCAGGCGATGGGTTTGGGACCGCCGAAGCGGCCCTTGAGATCGAGCACGGTGTCTGTGAGGCCGCACAGGATGAGGAGGGCCGCCGTGTAGGGGGCCGCCAGGACGAGCGCGGCGTAGGTCGCCACCAGCAGCGCGATGCCGCGCCGGCGCGCGATTGTGTGCATGAGGGCGAGGCCCGCGAGGAAGAAGGCGAACAGCAGGCTGCCGACGAGGCTGACACCGACGATGGCAACGAGGCCGGTGGCGAACGTCGCCAGCAGCGCGATGGCAAAGACGACAAGCGCGTCCTTCGGCAGCTTCATGGCGGGGAGATCGGGCCAGTCCCGCACCAGGGCGCCGGAAGCGCGCGTGATGCGGCCGGCCACGTAGGTGTTGAGGCTGAAGATCGCCGTCCAATAGCCGGCGATGAAGCCCGGCAGCAGCATGATGAGGAGGTCGGTCGCCGACTTGAGCTGGCCTTCGGTCACGGGCTGCAGGCCGAGGTCGAGGGCCGCCTCGCGCGAAAACCGCCGCAGGGCTTCGCCGAGCGGTTCACGCAGATCCTCGAAGGAAGTGCCCGACAGCATGACGATGAGCAAGGGGAGAGCGCCGCCGTAGAAGGCGATGGCGGCGATGATCCTGCCGGCCGGGTACCACTCGCGCTGGTCCACATCGCCACCGACTGCGCGACTGAGAAAGCCCACATAGGCGACGCCCATCGCCGGTACGCCCAGCGTCACGAGGCTGCCGACGGCGGAGGAGAGGCTGACCGTTATCGCCATCACCAGCGCACAGGCGAGCGCACTCACGGCGGCGGCCGCGGTGCCCCAGCCGATGGCGGCGATCAGGGTCGGCAGCGGGCTCAGAAGCAGCAGGACGACGCTCAGCGTCGGAGACCCGCGCACGGCCGAATAGAACAGCACGGCGGACGCGAGGCCGCCGGCAAGGCCGATAATGAGCCCCAAGGGGGTCGTCGGTGGCATGACTTCGAGCTGTCCCGCGCAAATGGCGGTTAGAGACGGCGGCGGGTTTTCTGCTACAGGCGGCCCGCGCCGTCCCAACCTTGGTACTTCTAATAGGCGTTGGCGGCAGACGTGCTGCCGCCGGCACTCACTTGATCACGTAGGGCAGAAGGCCGAGGAAGCGCGACCGCTTGATGGCCTTGGCAAGTTCGCGCTGCTTCTTGGCGGAGACCGCCGTGATGCGCGAGGGCACGATCTTGCCGCGCTCGGAGACGTAGCGGCCGAGCAGGCGCACGTCCTTGTAGTCGATCTTCGGTGCCTTATCGCCCGAGAAGGGGCACGTCTTGCGACGGCGCTGGAACGGGCGGCGGGCTGCGATCTGCTGAATATCGGACATGGATTATGCCTCCTCGCTGCGGGGCGCATCATCACGGGGGGGACGCGGCGCGCCATCGCGGCGGAAGCCGCCTTCGCGATCGCCACGGAAACCACCGCCGCCACCGGGGCCACGATCGCCACGGAAGCCGCCACCGCCGCCGGGACCACGATCGCCACGGAAGCCGCCACCACCGCCGGGACCACGGTCGCCGCGGAAGCCACCGCCGCCGCCGGGACCGCGGAAGCCGCCGCGGTCGCCGTCACGGCGATCATCGCGATCGGACTTGCGCATCTGCACGGAAGGCTCGGCCTCGTGCTCTTCCACCCGCACCGTGAGGAAGCGGATGATGTCGCTCGAGATGCCCATGCGGCGCTCCATCTCGGCGATGGCCGCCGGGGGAGCATCGATGTTGAGCAGCGAATAGTGCGCCTTGCGGTTCTTCTTGATCTTGAAGGCAATGGTCTTGACGCCCCAGTACTCGGACTTGGCGATCTTGCCGCCACCTTCCTCGATCACCTGGGAGAATTCCTTCGTCAGGGCCTCGACCTGGGCCTGCGAAATGTCCTGGCGTGCCAGGAACACATGCTCATAGAGCGGCATGCGGTGCCTTTCCTTCCATCGTTTTGTACCTCCGGCGCATAGCCCCTTTTGGGCCCGAAACGCTCGCAAGAGCGCGGAAAGGCCCAAAGGACCCGAAAGAGCGGAGACACTGGGAGCCGGGCGGATGCCCTGTCGGCGCGAGCCGACCTCCCCTTCAGCCTCCAACCGGAGCGGGTAAGGGCGCCCTTATAGCCGAAAATGTTCCGGGGGCAACAGCCAACTGGCGCCGGGACGTGCTTAACGAGACTGCAGACGATGTCGCCGGGCCGCCCGTGATAGCGAGCGTCGGCCTGGGCGGCACTCGCTTTGCCTTGACACGCTTGCGCCTCGTGTGGTGAAGCGCACGGCGGGCGGAACAACACTCAAGGGTACGGAAATGGCACGCGCATTCGTATTTCCGGGCCAGGGCAGCCAGGCCGTGGGCATGGGTGCAGAGCTCGCCAAGGCCTTCCCCGCTGCGCGGGCGGTGTTCGCCGAGGTCGACGAGGCACTGGGCCAGAAGCTGTCGGACCTCATGGCCAATGGGCCGCTCGATACCCTCACCCTGACCGAGAATGCGCAGCCAGCCCTGATGGCTGCTTCGCTCGCCGTGATGCGCGTGCTGGAGACGGAAAAAGGCTTCAAGCTCGCGGATAAGGTGAAGTTCGTCGCAGGCCACTCGCTCGGCGAGTATTCGGCGCTCGCCGCCGCCGGGGCCTTGAGCGTGTCGGATGCCGCCCGCCTCCTGCGCATCCGTGGACAGGCGATGCAGGCCGCCGTCCCCGTCGGCCAAGGCGCGATGGCGGCACTTCTGGGCGTCGGCAAGGACGTGGCGGAGAAACTGTCGGCGGAAGCGGCCCAAGGCGAAGTCTGCCAGCTCGCCAACGACAACGAGCCGACGCAGGCCGTAATCTCCGGCGCCAAGACCGCGATCGACCGGGCCGCGGGGCTCGCCAAGGCGCACGGCGTGCGCCGCTTCATGCCGCTCAACGTGTCGGCGCCCTTCCACTGCGCTCTCATGAAGCCCGCCGCCGACGCGATGGCAGAAGCACTGTCCAAGATCACCGTGAAGGCGCCGGCCGTGCCGGTCGTCTGCAATGTGCTCGCGCAGCCCATTTCTGACCCCGAGGACATCAAGAAGCGCCTGGTCGAGCAGGTGACCGGCACCGTGCGCTGGCGCGAATGCGTCATGACCATGGCGGATGCGGGCGTGACGGACCTGTTCGAGATCGGCTCGGGCAAGGTGCTCGCCGGCCTCGCCAAGCGCATCGTGCCGACCCTCAACGCCGTGTCCATCGGCACGCCCGCAGACATCGATGCCGCTCTCGCGGCCCTCACCGCTTAAGGAGCGACCCCACATGTTCGAGATCACCGACAAGACCGCCCTCGTGACGGGCGCCACGGGCGGCATCGGCGGGGCCATCGCCCGGGCGCTGCACAAGCAGGGGGCGACCGTCGTCATCTCGGGGCGCCAGCAGGACAAGCTCGAGGCGCTGGCGACCGAGCTCGGCTCGCGCGTGCACGTTGTACCCTGCGATCTCGGCAACAAGGCGCAGGTGGCCAAGCTCGTCGACGAGGCGGTCGCCAAGGTGTCCCGTCTCGACATCATGGTGAACAACGCCGGCCTCACCAAGGACAACCTGTTCATGGTGATGAAGGACGAGCAGTGGGACGAGGTGATCGCGGTCAACCTCACGGCCACCTTCATGCTGATGCGGGCGGGCGCCCGGCACATGATGCGCTCCAAGACAGGCTTCGGCCGCATCATCAATATTTCGTCCGTGAGCGGCATCATCGGCAACCCCGGCCAGGGCAACTACGCGGCTTCCAAGGCCGGCATGATCGGCATGTCGAAATCGCTGGCCCGCGAAGTGGCCTCGCGCGGCATTACGGTTAACTGCATCGCGCCGGGTTTCATCTCGACGCCGATGACGGATGCCCTCAACGAGAAGCAGACCGCGACCATCAAGGAAGCCATCCCTGCGCAGAAGTTCGGGACGCCCGAAGACATCGCTGCCGCCACCGTCTATCTGGCCTCTCCGGAGGCCGCTTACATGACGGGTCAAACCCTTCATGTGAACGGCGGAATGATCATGATCTGAACGGCTTGCAGCGAATGAGAATATTGGCCGTGAAAGCCTCAGGGAGGCGCTGGTCAAGCCCCTGGAAACGTGTTAACAGCGCCGAGATTTCGCGTGAAACCTGGGGGCACTAGGGCTCCGGGCCAACTCGAATCCGAAGCCCGGCGTGCTTACCAGTTACGGGTTCGGCCCCCAACGATCTCACTGAAAAACGCCACTAAGATGGTTCAGATTAAAGCCGAGGACATGAAACGATGAGCGACGTCGCCGCACGTGTGAAGAAGATCGTTGTCGAGCACCTGGGAGTCGAGGCCGACAAGGTCACCGACAACGCGAGCTTCATCGACGACCTTGGCGCTGACAGCCTCGACACGGTCGAGCTTGTGATGGCATTCGAGGAAGAGTTCGGCTGCGAAATCCCGGACGACGCCGCAGAGCAGATCCAGACGGTCGGCGACGCTGTGAAGTTCCTGGAGAAGAACGCGAGCGCGGCCTGATCCCGGCGCTCCTGCGGGAGCGCGCGAGGCTGACGGCCTGCGCTTCAACGCCTTCCGCGCCGGCCGGCCCGCCTGCCCTGCAGTGCATTCCTTCGAGGGGAGCGCACGCGGGGCGCCAAGCGAAGGCTAGAAGCTGTCGGGAAACGTCATCATGCTGCAGCGCGTCGTCATCACTGGTCTGGGGCTCGTCACTCCCCTCGGCAGCGGCGTCGACGTCAACTGGAAGCGTCTGACGGCGGGAGAAAGCGGCGCGCGCAGGGTCGAGGAATTCAAGGTCGACGACCTCGCCTGCCAGATCGGCTGCTTCATTCCGCGCGGCTCGCAGTCCGAGGGCAAGTTCAATCCCGACGATTGGATGGAGCCCAAGGAGCAGCGCAAGGTCGACGACTTCATCATCTACGCGATGGCGGCGTCGACGCAGGCGCTCGCCGACGCCAACTGGGCGCCGAAGACGAACGAGGAGCAGGAGCGCACCGGGGTTCTGATCGGCTCCGGCATCGGCGGCCTGCAGGGCATCGCGGAAACCTCACTGCTGCTGCAGGAGAAGGGGCCGCGTCGCATCAGCCCGTTCTTCATTCCCGGCCGGCTGATCAATCTCGCGTCCGGCTACGTTTCGATCCGGCACGGCCTCAAGGGTCCCAACCACGCCGTCGTCACGGCCTGCTCCACCGGCGCGCATGCGATCGGTGATGCCGCGCGCCTCATCGCGCTGGGTGATGCCGACGTGATGGTCGCGGGCGGCACCGAAAGCCCACTCTGCCGCATCTCGATCGCAGGCTTCGCCGCTTGCCGCGCGCTGTGCACCACCTTCAACGACCAGCCGACGAAGGCGTCGCGTCCCTACGACAAGGACCGGGACGGCTTCGTCATGGGCGAGGGCTCCGGCATCGTCGTGCTCGAGAGCCTCGACCACGCGCTGAAGCGCGGCGCGAAAATCTACGCCGAGGTGATCGGCTACGGCATGTCCGGCGACGCCTATCACATCACGGCGCCGTCCGAGGACGGCGACGGCGCCTACCGCGCCATGCGCGCAGCCTTGAAGCGCGCCAACATCCAGGCCTCCGACATCCAGTACGTGAATGCCCACGGTACCTCGACCATGGGCGACGAGATCGAACTCGCAGCCGTCGAGCGCCTGTTCGGCAACGCGGCGGGCACGCTGTCGATGTCCTCCACCAAGTCGGCGATCGGGCATCTGCTCGGCGCGGCGGGCTCGGTCGAAGCCATCTATTCGGTGCTGGCGATCACGCACAACATCGCCCCGCCAACGCTCAACCTCGACAATCCTTCGGTGAGCACGGCCATCGATCTCGTGCCGCACAAGGCACGCGAGCGCGAGATCAACGTGGCGCTGTCGAACTCGTTCGGCTTCGGCGGTACCAATGCCTCGCTGGTGATGCGGCGCTACACGAACTGACCTCGATCCAGGCCGTTCGGCGGACGTGCGACGGCCACATCGGATTTATACACAACTTGTGGCTCCGCAGCGCTCGCGGCGGCGCAACGCCAGCTGCCAAGCGATTGCCAAACCTTCGCGCTTTCGCCACATTTCCAATTAGGTTCGATCGCTTGAGTCCGTTAGCCCTGGTCGGTTTGTCGCGTCCGAGTGCGCCGTTGAACCCACTCCATGCGCCCGCGATCCTGAGAGGGCTTCGGACCGCTTTCGCGTTGCGACGAGGAGCGCACACATGATGGGCCGCCGACCGGCGGGATCTGGCGATGCGACACTCGGCCGAAGCGCCGGGGCCGTCGCGCGCCGTTCGTCGGACAGGCAGGAGCAGACGCGCCCCACAGCGGCACGGCGGCGGCGTCCCGATCGCGAGAGCCGCGGGCCGCTGCGGCCCTTCCTGCGCGCCCTCAACGGTGTCCTCACGTTCGTTCTGCTGCTCATGCTGATCGGCGGCGGCATCGGCTTTGCGGTGAACTCGCAGCTCGATGCGCAAGGCCCGCTCGAAAAGACGAAAGTGGTCGTGGTGCCGAAGGGCGATGGCGCGGTCGAGATCGGCGGGCGGCTCGAGCGCGAAGGCGTCGTCAGCGACCGCCGGCTGTTCGTGGCGGGTTATCTTCTGACGAAGTTCAGCGCCTGGATCAGCGGCGGCAAGCCGGTGCAGATCAAGGCCGGTGACTTCGAGGTGGTGGACCACGCGAGCGTGCGCCACGTCGTCGAAGTGCTGACCGAGGGCCGCACCGTCTCCTACAAGGTGACGGTGCCCGAGGGGCTGACGAGCTACCAGATCGTGGAGCGGCTGAAGGCCGATCCCAATCTCTCAGGCGAGATCACCGATGTGCCGGCCGAGGGGTCGCTGCTGCCCGAGACCTTCGTGGTCCAGCGCGGCACGGCGCGGCAGGCCGTGCTCGACCTGATGGCGGCGGAATCGAAGAAGACGCTCGACCGGCTGTGGGAAGCGCGCAAGCAGGGCCTGCCCTTCAAGTCCATCGACGAGGCGGTGGTGCTCGCCTCGATCGTCGAGAAGGAGACAGGGCGCAACGACGAGCGCGACCGGGTCGCCGCCGTGTTCGTCAACCGGCTCAAGCTCAACATGCGGCTGCAGTCGGACCCGACCATTCTCTACGGCCTGTTCGGCGGGAAGACGGTGTGGGGCAAGCCGATCCTGCGTAGCGAGAAGACGCAGAAGACCGCGCACAATACCTACGAGATCGAGGGCCTGCCGCCGACGCCGATCTGCAATCCCGGGCGCGCCGCGCTCGAAGCGACGCTCAATCCCGCCGACACCAAGGAGCTCTATTTCGTCGCGAACGGCTCGGGCGGGCACACCTTCTCCGAGACGCTGAAGGATCACAACGCCGGCGTGCAGAAGTGGCGCGCGGTGGAGAAGGAGATCCGTTCGAAGAAGGACGGCGGCGACACGCCGACGACCGCGCAGCCGGCCGAGAAGAGCAAGAAGAAGGGGGCGGCTGCGGCGGCTGCGGAAACTTCCGACAAGGGCACGCCGATCCAGCCCAAGAAGCTCAACTCAGTCTCGGACAAGACCGACAAGGGCGAGAAGCCCGCGCCCGCTCCCAAGGCCAAAGCGCCGGCGCCCGCAGCGACCCAGTAGGACTTCCTTCACCGTGCGACTGCCGCCGTGGGGACCGCGCTTGGCGGGCCCGGTGCGAGGGGCTAATCTCCCGGCCCAAATCAAGAGTGCTTCTGCCCGCCCATGACCATCAAGAGCATGACAGGTTTTGCCCGCACGGAAGGGCACGCGGGGTCCGTGAGCTGGGCCTGGGAAGTGCGCTCCGTGAACGGCCGCGGGCTCGACCTTCGGCTGCGGCTGGCACCGGGCTACGAGGTGCTCGAGCCGCGCGCGCGAGAGATCGCCGCGCGCAATCTCGTGCGCGGCAGCGTGACCATCAATCTCAACGTCAAGCGCAGCGAGGGCGTGACGCAGATCCGCCTCAACGAGCCGGCGCTCGCCCAGGCAATCGCCGCGCTCGATGCGGTGCGGGCGCGGCTCCCGGCGAGTGCGCCCCCGCAAGCCGAAGCCCTGCTCGGCATTCGCGGCGTGCTCGAAGTGGTAGAGGCGGAGGAAAGTCCTGACGACGCGGGCGCGCGCCAGGAGGCGATGCTCGCCGGGCTCGACGCCGCCCTGCGCGCGCTGGTGAAGATGCGCGCCGAGGAAGGCGCGCGGCTCGCGGACATCATCGCCCAGCAGCTCGCCGGCATCGAGGGGCTCGTGCACAAGGTCGCCGCCTCTCCCGCCCACGGCCCGGAAGCGATGCGGCAGAAGCTCAAGGACCAGGTCGCGCGGCTGATGGGGGAAGCGTCGGCCCTCGACGAGGGGCGGCTCTACCAGGAGGCGGCGCTCCTTGCCACGAAGGCCGACGTGGAGGAAGAACTGCAGCGCCTGCGCGCCCACATCGAAGCGGCGCGCGCGCTTCTGAGATCAAAGGAGCCCGCGGGACGGCGGTTCGACTTCCTGGCACAGGAGTTCAACCGCGAGGCCAATACGCTGTGCTCGAAGTCGGCGGATGCCGAGATCACGCGGCATGGCCTCGAACTCAAGGCGATCATCGACCAGATGCGCGAGCAGGTGCAGAACATTGAGTGACGCGCGCGACCAGATCCCAGCCACCCAGGCTCCGACGATCGGCCGGCGCGGGCTTCTGCTCGTGCTGTCCTCGCCGTCGGGCGCCGGCAAGACCACGCTGTCGAAGCGGCTACTCGCGTCCGACGCGTCGCTTCGCGTCTCGGTGTCGGTGACGACGCGCGCGCCACGGCGCGGCGAAGTGGATGGCAAGGACTACCACTTCATCACTGAAGCCGAATTCAAGAAGCGGCAGGACGCCGGTGCGCTCCTCGAATGGGCGCTCGTACACGGCAACTACTATGCCTCGCCGCGCGGGCCGGTCGAGGAGGCGCTCGCCGCCGGTAGCGATACGCTGTTCGACATCGACTGGCAGGGCGCGCGCCAGATCCGGGAGAAGATGGCCGCCGATGTGGTGAGTATCTTCATCCTGCCGCCCACGGGCAAGGCGCTGGAACGCCGGCTGACCTCGCGCGGGCAGGACAGCGCGGAGGTCGTGGCGCGGCGCATGGCGAACGCCGCCGGCGAGATCGCGCACTGGGGTGAATACGACTACGTCATCGTCAACAGCGACATCGAGGCGAGCTACGCGACGCTGTCGGCGATCCTCGCCGCCGAGCGGCACAAGCGGGTGC
>RXJK01000086.1:64469-73479 GCA_003963125.1 Hyphomicrobiales bacterium
GCTTCGGCAGCACGGCTTCCGCGGGCTTGCGCAGCAGCAGCGGCATCTGGTCGATGACGCGGGACAGGAACTCGGGTGCCGCGGGCGCGGCGTCCGGATCCTGGGGCACGCCATAGCGGCCGACGAGATCGCCGTTGAGATTGACGGCGATGACGATGTCGGCGCCGAGCGCGCGGCAGGCCGAAACGGGCACGGGATTGACGAGGCCGCCGTCCACCAGCCAGCGGCCGTCGCGTTGCGCGGGACTGAAGATGCCGGGCAGCGAGATCGACGCGCGCACGGCCTCCGAGATGCGGCCCTCGCGCAGCCATTGCTCGCGGCCCGTGCCAAGATCCGTGGCGATGGCGACGTAGGGCGTCTTCAGGCTTTCGATGGGTGCGGAGATGCCGAGACGGTCGAGGAGCGCCACGACCTCGCCGCCGCCGACGAGGCCGCCCGCAGTCAGCTTCACGTCTGTCAGGCGCGCGATCTCGCGCCAGTTGAGCGACAGGGCAAAGGCCTTGAGGTCGTCGAGCTTGCCCGTCACGAGCGCCGCGCCGACGAGCGAACCGATGGAGCAGCCCGCGACCACGTCCGGCACGATGCCGGCTTCCGCCAGCGCCTCCAGCACGCCGATATGGGCCCAGCCCCGCGCAGAACCGCTGCCCAGCGCCACACCGATCTTCGAGCGGCTCATGCCTTTGCTCCGTGCCCTATGCATTCGGGCCTTGAGCTTAGCATTCCAGTGATGACAGCACAGTGCGGCTGCGAAGCCGCTGTCAGGCGTGCGGCTGGCGCGTGCGGCGCGTCGGCCAGCGCTCGAACACGTAGGCGAGGCGCGCGAAGTCCGCGACGGTCAGCACTTCACCGCGCAGGGTGGGCGCGATATCGGCGGCGGCGAGCAACGCTTCGGGATCCGGCACGAGGCTTTTCAGGCTCTGGCGCAGCATCTTGCGGCGCTGGCCGAAGGCTGCCGCCGTCACCTCGCCCAGCGTGCGCACGGAGCACGGCGGCGACGGCGCTTCGACGGGCGTGAAATCGACGAGGGCGGACGAGACGGATGGGGGCGGTGTGAACGCCTCGGGGCGCAGCGTAAAGAGCAGGCGCGGCCGCGTGCGCCACTGGGCGATGACGGCGAGGCGCCCGTAGGCCTTGGAGCCCGGCTGCGCGACGATGCGCTCGGCCACCTCCTTCTGGAACATCAGCACCATGCGCTGGAACCAGGGCGGCCAGGGCTCGCTCTCGAGCCAGCCGATGAGCAGGATGGTGGCGACGTTGTAGGGCAGGTTCGCGACGATGATCGGCTTGCCGGCGCCGGGCGGGACGAGATCGCTCCAGCGCGTGCCGACGGCGTCGTCGAAGCGCACCTCGAGCCGACCCGGGTAGCGCGCGCCGATTTCGTCGAGCGCGTCCCGCACGCGCTCGTCGCGCTCGACGGCGACGACGCGTTCGGCGCCTTCGATCAACAGCGCGCGCGTCAGCCCGCCGGGCCCCGGGCCGATCTCGATCACCGACCGGCCAGCCAAGGGACCCGCGGAGCGCGCGATGCGCCGCGTGAGATTGAGATCGAGGATGAAATTCTGGCCGAGGCTCTTGCGGGCGGAGAGGCCGAGGCGGGCGATGACCTCGCGCAGGGGCGGCAGTCCGTCTGGGCTCGGCCCGGTAGCTTCGGGGCCGCCGGCTTCGGGGACGGGGTCGGCGGGCTCACCGCTCATGATCGGGCTCGCGCCCGGAAGCGGCGTTCGCCCATGGTGTGAGCGAGGCGCAGCGCGGCGATGAAACTGTCGGGCCGCGCCTTGCCGGTGCCCGCGAGCGCGAACGCCGTGCCGTGATCGGGAGAGGTGCGCACGAAGGGCAGGCCGAGCGTGACGTTGACGCCGCTGTCGAAGGCCAGCGTCTTGATCGGGATCAGCGCCTGGTCGTGGTACATCGCGAGCGCGGCGTCGTAGTTGGCGCGCGCTTCGGTGTGGAACATCGTGTCGGCGGACAGTGGCCCGGCCACCTCCATGCCGCGACTGCGGGCCTCCGCGATGACGGGGGCGATCACGTCCATATCCTCGCGGCCGATGAGGCCCTGCTCGCCCGCGTGCGGGTTGAGGCCGGCGACGGCGATGCGCGGGGACGCGATGGCGAAGTCGGTCACGAGGCTGCGGTGCGTGATCTCGAGCGTGCGCCGGAGCAGGTCCGCGGTGAGGGCCTGGGGCACGCGCGCGATGGGGATATGCACGGTGACGGGCACCACGCGCAGGAGATCGCACGCGAGCATCATCACGGGATGGGGCCGCGGGCCACCGAGGAACCGCTGCGCGAGATCGGCGAGAAACTCCGTGTGGCCCGGGTAGGGCAGGCGCTCGAAGCCCGGCTTGCTCTTGGTGATGGGGTTGGTGACGAGCGCAAGCGCCCGGCCGCGCGCGACGTGCTCGGTCGCGCGCTCGATCGATGCAATGGTGCCGGTGCCATTCTTTGCGTGCGCGTCGAGCGCGATGACCGGAAGAGCACGCGGGAAGACACCTGCCGCATCCTCCGGCGCCTCGATGACGGAGAGGGGCGCATCGAGACGCAGGGCTTGCGCACGCGCGCGCACCGCATCGACGTCGGCGTAGAGAGCGAAGGGTGGAAGCCCAAGCGTGCGGCGGGCAAACCAAGCCGAGAGCGTGATATCGAGCCCGATCCCGTCGGGATCGCCCATGGTGACAGCCAGCGGCAATCCCGCGCGAGCGGGGCCGCCTGCTTCGTCACCGGTACTCGATGTGCGCATCCTGCTTCAGGTCTTGAAGGTACCGGCGCGCATGCAACTCGAGCTCGCGCTGCTGGAGGTCTTCGGCAGCCTTTTGCTGCTGTTTCTCGTCCTTGATGGCACGCCGGCCGCAGACTGCATAGACCTCAATGCCGCCGGGCGAGGTGACGGGCGGCAGCATGTCGCCGTCCTTCGCGCTCAAGAGCATCGACCGCGTCGGCTCCGAGATGGTGCCGGGCTTCACGAACTTGAGGTCGTCGAAGCGGGCGTCGCCGACGGAGCGGGCAAGCTCGGCCGTCGACTGGCAGCCCGAGAACCTGGAGCGCAGCGCATCGGCCTCGGCGTAGCGGCGTGCCATGACGCTCTGGTTCATGGAGCCGGGCAGCGGCAGGCTGATCTTGTGGACCTGCAACTCGACCGTATCGGCGCCGCCTTCGTTCGCGGCGTTGGTCAGGGCCCGCTCGATGTCGCGCTGGTTCACGGAGATCTGGGCGCCGTACTTCTTGCGCACGATTTCGCGCCAGGCGATCTGTGCGCGGAAGCGGCTCTTCATGGTCGAGATGTCGAAGCCGAGCTGTTTGACGTGCTGGACGAACTGGTCCTCCGTCATCTTGTTGTTCTCGGCGATGCCCTTGATCACGCCCTTGATGTCGTCGTCGGTGATGTCGAGGCCGAGGCGCTTGGCCTCCTGCAGCTTGATCTTCTCCTCGATCAGCTCCTCCTGCGCCTGCTTGCGCACCTTGGGCATGATGGAGGCGCGCGACTCGCGCTTGATCTGCTCGATCATGTTCTGCTGCAGGCCCTTCACGAAGTTGGCCTGGACCGCCATCGCCTCTTCCTTGGAGCGGACGTTCTTCTCCTTCAGGAGCTGCTGGAAGCGCTCGTTGGTCTTGGGATCGGTGATGATCTGTTTCCAGCGCGCTTCGGCGCGCGACTTGAGATCGACGGCGGGACGCTCGCCGGAGGCGAGCAGGTTGGCGCGCTGGTCGATCTCCCAGGCGGTGACGGGCTCGTCGTTGATGAGCAGGACGATGGCCTGCTCGCCGCGCGTCACCGTTCTCTCGCCGCTCGCGTCCTTGGGGGCCGCCTTTTTGGTGCTGGCGCCGAGGGCTTCCGCGCACGTCAAGGCGACCGCGACGGCGGCGGCGATGCTGAGGGTTGTGCGAATGCCTCGGGCATTCATGCGGGAGCCTGCGCTTGGATCAGGGGGCGAGTCGGATGGCATCTTACTCCGCCCTGGCGGCGGGCGGAGTCGCTATCCACATGAACTATAAGACCAAGAATGGCATGTCGATGGCAGGGTGCGCAGCCGGGGCGGCGTGCAGTGCAGCAGGGAAGGCGGAAGGCAAAGCCAGACACCGTCGGACCATCGGGCGTGGCGCAGGGCCAGCCACGGCCTACTGGATGGTGCCGCCGCGGTTGGGCTCGCCGAGCACGTTGTTGAGCACGTTCGTGCGATAGGCGAAGTCGCCGATGTGCTTCAGCTCGAAGCGCAGCATGATGGTGCGATCGGGCACGAGGTTGATGGTCGGATTCTGCAGGTAGTTCTCGATGTAGTTGAGCGAGAGCACGAAGCACTCGTCCGCGTACTTGAGCTGCAACTGGTCCTGGATGACCTTGGTCGCGTCGATGTCGTAGCGGATCATGCCCGACACGGACCAGGTGTTGGTCAGTCGCAGCGTCAGCGTGGAGTTCAGCTCGCGCTGGTCGATGACGGCGCCGGTGTACGGGTCGAAGTGCGAGAAGGTATAGCCCAGCACGCCCGAGACCGGCCCGTAGGTCGCCTGCGCGATCGAGTCCTGGCGGACGAGCGTCCAGTCGCGCTCGTCGAAGCGCGCCTGCGAGATCAGGTTGAAGCCGCGCCAGGGGGTCAGGTAGGCGCCGGCAACGTAGTCGGAGCGCGTGCTGCCGAGACCGCTGTAAGGCGAGAAATTGACGATGCCGGCCGTGTCGACGCCGGGATTGGTGAAGGCGTTCTGGCCGGCGAGGTGGATGCTCTGGCCGAACACGCCCTTGGCGGAGACGCCATTGGCGGCCTGGAAGGTGTACTGGATGCCGAGGTTGGCCCGCGTGCCCGTCTCGTAGCGGTCATAGCCCGAGAACTTGTCCGTATCGAACAGCAGCGTGTCGTCGAACACGAGGCTGCGTGCATCCTCGTCCGGCATCTTCGACTGATCGACACGGCTCTGGCGCGTGATGATCTGCGCCGTCGGCTCGAACGTGTGGGAGCCGAAAGCGGTGTGGGCGACCCAGGGATAGGAGTAGGTCACGCCGGCAGCAGCGACGCCGTTGAAGACGGTGTCATCCGAGGTGGGGCCGACCGTGTAGCCCGAGTAGTTGGTGACGTTGCCCTTCAGGCTGGCGAACGGGGTCCAGACCTGACCGATGTTGTCGATGTTCTTGCTGCGCCAGTTGCCGTCCAGCGCCAGCACGTTCGAATTGACGCCGTTGGTGCGCGTCATGCTGCGGGTATGCGCGTCGAACGAAAGTTCGCCACCGAACACGGGCTGGCCGGCGATGTAGTTGTAGTCGATGACCGGGAAGACGCGGGACGCCGTGGTGGTGCCGTTGTCGTAGGTCAGGCCGCCGAACTGGTAGGCCTTCATGGCGAAGTAGTTGCGGTCGCTCATGCCCTGCAGGTAGGCGAGGTTCACGCGATCGGTCTGCAGCACGGAATCCAGCGCGTAGGCGCGGCGGAAGGTCTTGTCGCTTTCGAGCGTGACATCCCAGCCCATGCGCCACCAGGACGACAGCGCGAACTGGCCTTTGGTCTCAAGTGAACTGCGCCACCCGCTGCCGCCGAGATCGTTGGTCTGCTGGTCGATGCCGGCGACGTTGACCACGTATTCGCCGCTGCTCGTCTTGTGGCGCCAGTCGCCCTGCCACAGCATGCCCTGCTTCGACCAGTAGCGGGGATGGAAGGTGAAGTCGTAGTTGGGCGCGAGCGCAAAATAGTACGGGACCTCGAAGCCGAAGCCCAAGGTGCTCGAGTTGCCGAACGAGGGCATCAGGAAGCCGCTACGGCGCTTCACCGTGGGGTCGGGATGCTCGAAGTAGGGCAGGTACAGGACGGGCACGCCGAACAGTTCGAACGCCGCGTCCTGGTAGGAGATGGTCGCCGACTTCTGGTCGTGCGTGATGCGCGCGGCGGTGATGCACCACAGCGGCGGCGTGCTGCCATCGCTCTTACACGGCGTGAATTTCGCCTTGTCGAATTCGGTGACGTTGCCCTCGCGGCGCACGGCGCGCTCGCCGGCGATGCGCGTGTCGTCCTTCGTGACGACGCTGAGCTGGCGCACGAAGGCCTCACCGAAGTTGTCGGTGATGTCGAGTTCCTCGGCGCGCGAGATGTTGCCGTTGGGGTCTTTGAGCTGAACGCTGCCCATGGCGCGCAGGCGGTTCTGCGCGCGGTCGTACACGACCTGCTCCGCCGTCAGCACGAAGTTGTTGTAGTAGATCTCGACGTTGCCTTGCGCGACGACGCGGTTGTTGCCGCTGTCGTAGGCGAGGTCGTCGGCCTGCATGTACAGCGGCGCGGCCTTGTTGATGGTCGGCGTCGGACCGAACATCGCGTTCGGTGCAGTCTTGAACGTGGGATTGTTGAGGCCGCTGTTGAAGAACGACGGGTTCTGCGCGAGGGCCGCGTGGGTGCCGACGGTGGCGACGACGAGCACGAAGGCGAGGATCGCGAGCGCGCGCGCGCAGGAGGTCCGGCCGCGGGGGCCGTCCTTCAACTGCGCGGTGCCGCACTGGATGTGCGGTAGCGGCGCTCGACGCATCACTTCAGCCGTCCTCCTGGTGCAGCAACACCGTGAGCGAAACACATAGGGCCAGGCAGATCGGCATCCATACTGCGGTAGCAGGCGTCACGAGGCCAGCGAGGCCTATCTGGCGCGACACTTCCGTCAACAGGAAAAATCCGACTCCCCCAGCCATCCCCGTGAGCACCATAGTCTGGATACCCCCCGACCGGAATGACCGTAAGGACACAGTGGCGGCCAAAATAACCATCGCCAGGAGCAGCGCCGGCCGGGACAGCAGCATGGCGTACTGCATCTTGTAGCGGGACGCCGAAAGACCCGTTCTTTCAGCCAGTTGGATCAGATCGGGGAGCTGCCAGAAGGAGACGGCGATCTCCGAGCCGATGGCGTCGCCCACCTTCTCCCGGGTGAGGTAGGTGGACACTGTATACTGAGCGTGACGGACGGGCTCCTGTCCGGCCCGGCTGACGATGGCATTGGTGAGTTCCCAGGCGCCGACGCCGAGGTTCGCGCGCTCGGCATCGATGCGCTCGATGAACTGCCCGGACTTGTCGAACTGGAGGAAGATCACGCTCGAAAGCGTCAACCCCTGGTTGGCGGAGTGAGCGGCTGTAATCACGGATTGCCCATCCTTGCCGTCCTGGCGCAGCCACGCGTCGCTGCCCGAGGCCGAGAGCAGGCTCGCCTCCTGTCCGAAATGTTGTGCGATGAGACGCTCGGACTCGGCGCGTGCGATCGCTGCCATTGGGTTGTAAAGCGTCACCGCCGCAACCCCTACGAAGGCCACGACCACAACGCCCGGCCCGATGAACTGCCAGACGGACATGCCGCCGGCCCGCATGACGACGAGTTCGGATTTGCGATTGAGGCTCAGGAGCGCGCCGATGCTGCCGACCATGACCGCAAAGGCGAGCAGCAGTTCGGTGAACGCCGGCAGGCGAAGGAGGCCGATCCAGAGCAGACCGGCGAACGACAGGTCGACGGCGCGGCGCGACATGCGCAGAAGCTCGACCATGTCGATCATGTAGATCAGGGCGCAGCAGATCGCGAACGCGCCAAAGATCATGAGAATGAAGCGCCTGGCGATGTAGCGCCGCAGGGTTTTGGTGCCGAACATCAGCCGCTCCGGCCCGCGGGCAGGGGCGCGCGGGTGAAGAGGCCCGAGATGCGCTCCTTGAGGGCGGCGTTGAAGGCGATGAGGCCGCGCTGCAACCTGGAGGGCGCCCGCGGATAGGCGTGCCAGTAGATCGCGAACAGCGCCAATAGGATGGCGACGGCCGGGATCAGGTAGACGTAGGGGACGGCGTTGCCTTTGCCGGTCACGGCGTTACCGGCGGCGATGCCGGCGACGCGGGCGCCGATGGCCAAGCCGAAGGCGCCGATCCCGGCCTGCGTGTGGTTCTGCCGGACCGTCTGCGCCTGGCCCATGTGGGCGACGACCACGAGCACGAACACCAGGGCATAGAGCGGACTGACCAGGCGCTCATGCAACTCGCCCAGGGCCTTCTTGGCTTGCGGCGCTTCCTTGGGGTCGGTCGGATCGAGGGTCCAAAGCTCGTAGGTGGGGCGCTCGCGGGGACGGGCGACGGGGGCCTGCTCGACGCGCTGCTCGAGCTGGTTCAGGTCGACGATGTGGCTGTCGAAGGTGATGATTTGCGGTGCGGGCTGGTCGGGCACCTTGCGCAGGATGTGCCCCTTGTCCATGCGCAGGTAGGCCTGGGTGCCCTGCTTGATGATCAGGCCGCGATCGGCGAGGTAGGTCACGACCTGTGTGGCGTCGCGGGCGTCGTGCATCATGAGGCCGAGCAGCTCGCCGGTGGGCGAGCGGTCGCGGATGTGGAGCGTCAGCTTCTCTTCCGGCGTGGTGAAGCGCCAGGGCTGGAGCACGAACGACATCAAGTCGGTGCGGATCTCGTTGGCCATGTCGCGCAGCTTCACCTGCGACCAGGGGCCGACCACATGGTTCACCAAGCCGACGGCGAGGGCGACGAGAAGGGCCAGCGTCGCCAGCGGCTTGAGTAGCGCCCAGGCGGGCATGCCCCCGGCTGTCATGACGATCAGCTCGCTGTCGCCGGAAAGCTTGTGCAGCACATGGATGGAGGCGAGCAGCAGGGCGATGGGCGCAATCAGGGTCATCATCGTCGGCAGCGCGAGCAGCGTGATGAGCAGGAAGCGGCCGATGTTCTGCCCCTGGCTCGTCAGCACCTCGAGTTGCCGAAGCGCGACGCCGATCCACACCATTCCGGTCAGCGACAGGGTCACGAGCAGGAGCACGCCCGCCGTCTGCCGGAAGATGTAGCGGCTTAGGATCCCCATCCCGTTCCCCGTGATTGCGCGGGCGCCTGCGGGCGCGCGCTCGGCGCTGCTGGCGAAAGGCGACGCAAATCAATGCTGTCCGTCGGGTCCCATAGCATGGTGGCGGAAAGTTGGCTCCGGTCGCGGTGCTCCGGGCCGGTTTCTTTCACATCGGTGCCATCGACGGCGAGCGTCATGTCGCGGAACCAGCCCTTGCCGAAATCGATGCGAGCGATTT
>RXJK01000290.1:0-1665 GCA_003963125.1 Hyphomicrobiales bacterium
TGCAGCGGCTGCGGCACACCTTCAAGGACGAGCTCCTGATCCGCTCCGCCCACGGCTACGAGCTGACGGCGCGCGGACGCACGCTGCTCGAGGAATTGCGCAGCACCCTCCCAGGGCTCGAGCGGCTGCTGCGCGGTGCGAGCTTCGACCCGGCCACCGCGGAAGCCCAGTTCCGGCTGCGCTGCCCCGACATGGCGACGCTGCGCCTTGCCCCGCCGCTCGCGGCCTACGCGGCACGCACGGCACCCGGGGTCTCCCTCGTGTTCGAAGCCTGGACGGGCGAGACCTTCGCCGACCTCGCGCGTGGCAAGGCGGATCTCGCGATCTGGGGCAGCACGGCGCCCGCCATTTTCCGCCAGCAGCCGCTGGTGCCGGACCAGATCGTCTGCGTCGTCGGCGCCGACAATCCGTTGAGCAAGGGCCGGCTCACCCGCAAGGCCTACGCGGAGGCCCGGCACGTGCGCGTCGTTGCCCTCGACGAGGAGGAAACCGTGTTCGACCGCCGCATAGAGGCGCACGGCATTCGGCGCCAGATCGGCCTCTCGGTGCCCTATTTCGGGGCCGCGGTCCTGGCGGTGGCCACGACTGACCTCATCGCCACGGTTCCGCTGAGCGCGGTCCGCATGTACCAGGACATCGCCAAGGTGGTGGCGATGCCCCCGCCCTTCGCAGCCGAGCCGCTGCAGGTGGTCATGCTCTGGCACCCGCGGCTCGATGTCGATCCGGCCCACCTCTGGCTGCGCCAGACCATCACCCACGTCGTGAGCCAGGACGGGCGGCCGGGCTTACGCGCTTAGGAATATGCACCACGTGCATTCTGAAGTTTCCGTCATTGCATTTTACGCATGACGCTCCACGCCCTATGTTCTGGGCATCGGCGAACGGAAAACGTCGCCGCCAGAAACCAGACAGGAGATCATCATGAAATCGATCCTCAGCGCAGCGCTCGTCGCCCTGACCCTCGCAACCGGCATGGCCGCAGCGACGAACCCCGCCCACGCCCTCGACGCCAAGAAATTCTTCGACCAGCAGATTGGCGGCTGACCCTACCAACCTGCACTGCCACAGATCCGGCCGGCAGCCTCTGCCAGCCGGATCTCTGCTTTTCAGCCTGTTGAAGGCTCCCGCGGTCTGCGCACTCGCCGTTTCCGCCTGGAATTGCGGCCTCCCGTTCAACTCAGGCCTGCGCGCAGACAGCGGCAGAGGGTGCGTCAGGCTCCATCTCGGGGGCGCACAATCAAGGTTGCACCCGGGCATCCGGAACGGTAAATGATCGCTCGCCCACCCGCCCCCCGAATCGGGTGCGGACCCTGGCGTCGCTGCCGTAGCTCAGTGGTAGAGCACTCCCTTGGTAAGGGAGAGGTCGAGAGTTCAATCCCCTCCGGCAGCACCAGTTCTTTGAATGACTTAGCCTGTTTTGTTCCTCGGGGTCCGCTCGCGCTGATCGCCTTGTGGCGCGACGGCTACGAGCAACGTCGCTCACAAACAGTGTCGTGCGCTCATGCCCGGAGAGTTCGATCCGGCGCCCGCATTCCCTTCGTGGGTTGTGAATTAGTACGCGCCCGCGGAGGGGGACGTGCCCATGCGACGGGACCCGCTGGCCTCTTTCATGCGCGTCGGGGTCTATTCCTTCCCGGGTACGCTCCCGGCATTCGCTGCGCTCGA
>RXJK01000290.1:1715-11158 GCA_003963125.1 Hyphomicrobiales bacterium
TGGGGTGAGCAGACGCCGTGGTCCGCTCAGTCCACGCTCACGAGCGTCATGTCGAGGAACCAGGACTGGGGCGAGATGAAGCCCTTGACCTTGGTGCTCATGGCCCGCGGGTTGAGGTCGTGGACGATGAAAAGCCAGGGCGGGTTGTCGACGAGGCGCTCGTGCGCCTTCTTCGTGGCATCGGCGATGACCTTGGGATCGCTGCCTTCGGCCAGCGTCTTCAGGGCTTCGTCGAAGATGTCGTCCTTCCACTGCTCGAAGTTGAAGCCATTCGGCGAGAAGTTCGCCGACGAGAAGTAGCGCGCCATGACGCCCGCATCGGACGATGGCGAGGAGATGTTGAGGCTCATGGCGCCCTTCAGATTGGGGCTGTCGGGCTCCGCGCGCGCCTGGTTCAGCAGCACCTGCCATTCGACAACGTCGAACTCGACCGTGACGCCGCAGGCTTCCTTCAGGTTCTGCTGCAGGAACTCGTTCATGGGCAGCGGCAGCATCTGGCCGGAGCCCGAGCTCGAGATCATCACCTTGAAGGACAGCGGGTTGGCGGCCGTGAAGCCGCCTTCCGCGAGCAGCGCCTTGCCCTTGGCCGGATCGAATTTGTAGGCATTGGCCGGGCTGCCGAAGTTGGGATCGGATTTCTTGAGCCAGCCGACGGACGGCTCGGCCGTGCCGTTGAGCACCGTGACGAGGCCCTCGCGGTCGATGCAGTAGTTGAGGCCCTGGCGCACCTTCACGTCCTTGAAGGGGCTCGCCTTGGCGCCGATGTTGAAGAACCAGGGCCAGACGTGCGGGTAGGAGCCCGTCGTGATGACGAAGCCCGCCGACTTGAGCGAGGGGATGCCGTCGGACGGCGGCACCTCGATCCAGTCGACCTGACCCGAACGCAGCGCCGCGACGCGGGCGGTTGCTTCCGGCATCGGCAGCAGGACGATGTTGTCGACCTTCGCCTTCTTGGCCGGGTCCCAGTACCCCTCGTTCTTGGCGAGTTCGACCGACTGGCGCGGCGTCACCTTGGTGATCATGAAGGGGCCGGTGCCGGCGGCGGGGAGCACGGCGACCTTCGCCCAGTCCTTGCCGGCCTTCTCGAAGGACGCGGGCGAGGTGAAGAGCAGGTACACGGCCATGTAGGGGAAGTAGGAGGCCACGGTCGTCGTGGAGATGGCGACGGTATAGTCGTCGACCTTCTTGTAGGAGCCCATCAGCGGTACGCGGGCGCGGCTCATGCCGGCGGCGGGCAGCTCGAATTGCGGGCTCTCTTTGTTGAAGTAGCGATCAAGATTCCAGATCACGGCATCGGCGTTGAAGTCGGTGCCGTCGTGGAATTTCACGCCGCGGCGCAGGTGGAAGATCCAGGTCTTCTTGTCGTCGGCTGCCTGTTCCCACTTCTCGGCGAGGCCGGGGCGGAGGCCGGCGAGCTTGTCGGCGCTCGCCAGATCCCACAGGGTCAGCCCCTCGAAAATGGGGTAGCCCAGAAAGCGCATGCCTTCGAAGCCGTTGTTGGGCAGGCCCGTGCTGGTCGGGATGTCCGACGCCGTCATGGCGATGCGCAAGGTGGAGCCGGCCTGGGCTCCCTGCAGAGGCAGCAGTGCGCCCGCGCAGGCGAGCAACGTGCACAGTATGCGAGCAATCATGATCTCTCCCGACCGAACTCGTTCGTTCGGGAGGCAGGCTCGCAAGTCTCAGGCCAGAGAGGGTTGCCCTAGGCCCGGCATCGGGGCCGGCCACTTCCGTCCGTGCGGCCCGCGCCCCGGTCATGCAATGGACAGAGGAATGTGAGGTTCGGCGTTGCGTGGGGCGTGATCGTCTCAATCCGAGCGATCATATTTCGGACTGGCGTGGACCCCCGCCTGCGCGGGGGTGACGTTGGTGAAAGTGGCACGCGGGTTCCCAAGCACCGTCATGCCCGCGAAGGCGGGCATCCACGCAAGCCAGAAATGGTGTTCGGCCGTTAGGCGCGCGACGCGCCTGCGCATGGCAAGAAAGGCTGCCGGAGCTGCACAAGCTAGCCCAGCGCAGAGCGGGCGTCGCGCAGTTGCAGGCCCAGGGCTTCGGCGACGGCGGGGTGCGTGATGTGGCCCTTCAAGACGTTGAGGCCGGCGAGGAGGTGCGGGTCGTCCAGCATGGCCTTGCGCGGGCCCTTGTCGGCGAGGGCCAGGATAAACGGCAGCGTGGCGTTGTTGAGGGCGAAGGTGGACGTGCGCGCCACGGCACCCGGCATGTTGGCGACGCAGTAATGTACCACCTCGTGCTTGATGTAGGTCGGCTCGGCGTGGGTGGTCGGATGCGAGGTCTCGGCGCAGCCGCCCTGGTCGATCGAGATGTCGACGATGACGGAGCCGCGCTTCATGTCCTTGACGAGCTTCTCCGTGATGAGTTTCGGGGCCGCGGCGCCCGGCACCAGTACGGCACCGATGACGAGGTCGGCGGCAAGCACCTCTTCCTCGACGGCAGCCCGTGTCGAGTAGAGCGTGGTGATGGCGGCGCCGAACTGCTGCTTGATGGCGTAGAGGCGGCTGACGTTGATGTCGAGGATGGTCACGTCGGCTTCGAGCCCGATCGCCATGTGGGCCGCGTTGACGCCCGAGATGCCACCGCCGAGGACGACGACTTTCGCCGGCGGCACGCCCGCCACGCCGCCGAGCAACAGCCCGCGGCCGCCTTGCGCGATCTCGAGGCAGTGTGCGCCAGCCTGGATGGCCATGCGGCCCGCGACTTCGCTCATGGGGGCGAGCAGCGGCAGGCCGCCCTGCGCGCTCGTGACGGTCTCGTAGGCGATCGCCGTGCAGCCCGAGGCCATGAGCGCCTTGGCCTGGTCGGGATCGGGCGCGAGGTGCAGGTAAGTGAAGAGCGTCTGCTCGGGGCGCAGCATGGCGCACTCGACGGGCTGCGGCTCCTTCACCTTCACGATCATCTCGGCCGTGGCGAAAACATCCTTGGCCGTCGGCAGGATTTCGGCGCCGGCCTTGCGGTAGTCGTCGTCGCTGATCCCCTGGCGGGCGGCCGCGTTGGTCTCGACGAACACCTGATGGCCATGGGCGGTCGCCTCGCGCACGGAATTGGGCGTCATTCCAACGCGGTATTCGTGGTTCTTGATCTCCTTTGGCACGCCGATGCGCATGGGAAGCTCCTGGGCAGCTTGTGATGAGGTGCGGTCGGGACAAGCTTAGCTTTCGCCGTGCGGCGATTTTCACCAAAGATGCACGGCCCACGCCCCTGATTTCGGGAAATCCTTCGACAATTCGAGCTAGCGTTCGTATATTTTTGCAATGCTCGACGACCCCATCAATGTGCGCCTCCTGAAGGAATTGCAGCGCGATTGCCGGCTGTCGCTGGCCGAACTCGGCCAGCGCGTGGGCCTGTCGCCATCGGCCTGTCATCGGCGCGTGCAGCAGCTCGAGGAGGCCGGCATCATCGCCGGCTACGGGGCGCGGCTCGATGCGCGCCGGCTCGGCTACGCGATGGAGTTCTTCGTCGAGGTGTCACTCAAATCGCAGTCGGACAAGGCGCTCGCCGCCTTCGAGCGGGCCGTGCGGGCACAACCGGAGATCCTGGAATGCCACCTCATGACGGGTGGCAGCGACTATCTCTTGCGGATCGTGGCGCGAGATTCAGCCGACTTCGAACGAATTCATCGGGAGTGTCTTTCGGGTTTGCCGAATGTCGCGCGCCTCGTTTCGCATCTCTCGATCCGCACCGTGCGGCCCTGGAGTGGGTATCCCATCAACGGATTAGTCGGTTGACGCGGTGCGGCCGTGCGCCTGCGCGCGACCTGCCCAATCGGAAATGAACGTGGGAAGATTTCCACGGGCGGAAAGAAACCGGTGTTCAACTGACCCGTTTCGCGTGCCGCGCGCTGGCATTCGGACCTGCCGTCGCCTAACCCATGTCGACGGCGGCATGGGCGCGATTCGAAGCCTCGCGGCTCCCGCATGCACATGTCCGCCGGATACCCACGCGTTGAGGAGGTGCTGTGATGGGCAAGTTCGCGACGGGCAGTCGACTTCGCACTCTGGCGGGGGCGTTGATTGCGATGCTCGCTGGCGGCGTGAGCCAGGCGTCAGCCTGCGACGACGATTATTGCGACCGGTATCGCTATCGTCCGCGCGTCTACTACTACACGCCGAGCTATAACGACATCTACCATCCGCGTTCACTGCCGCCGCTGCGGCCGGGCGACAACGGCATGCTGCCGGGCGTCAACCCGCGGCAGGAATGGTTCAACAAGCACGGCACGACCGGCTACACCGCCTGGGGCTATTACGGCTCCTACTACGGTTATCCGACGCGGCGGGCTTACTATGGCTATGGCAGCCGGTACTACGGCTCGGGCAGCACGTGTGGCCAGTACCGCTACTGGAACGGCGAATACTGCGCTGATGCCCGCTGGGAACGCCCGTTCCGCCGGCACGCCTACTACTGGTGAGGGCTAGGGGCGCGTGGGCGTGATAGTCTCACGCCCATGACCTTGCGCCCGGCCTCGAACCTCGCCTGTCCCATGGATGATCTTCCGCTCGACGTGAGCGGGAGCGCGTGGCGCTGTGCGCGTGGGCACAGCTTCGACGTGGCGCAGGAAGGGTATTGCAACCTGCTGCTCGTGCAGCAGAAAGCGTCGCGCGATCCTGGCGACAGCAAGGCCATGGTCGCGGCCCGCCACCGTTTCCTGGAGGCGGGCCATTTTGCGCCCATTGCCGACCGGCTCTACTTCCAGGCCCTAGGCGCGTTGGCCGAACATCAAGGCGCTTCCCCCTGCGTGCTCGATGCCGGATGCGGGGAGGGCTATTATCTCGCGCGATTTGCGGATCTTGCAGAGAAGCACGGGCAGCCGCCCGACATCGCGCTCGCCGGCATGGACGTATCCAAGTGGGCCGTCAAAGCCGCCGCCAAGCGTGGGCTGGCCGCGACGTTCGTCGTCGGCAGCAACAAGCATCCGCCCTTTCTTCCCGGAAGCGTCGATCTGATCCTGAGTGTCTTTGGCTTTCCGCACTGGGAGGGATTTGCGCGCGTTCTTGCAGGCGGCGGCCACGTGCTGCTTGCTGATCCGGGGCCCGAGCACCTCGCGCAACTGCGGGAGGTAATTTATCCGACCGTGCGCGCCTCACCGCCGCCCTCCTTGGACGCTGCGGGGAAGGCCGGGTTCGCGTTGGCTGCCGAAGAGACGCTGCTCTTTTCGATTGATCTCGAAGGGCAACAGGCGATCCAGGACCTTCTCTTGATGACGCCGCACGGCGCGCGCGTGCCACAGGAGCGGCGGGGAGCGATCGCGGCGCTCGAGCGCTTGACCGTCACGATCGACGTCACGTTTCGCCTCGTCGCGAAGCGGGCCGCCTAGTCACGAAGCGCGGGAACTTGAACGCCTAGGCTCGCGGCGATGTCCGCAGCAACGGCTTCCGCGAGGCGAATGCCATCCACGCCAGCGGAGAGAATACCGCCCGCGTATCCCGCGCCTTCTCCGCCCGGAAACAGTCCGCGCGTGTTGAGGCTCTGGAAGGTCGCGTCGCGCTTGATGCGGACGGGGGACGAGGTGCGCGTCTCGACGCCGGTCATGAGCGCATCGGGCATGTCGAAGCCGTCGATCTGGCGGCCGAACTGCGGTAGCGCCTCGCGAAACGTGTCGATGACGAAGTCGGGGAGGCAGGTCGCAAGGTCGGTCGGCGTGACGCCCGGCTTGTAGGATGGCACCACGCTGCCGAGGTCCTTCGACGCGCGTCCGGCCAAGAGATCGCCGACGCGCTGGCCCGGCGCCTTGAAGTTTTCCCCGCCCGCCTTGAACGCGAGCCGCTCCCAGCGGCGCTGGAATTCGACGCCGGCGAGGGGATGGCCCGGATAGTCCACCTCGGGCGTGATGCCGACGACGATGCCGGCGTTGGCGTTGCGCTCGGCGCGCGAATACTGGCTCATGCCGTTGGTCACGACGCCGTCCGGTTCGGAGGCCGCCGCCACCACCGTGCCGCCGGGGCACATGCAGAAGCTGTAGGCGGAGCGGCCATTTTTGGCGTGGTGCACGAGCTTGTAGTCGGCGGCGCCGAGGATCTTGTTGCCGGCGAACCGGCCGAAGCGTGCTTTGTCGATGAGCGACTGGGGATGCTCGATGCGCACGCCGATGGAGAAGGGCTTGGCTTCCAAATAGACGCCGCGATCGTGCAGCACCTGGAAGGTGTCGCGGGCGCTATGGCCCAGCGCCAGCACCACGTGCGTTGCCTCGATCTCCTCGCCCGTCTCGAGCTTAACGCCGGCGATGCGCCGCGTGCCGTCTGCGCCGGTGTCGATGGCGAAGTCGATGACCTTCGACTGGAAGCGGTACTCACCGCCGAGCGCCTCGATGGTGGCGCGCATGCTCTCGACCATGGTCACGAGGCGGAACGTGCCGATATGCGGCTTGCCGACGTAAAGGATTTCGTCGGGGGCGCCGGCCTTCACGAACTCGGTCAGCACCTTGCGGTCGCGGCAATGGCGATCCTTGATGCCGCTGTAGAGCTTCCCGTCGGAGAACGTGCCGGCGCCGCCTTCGCCGAACTGCACGTTGGACGTCGGGTTCAGCACCGAGCGGCGCCACAGGCCCCAGGTGTCCTTGGTGCGCTCGCGCACGACCTTGCCGCGCTCGAGGATGATCGGGCGGAAGCCCATCTGCGCCAAGACGAGCGCCGCGAAGAGGCCGCACGGGCCGGCGCCGATGACGAGCGGGCGCTTCGTCTTCTCGCCGCGGCTCGAGGGCAGGGGGGGCAGCGGGGTTTCGAAGGGGAAGGCATAGTCGACGACGGGCCGCGGGCCGATGTTGGGCTTGCCCTTAAGGCTTTGCAGAAGCGGCTCCTCGCCCTCCACCTCGACGTCGAGCGTGTAGGTCAGGACGATCTGCGCCTTGGAGCGCGCGTCCCAGTTGCGGCGGAACACCTCGATGCGCTTGAGCTTGTCGGCCGGCACGCCGGTGCGGGCAAGCACGGCGGCCCGAAGGGCATCCTCCGGGTGGTCGAGCGGCAATCTAACTTCGTTCAGGCGCAGCATGCAGGGTTACGGCACTCCGTCTCGGGGTAGCCTTAGAGGCGTTTGGCCGGGCCTTCAATGTGATGTTGCCGCGCGCTTGCCTCGCTCGGCCAGTCTGCTATCGGATTGCGCGATCGAAGCCTTGCGAGGTCGCCCGTTTGCCCAGGATTGTCAGCCTCATTGCCAGCGCCACGGAGATCGTCGCCGGTCTCGGTCTGCTCGACCAGCTCGTTGGCCGCAGCCACGAGTGCGACTGGCCTGAGCCCGTGCTCGCCCTGCCGAAGCTGACGGAAGCGAAATTCAAGGTTGAAGGCACGAGCGCGGAGATCGACGCGCGGGTGCAGGAGATCGTGCGCGAAGGCCTGTCCGTCTACCGCGTGCATGCCGACGACCTCAAGGCGCTCGATCCGCAGGTGATCCTGACGCAGGACCACTGCGACGTCTGTGCGGTGAGCCTGAAGGACGTGGAAGAAGCCACGTGCACGTGGACCGGCAAGCCCGTGCGCATCGTCTCGCTCAGGCCCGACAGCCTCGCCGACGTCTACACGGATATCGCCCGCGTCGCGGACGCGCTCGATGCGCCGCATGCCGGGCGAGATCTCATCGCGCGCATGCAGGCGAAGTTCGCAGTGATCAGGCACAGCGTGCAAGACAAGGCGCGGCCCAGCGTGGCTTTCGTCGAGTGGGTCGAGCCGATGATGGCGGGCGGCAACTGGATGCCGGAGCTGGTCGAGATCGCGGGCGGACGCAACCTGTTCGGCATCGCCGGTAAGCGGTCGGACTGGATGCAATGGGCCGACCTCGTCGCGGCCGATCCCGACGTCATCGTGGTGGCGCCGTGCGGCTATGACCTGCCACGCTGCCTGCAGGAATTGGAGCTGTTGCGCGCGAAGCCGGAGTGGCGGGACCTGAAGGCCGTGCGGACGGGCCGGGTCTATTTCGCGGACGGCAACGCCTACTTCAACCGCCCGGGACCGCGCCTTGCCGAGAGTGCCGAGATGCTGGCCGACATGCTGCACGCCACGACGTCGGGATCCGCCATGGCCCTGCGTGCCGCGTGGGTCTCTGCAACCTGACCGGTCGTGGTCCGCGAGGGGGTGCCGGACAGGGTTGCACTGTCATAAATCAGTTCTCCGATTGCCTCTTGTGCGGAGCGGCAAAAAGGTGCCAAATCGCGCCCGTGCAAGACCTTAAGAGCAGGCCTTACCTGCCCAATCGCACGACTTAGGAGGAACGCTTGACCAACCGTGTGACCCGCGGCATCGCCGCGGCCATATTCGTGTCTTTCAGCAGCTTCGGCCTCGCGATGACGGCCCAAGCCCAAGACACCATCAAGATCGGCTATCTCGACCCGCTTTCCGGCCCCGGCGCGACCGTCGGCGAAGTCGGCCTTAAGACCTATCAATTCCTCGCCGACGAGCTCAACGCCAAGGGCGGGGCGGCCGGCAAGAAGTTCGAAATTCTCCCCTTCGACAACAAGACCAATCCGCAAGAGACGCTGATCCAGGCGCAGAAGGCCGTGGACGCCGGCGCGCGCATCCTGACCCAGGGGAACGGTTCCTCGGTTGCGGCGGCGCTGCTCGATTGGGTCGCCAAGTACAACGATCGCAACCCCGGGAAGGAGGTGCTCTACCTCAACTACGCCGCGGTCGATCCGGTGCTGACGAACGAGAAGTGCACCTACTCGCACTTCCGCTGGGACGCCAACTCCGACATCAAGATGGAGGCGCTGACCAACTACATGAAGGGTCAGGCCGAAATCAAGAAGGTGTACCTGATCAACCAGGACTACTCCTTCGGGCAGTCCGTGCGGACGACGGCCGCCGCCATGCTCAAGGCGAAGCGGCCCGACGTGCAGATCGTCGGCGATGAACTGCATCCCTTGCTGAAGGTGACGGACTTCGCGCCCTACATCGCCAAAATCAAAGCGTCCGGAGCCGATACGATCATCACGGGCAACTGGGGGCAGGACATCGCCTTGCTGCTCAAGGCCGCGGCTGACGCGGGCCTGCAATCCAACTGGTACACCTACTATGCGGGTGGCACCGGCGGCCCGACGGCCATCAAGCAGGCGAACCTCAATCACAAGGTGTTCGCGATTGCCGAGGGCCATGCCAACGTGCCGTTCGCGGCTTCGCAGGACACCGAAAAGGCCTTCCGCGCCAAGTACGGCGTCACCATCTTCTATCCGCGCGGCTTCAACGAAATGCGCATGCTGGCGGCGGCCATCAAC
Organism: Hyphomicrobiales bacterium; assembly: GCA_003963125.1. GTDB lineage: Bacteria > Pseudomonadota > Alphaproteobacteria > Rhizobiales > Hyphomicrobiaceae > AWTP1-13. Next base: position 10,927 of record RXJK01000290.1, read on the forward strand.
AAGGCCGGCACCACGACGGACGTCAACAAGATCGCCGCCGCGCTCGAAGACATGAAGTTCGAAGTCTTCAACGGCGGCGAAGGCTTCATGCGCAAGGACGACCACCAGTTCTTCCAGCCGATGTACGTCTCCTCGCTCGGGGAGCGTGATCCGGCGAAGGAGCCCTTCGACGAAGAAGGCACGGGCTGGGGCTGGCGTACGGCCGCCCGGGTCGACACCAAGGACACGATCC
>RXJK01000088.1 GCA_003963125.1 Hyphomicrobiales bacterium
CGATCGAGTTCGCCCAAATCGCGAGCAGGCGCGACGACCAGCGTCCCCGCGACCTGGGTCCCCGGCACCTCCTGCCGCCACAGGTGGATCGCACGCAGGCCGGGCTCGCGCACTTCGGCCGCCTGCGCTTCCGTCTCGCAGAAGGGGCCGAGCATCGCCCCGGCATAGGAACTCGCGGCCCTCGTGAAGTCCTCCGGCCCGCGCTCGACGAGGCGTACGCGGTGGCCCGCGCGCGAGAGCAGGAGCGCCTGCCACAGGCCGAGCACGCCGGCGCCGGCGACGATGATGGAGCGTTGGGTCATGGGCGGCTTCTTACGCCATTTTCAATCGCCGAGCGCGATGCCTTCGCGTCGCGGATCAGCCCCGCCTTCGAGGCTGCCGTCGGGCATGATGCGGATCACCTGCGTGCCGGAGGTGAGGAGGTCCGCGTGGATCTTGTGCCCGAGCGGCTTCATCTTCAGCGCGTGCCAGACGGCCTTCGGATCGTCGATCTCGATCTCGAACGGGCCGCCGCGGCTGCCGAAGTTCATGAGCGAGGCGGCGGCCTGCGCGTCGAGTTTCCAGTCGATCAGCGCGACGATCGTCTTGATCACGTAGAGCGGGATGCGCGGGCCGCCCACCGAACCGAGCGCGGCCCAGGGCTTGCCGTCGGCGTCGAAGATGATCGTCGGCGCCATGGAGCTGCGCGGCCGCTTGCCCGGCCCCACCGCGTTGGCGATCGCCTGCCCCTTGCCGTCGACCGGCAGGAAGGAGAAGTCCGTCAGCTCGTTGTTGAGCAGCATGCCGTTGGCCCACAGCCGCGAGCCGAACCCCGCTTCGATCGTGCTCGTCATGGAGATGACGTTGCGGTCGGCGTCGACGACGGCAAAGTGCGTGGTGCCTGCCATCTCGACGGTCGCGTCCTGGCCGAAGGCCGCTGCACCGACCTCGGCCGGCTCGCCGGCACGCGGCCGCGCCATCGCGTGCTTCGGATCGATGAGTTCGCGCCGCCGACCGAGATAGACGGGATCGAGCAGCCCCGGCGGCTGGCGCACCGCGTCGGGGTCCGCGACATAGCGGTCCCGGTCGGCGAAGGCGAGCTTCTCGGCCTCCGTGATCGCATGCAGCGCACGCGCGTTCATGGCCGCGCGTGGGCCGTCGCCGATCGGCATAGGCGCGATCAGGGCGAGCGTCTGCGCGAGGGCGATGCCGCCCGAAGAGGGAGGCCCCATGCTGCAGATTCGCATGCTGCGGTAGGCGAAGCAAAGGGGAGGGCGCTCGACCACGTGATAGGCTTCGAGATCCACGCGCGCCAGATCGCCGCCGCGCCCGTGCCCGCTCCGCACGGCGGTGACGAGGCCCTCCGCAACTGGCCCCGCGTAGAAAGCGGCGGCGCCATCCCGCGCGATCCGGCGCAGCAGATCGGCATAGGCCGGATTGCGCAGCAGGTAGCCTTCGGGCCGTGCGCTTCCCGACCGGTCGAAGAAATACGCGCGCGCCTCGGGCGCAAAGGTGTCGGCGCTTGTTGCCGACAGCAGCGTGCTCAGGCGTCGTGAGACGCGAAAGCCGCCCTCTGCAAGTCGCAGGGCACGTTCGACGAGATCGGCCCACGGCAGCCGCCCGTGGGTCCTGTGCAAGGTCTCGAGCAGCTGCACGGTCCCGGGCGTGCCGACACTCAGGCCGCTGAGGACGGCGGCCCGAAGCGGCATCGGTTTGCCGTCGACGAGAAACCGGCTCGCGGTGGCGGCGGCTGGCGCTGTCTCGCGGCCATCGAAGGTGCGCAGCGTCGCGCTGCGGTTGTCCCATGCGAGCGCGAACGCGCCGCCTCCGAGGCCGGAGGATTGCGGCTCGACGAGCCCCAGCACGAATTGCACCGCGATGGCCGCATCCGCGGCACTCCCCCCGCGCCGCAGGATCTCGCGGCCGGCCTCCGTCGCCTGGGGATGCGCCGTCGCGACCATCGTCGTGCGGGTGCGCGTGACCGGCTGCTCGAACCACCCGCTGGCGCCCTCGGGTGCACTCCGATCCCAGGCACGCGCCTCGCCTCCGGGCCCAAGAACGAGGGCGGCGAGCAGCGCAAACAGCATCGCGCGCCGCCTGTACCCTTGGCTTTTGCCTTTAAAGTTAACCCTGGCGTCGGAAGCGGTAAGAACACGCGCTGAGCATAACGCCCGCTTTGCAAAAGCTTGGAAAAATTGCCCTTTCGGCTTGCAGCCTTGTGGCGAATTTCGCACAGCGGGGGGCAAACTCGGGGTCTCCCAGGGGCCTCTAAGTCGGGCGCTGTTGCGCGCAGGACGCTCCGGCTGCAATCTTTCCCACACGCTACCGGTGGGTTCAACGGATTCGCACGGAACCGGCGATCACGTTGCAGACTTGAGCACGGGCCGAATTTGGAGAGGGCAAGGGGACATGCTCCCCATGCACGCGCTGGACAGAGGAGCTTGCCGATGATTTCCGCCCGTCTGCTGTGCCGCACCGCGCTGGTTGCCGGCATCGGATTTGCGCTCATGGCGATCGATACGAAGCCCGCATCCGCGCAGCTGTTCTGGGATTGGGGTGGCGGCGACACGGTGGGCGGCAGCGGCCGCGAGAACGTCAGTTTCAGCCCCAGCTACAAGAAGGGTGAGATCGTCGTCAGTTTCGGCGATCGCCGGCTGTACTTCGTGACGGCACCGGGCCAGGCCATCAGCTACCCGATCGCGATCCCGCGCGAGCAGAGCCGCTGGGCGGGCGTCACCAGCGTCACGCAGAAGCGCGTGAACCCCTCCTGGACGCCGACGCCGACCATGATCGCCGAGAACCCGCGCCTGCCGCGCTGGGTGCCGGGCGGCCATCCCATGAACCCGCTCGGCAACCGCGCGCTTTATCTCGGCTCGAGCACCTATCGCATCCACGGCACGGACGCGCCCTGGACGATCGGCACGGCGGTCTCGAAGGGCTGCATCCGCATGTACAACGACGACGTGGCGGACCTTTATCCGCGCGCCAGCGTCGGCGCCAAGGTGACTGTCACGTGGCAGCGATTCGGCACGTCCTCCTTCGACGGATCTGCGGCCGCCGATCCGGCCGCCAGCAAGCCCCGGCGCAGCAAGGGCGTGCGCTCCTCGTCCGCCGAGTAGACAGCAAGGCGCACGTATCGGCGCCTCGAAAGCACGATTTCGAACGCCTCCGGAGCCCTCCGGGGGCGTTTTTCGTGACACAGTGCGGGCCCGTCGGCATCACAGGCTGTGGAAGTTGTGGGCGAAGCAACTCGAGCATGGGCGCAGCCGGTTCGAATCGCCCTATCACTGGGTCAGAAGAGCTTACGTGTCGCGTGATGTGCCACGTCGGCGTGCAGTCTGCGTGTGTCGAGCAACAAGAGCTGAGTGACCCAGATGACCACATTGGCTGAGCAACTCGAAATGATGCGCGAAAGGATGCGCCAGATGGCCGACAGCGAGCAGCAGCTCGTGCGCGGGCTGGGCGAGGCCTTGAACGTCGCCGACGAGCGCCTGCGCGAGCAGGTGCGCCAGTTTGCAGCCGAGCACAACCAACGTCGTGCGGTGGCCCTGGACGAACTGCGTAACCTGTCTTCGAAGCTCGGGGCGCTGCCTAAGGGCCGCTACGACAACGTGCGCCAGAGCGCGCAGCCGCTGGAGTCCGAGCGCTACATCCCGCAGGCAGGCTACGAGCGCCCGGCGCCGCCGCAGGCGTATGCGCCGCCGGCCTACGGTGTGGCGCCCCAGCAGTCCCGTTACGAGCCGCAGCAAGCCCCGGCCGCCTACACGCCGCCGATGCCGCCGGCTCCGCCTCCGGCCCCGACCGGTGCTGCGCCGACGACGCCCGTGACGGGCGACTGGCGCCATGCCGCGAGCCGGATCGAGGAAGAGATTAACCTCTATCAGAACAACCTGCGCACCCGCGCGCGCTGATCGGCGCCGCGCACGCCGCATGAAAACGAAACAGGCCGGGGGCGACCCCGGCCTATTTCGTTTCGGTTGTCTTGCAGGTCTCGAAGGCTCGGTGAAAGGCTTATTTGGTCCGCGGCGTAGTGCTGGAACTCGTGCCGCCGCCGGTGTTGGAGGCACCCGAGGAGGACGCGCGAGGGGCCCGCGTCGGCGTCGTCGGGATGGCGCGCTTCAGAATCGCAACGTTACATGCGTTGATCGCGATGAGTTCCCAGCCTTGCGCACCCGCCTCGTTGAGAAGGTCGATATCTGTCTCGTTGCGCGCAAGCGTATTGAGGTCGATGCGTTCGTATTCCCACTTCGTCATGCGCGTACCTGGCCGCTGTCCTTCGCCGAATGTGATCGCCCGATCCTTGGGACTGCGCAAGGGGCGCGTCGCGTTCCATGACCCGAAAAACGCCGCTGGCTTGAGCCCGGCCGTTGTTATGGTCATGTCTTCTATAGGAGTTGCGGGCCGATGCAATGGCTTGATGCGACGCGGGCTTACTTTTCTGCGCTCGCCAGCAGCCGGCGCGCCTCCCACAAAACGGCGTCGGCCATCACGGCCTGTCCCTCCGCCGTCGGATGGAATGCCCCCGACCAGGCGCTCCACAAGGCGATCTGCACTTCCGGCCCTCCGTCGAGGATCGGTATGTGCGTCGTGTGGAAATGGCTCGCCAGGAAGGCATCGTTGGGCGTGAGGAAGAAGCGCTGCCGCGTGGCGTAAGGTCGATAGTCCGCGGGCTTGAAGGGCCCCCACGTGCCGAGCCCGTCGACATCCTTGAAGCGGGGAAACTGGATATTGGCGAGCGCCGGATCCTCGAGTTCCTCGCGCGTCACCGCGCACAGGCCATGGCGCTGGAAATGACCTTCGCTGCGGTGGCGCCATGCGAACGTCCAGCCGGCGGCCTTCGCGGACTGCTCCATGCCCGGCGTGAGGACGTCGTCCATGAACTTCTGCGTCGCCGCGACCGCCTTGCCTTCGAGCTGCCACGCGACGCCGACATCCATGCCCCGCGTACCGCTGGCGCACACTTTGCCGTCGGCGTCCTGGTCCATGTCCGGATAGGCCGTCAGCACGACGCGCTTCGCCGAGATCCCGCTGATGTTGCCGATGGCCTTGGCGAGCGCCGCGTAGCGCCCCGGGATGCGCCCCATGAACACGTTGGCGTTCTCGGGCGTGATGCGCGGATCTTCGTCGAACAGCTTCACGTAGCCGAGGAAGCGGTTTCTCAGCGCGGCGTTCGAGACGAGGCCGGCAAATCCGACGTCGTTGCCGCCGACCGACAGGAGCACGAGATCGGGCGTGCGCAGGCGCTTCTCCGGCGGGCATGCGAAGGCGTGGATCTTTCGATCGCCGATCTCGAGGTATTCGCCCTCGTTGTAGTTCGTCTCGGTATCGACGCGCGCCGACCCCGGCTCGCACAGGGCGTGCGCCAGGATATCGACCTGCGACAATTCCAGTTTGCGTTTCGCATGCACGGGGTCGGCGTTCGAGACCGGATCCTCGTAGCCGTTGTAGACGCCGAACATCGACAGCATCGTCGAGCCCGAGCAGGCGAGCCCCAGATAGGTCACGGCGCGCTTGCCGGCGACGTCGTCGAGCGCCAGATGCAGCGCCGTGCGCAGCTGATGCGAATAGAGCGAGCGGTGGCAGCCGCGGTGCACCCAGCCCGCGCCCTTGTTCCGGAAGCGCGGATCGCTGTAGCGCGCGTCCGCCGGCACGCCGTTGCGCTGCGGATAGCCGTCGCGCTCCGCATCGTAGCTCAGAGGGCGATTGCCGCGGAACGACACGGGCCGGTCGGGATTGCCGTCGCCCGCCCCGAAGCTGTCGCCCATGCCGACGATGAGCAGGTCTTCGACTTTGATTATCTCACGCGCCACTTCGGCCCTGGCGGAAGTGAGCACGACCTCGCCGCCCTCCGGATAGGCGATCGCCATCTCGGCGGGCTGGCGGCAGTCGGCTTTGTCGACGCGCGTGGCGCCGAGCGTCCACGTGCAGGCGCCGGCGATCCCGGGAGCCTGCAGGACAACGACGTGGAATTTCGGCTTGATGTACGCCCCGCAGGCTTCCGAGTTACCATTCGCCTTGCCGGTGTTTCCATTGGCGCCCTTCGCTGCGCCGTTGCCGTTGCCATTGGGCGCGGCAGCGGCCGTGTACCAGCAGGCCTCGTCGACCACGTGCTCGAAGATGCCTGCGGCCCACCCCCGGCCGTCCGTCTTCTCGGCGAGCGTGCGTTCGGTGGCGAGAACGACGTCGGCCGCGTTCGCGGCGTGATGCGCGCGCGCCGCCTCCGCGTAGAATGCGAAGTGCTCGGGCTTCGTGAAGTAGCGGAACGGGTTCTTGAGCCGCCACATGATCGGCGACGTGGTCGCCTTCGCCGGCGCGGCGCTGCCCGTCTGGGCGAGCGCGGATGGTCCGAAAAGCAACGTCAGCAAAAGCGCAGCGAAGGCACCTGCAAAACGCCAATCGTTCGGCACGAGACAAACTCCGGGAACGGGGAACTCTGGCGGCGGCGCAATCGCCGCTAGCGCACCAATGTGACGATGAGGGTGGTGTTGTCCTGGTAGGGCTGCCGGCGCGCGGCCACGTGGTCGAGCAACCCCTCCGCGATCGCCGCCGGACCTTGCGCGGCGGCAGCGACTGCCACGTCGCGGATCTCGTCGTGCGTCAGGGTGTGGATGCCGTCGCTCGACAGGATGACGATGTCCCCGGCATGCAGCGCGAGCGGGCGCTGCGACGTATCGACGAGTTCGATGTCTCCGCCCGTGAGCGCCGAACGCAGGAAATGCCGCCGCGGATCGGCATGCGCCGTCTCCCACGAGATCTTGCCGGCCTCAGCGAGCTTGTCGATCTCGGGCGCCAACGAATGATCCTCGTTGAGCACCACGATCTCGTCCTTGCGGATGAGGAACAGGGGGCTGTCCCCGACGCTGACCCATTCGAGCCCGCCGCCGTCGAACGTCGCCCCGACGAGCGTGCAGCCCATGCCGGCGAGCGCGGGGTTGGCATCGACTTCGTCGAGAATGCCGAGGTTGGCTGCGTCCAGCGATGCCACGAGCCGTCCGCGCACTTCGCCTTCGCCGTGCGCGAAAGCAGCGAGGAAATGCCCGCAGGCGATGGCGCTGGCGCGTGCGCCGCCCGCGTGCCCGCCCATGCCGTCCGCCAGGACGATCGTCAGCTTGTGCGCGCTGCCGCTCGCAGCCTCGCTGACGACGCCGTCGTTGGCCTCGGCATGTACCGCGATCGCATCTTCCTGATAGTCGCGCGCTCCCTTGCTGGCCCTGCTGGCATAATCGAAGCTCACTGTTACTCCTTGAGCTCCGAAAGCTCCGACCAGTCGAACGCCTCGCCGCAGAACGGCACGAAGGCGAGCTGCGTCTGGCCCATCCTGATCACGTCCATCATGTCCAGTTTCACGGCCCCTGTCGGCTTCTTGTCGTTGACGGCCACGATATTGGTCTTGGCGAGGTTTGGCACGAACAGAAACGACCGGTCCACTGAATCGTAGCGAATGTAGCCCTGCTCCTCCGAAGAGATGGTCTCATCGCCGAAGTCTATGGGAATACGCTGGTTTTTCCCGCGGCCGATGGAATTGTTGCCCTCGTAGATGGGGCGGAAGGCGCCGAGGCCGGGTCCACCCACCACGACCAGCCAAGCGACGACCGGATCCTGGTGGAAATTCGTACGGCTGATCTTGGGCTTGCCGCGCAGCGCTTGCGTCCGGGGCGCCGCATCGTCGTCGTTGGCCGCGGCCACCGAAACGGCAGCAGGACGCGGGCTGGCGGCGCCCGCCGGACGGGGCGTGCGGACGGCAATCGTCGTCGGCTCGACCTCGTAGTGGTCGCGCGTACGTGCCTTGGCCTCGCGCAGCGCCTCGGCCGCGCTCACGGCCGGTGTTGCGGCGGGCGGGGCGGGAAGGGGCGGGGGCAGTTCGGCCTTGATCGGAGCCGGCGCGGCTTCCGCCGGGGCCGCCGCCGCTTGCGGGGCGTCGTCCGTCTTGTGGCCGATGCGATAGGCGCCGGAGCGGTCGTCGCGGCTCGCCGCATGCAGGGCGTCACGCAAGGACCCGAGGATGCGGCTCTTGGCCGAGGCCGGCGGTGCGGCAGCGTTGGATTCGTCCGTCATGGGATCCTCCTCAAAGGCGCGCGATGCCAGACGCTCCGCGCAATGGTTGCAATGCGAGTCACTGTCACTTCAATGCGGAACCGCGGCAAACGTGAGACGCGAGCGGCCGAGCTCGATGCAATCCCCATCCGAAAGCCGCGCGTGCTCGCGCGGCTCGCCGTTGACGCGTACGCCGTTGCCGTCCTTGCCGCTCACGTCCGTGATGATGAAGTGCGCATCCTCGCTGCGATGGATGATGGCGTGGAAGCGGTGCATGGACGTATCGCCGAGATGCACCACGTTGTCTTCATGCCGGCCGATGCTCACGATCTCGGCCGCGATCGGCACGGACGAGCCGTCCTCTTCGACCTTCAGCCAGGCCTGCGCGGGCCATGCCGGAACGCCGGTGACGGGGCGTGGATCGCGAATGACGATGTCCGCAGCGGTGCGCGGCGTCCACTTGCGCCGCCGCCACGTCGCCGCGCGCATGACGCCCTGCGTGAGCAGCGCGACCATGGCGAGCGCCGGCACGGCGAGAAGTGTCGAGAGCGCGAGCACGAGCGCCGGCTGCTGCTTGTAGGCTGCGAGAAGAAGCGCTTCGGTGAAATGTCGCGCAACGCTCGCCTTTTCGGCGAAAAGCGCAAGCACGCCCGTGTCCGCAGCGTGCGCCTGGGAAGCCAGCAGGGACAGCGCGAGTGCTGAGAGGGCGAAAGCTCGAAGGGCGCGCACGTGGTCATTCCAACGTTGTCGAGCACAAGCTGATGCATCATGAGGGCAGGAACATGGCACCGTGTAACTGCGCGTTCGCGCTTCTCCACCGCCGTCATGACAACCGCCCCATTCTTCCGCCATATTGATGCACCCACTGTTGGCACAAGCGAACGTCCGATCACCCGGGGGCAATAGTTCGGGCTCGGACCTTCCGCTCTGGCATCTGTGGTCCTGATGGCGTCGGGCGTGTTCGATGGGTCGCACAGAGCGAGTGTGGGCACAGTATCGCGAGCAACGCGATTTCGCGGCTGAGGCAAGCACTTGGCTGCCGCGGTACGCGCTCTGATGGGGGAGGATATGCAGCCCAAGCCGGCGACCAACGGCTCCAATCTGCTGGCACTGCCCGATGGCCACGAACTCGTGGGCGACTACCGAATCACGCGCGTGCTCGGCGCCGGTGGCTTCGGCATCACCTATCTGGCCGAGGAGGCGGCTCTCGCCCGCCTCGTCACCATCAAGGAATATTTCCCGGCCGACTACGCCGCCCGCCAGGGCGAGATCGAGGCCTCGCCCCGCTCGCGCGACTGCGAAGGCGATTACAAGTGGGGCCTCGACCGCTTCATCGAGGAAGCCCAGACCCTCGCCAAGTTCACCCACCCCAACATCGTGCAGGTGTTCCGCTATTTCCGGGCGAACAGCACCGGCTACATGGTGCTGAAGTTCGAGGAGGGCGGCAGCTTCAAGGCGTGGCTCAAGGCCCTCAAGCGCGCGCCCCGCCAGGCCGAACTCGACGCCATCATCACACCGCTCCTCGATGCGCTGGAGTTCGTGCACAAGGGCCAGTTCCTGCATCGCGACATCGCACCCGACAACATCATTATCCGCAAGGATGGGGCGCCGGTGCTGATCGATTTCGGCTCCGCGCGTGGCGACATCGCCGCCCATTCCAAGACCGTCAGCGCGCTCGTGAAGCCGGGCTACAGTCCCTACGAGCAGTATTCGACGGATGCGCGCCAGCAAGGCCCGTGGACCGACATTTACGCCCTCGGCGGCACGCTCTATCACGCGATCACCGGCAAGCGCCCGCCCGATGCGCCCACCCGCATGGTCAGCGACGAGTACGTGCCCGCGCGCGAAGCGGCGTTGAGTTCCTACCGGCCGGGTTTTCTCGACGCCATCGACAAGGCGCTGCGCCTCGACATCACGGCCCGCCCGCAGTCCATTGCGGAGTGGCGCGGCATGCTGCTGGCACCGCCGCCCAAGCGCGGTCAGCCCGAAGCGCGCGGCATTCTCGGCTTCAGAAGCGACGCCAAGCGCGCGAAGGCGGAGAAGCCGGCGGCCGTGCCACCGGCCGCTGCAAGCCCCGCAGGGATGGTCCCGGCACCACCCGACGCCCCGCAGCCCAAGGGCCAGCTTCTCGATTTCATCGAGGGCCTGAAGAAGCACAGGCCGCAGGCAGCGAAGGCCGCCGCGAAACCCCGCGCGCCCGAGAAGAAGGACGAGGCCGCCGAGCCCGCCGCCGCCAAGCCGGCCGCGCGAGAGGCCGAAGCCCCGCGCACGCGGCTCCCGAAGGTCTTGCAGAAGAGGACCGAGAAGCGGACGCCGAAACCGAGGCGCATGCCTGGACTTGCCGTATCGGGCACGCGCTGGCGCTCGCTCGCGACCAAGCTGCTGATCGGCGTCGCCATCGCCTCGATCGCGGTCTACGTGCAGGATCCCCAGCCGACGCCGCAGCCCGCGCCCCAGCCGCACGTCCAGGGCCGCGGCCAGGCGGTGCTCGCGAGCCAGACGGGCGATATCGCGCAGCTCGGCCAGCTCACGGGTCACAAGGGCGCCGTGCAGGGCATTCTCTTCCTCGATCAGGGCCGATCGATCGTCACCGCGTCCGCGGACGGCACGCTCAAGGTCTGGAACGCCGCCACGTCGAGCCTCCAGCGGACGATCGAGCTGGACGACGGGCCCGCAACGGCGATCGGCGCTTTCGCCAACGACAAGCGCGTTCTCACCGGCCACAAGTCCGGTACCGTCGTGCTGTGGGACATCGAGAAGGCCGAGAAGCTTGCGCAATTCCAGCACGGCGAACTGGCCGTCACGGCGCTGGCGCCGCTCGTCGACGGCAACCGGTTCACGGCCATCAACGCCGGCGGCGCCATTGCCGTCTTCGATGCGCGGACGCCGTCGTCGGCGCCGGTGGCCGTCGAGGCGCCAGGCAACGCTCCGCTGTCGGCGCAGCTTCTCTCCGCCGCCCGCTCGCGAGCGAGCATCGCCTTCGTCTCGCCCGATCGCATGCTGCGCCTCTGGCAGCTCGACCAGGCCCGCGGCCGCAGCGACGCCGGCCGGCTCGTGCGCTCCTGGCGGCTTGCCGAGAC
>RXJK01000366.1:0-133 GCA_003963125.1 Hyphomicrobiales bacterium
ACTGGCCGTTGGTCACGTTGGTGTCTTCCGTGACGGCGGCGTTGGACGGATTGCCGATCACGGCGGCCCAGGGCTTGCTGACGAGGAAGTCCGTCAGCGTGTGGCCGGCGCTCACGCCCGTGAGCGTCAAGTC
>RXJK01000366.1:183-6993 GCA_003963125.1 Hyphomicrobiales bacterium
GCCGTTCTGGCTCAACGTCAGCGTATTGGCGTTGACGGCGAGATCGAGCTTGTCGATGCCCACCTCGAAGCTGGTGATCGTGGCCTTCACCGAACCGTCGAAGGTGACCGTGTCTGCTTGTTTGTCGGTAACCTGGACGCCGTTGCCGAGGTCGATGAAACCGAGGTCGATTGAGAGCGTGCCGCTCGTACCGGCTTCGGTTCCGAAGTGAATTTTGTCCGATCCGCTGCCTGCAAGAACAGTGACGATGCCGCTCGCAGCTGCAGCAAACGCATCGAACGAGATGTTGTCGTCGCCATCGCCGCCGTCCGCGGTCACATTCCCGCCAGAGAGACCCGCCAATTGGCCGAATGATATGCTGTCATTGTTATCGCCGCCGCTGGCGTATACATTGCCATTACTGAAGCCCGCCTGTTTAGCGAACGAGATCGTGTCGAGACCAGCGCCGCCGATTACAGTCACCTTGCCGGAACTAGAAGCAGCACCATCAAGGAACGAAATCGTATCGTCGCCGTCACCACCGGTCACCGAGACTGTGCCCGATTGCAAGCCCCGCCTTTAGACCGAACAAGATCTTGTCGTTCCCGTCGCCGCCGTTTGCAATCACCGTGCCGCCAGAACCGGCATAACTACCGAACGAGATCGTATCGCTGGCGCCGCCGCCGTTCGCAGTGACCGAGCCGATGTTATTGCCCGCATAATCATCGAAAGAGATTGTGTCGCTTCCATCGCCACCGTTTGCGGTGACCGCACCGGCAGAGCCCGCGTCATGACCAAATATGATCGCGTCGCTACCATCGCCGCTGTTTACCGTGACCGAGCTGTCAAAACCCGCATCCTCGCCGAACTTGATTATGTCGTTGATGCTGCTGCCAATGATCGGGGCACCCTTGTAAGAGGAGCCATAGTCGTTATCCAGCGCCACCGCGAGGGTGACTTGCTTCGTTGTAACGCCGCCATGGCCGTCATTAGCCAAGACGGTTAGGGTGTAGTCGCCCGCTCCCGTCGGCGATGTCGCGCTCGTCTGCGTCAGCACGCCGTTGGTGAGCGTGAAGCCTGCGGGCACGCTGTCGAGGCTGATCGCCAGCGCGTCGTTGTCGGCGTCCGAGAAGAGCGTCTTGAGATCGAACGAGAACGCGCTGTTGGCCGCGCCAGCGGTTGTGCCGTCGCTCGTGTTGAGATTGCCGGCCGCTGCCGTGAACGGGGACGGCCCGTTCGCCACCACCTTGGGCGCGTCGTTGGTGCCGTTGATGGTGAAGCTCACATCCTTCGTCGTGCCGTCCAGCGCGGTGACGGTGAACGTGTCGACGTGCGTCTGGCCCTGGCCGAGCGCCTGCACGCGTGCATCGCTGTCGTCAACCGCGTAGGTGTAGCTGCCGTCGGCTGCGGGCGTGAGACTGCCCCAGTTGCTCGCCCCTTGCGCCGCGACAACGGTCGTCCCGAAGCCGCTCTGTCCCGTGTTGAGGTCGGTGATCGGCAGCGTGCCCTGCGCGACCAACTGGCCGTTGGTCACGTTGGTGTCTTCCGTGACGGCGGCGTTGGACGGATTGCCGATCACGGCGGCCCAGGGCTTGCTGACGAGGAAATCCGTCAGCGTGTGGCCGGCGCCCACGCCCGTGAGCGTCAAGTCGATGCCCGATCCGGTGATATGCGCGTCGTTGCCGTTCTGGCTCAACGTCAGCGTATTGGCATTGACGGCGAGATCGATCTTGTCGACGCCGACTTCGAAGCTGGTGATAGTGGTGCCCTCTACGTAACCTTCGAAGGTGACGGTGTCGGCGGCCTGATCGTTCGCGCCGAGATCGATCGAAAGCCTTCCGCTCGTTCCGGCCGCGTCCCCAAATATGAGCTTATCCGCGCCAGCTCCGGCCTTCACGGTCGCCGAGCTACCATTAACCCCCGCCCGCCCCTCGAATGTTATTGAATCGTCGCCATCACCGCCGTCCACGGTCACAGCTCCGCTCCCACCCGCAATATCGCCGAATGAGATTGTATCGCTGCCGTCACCGCCGTTCGCGATCACTGAGCTTCCGTTCGAGACCGCACCGAATGAGATCGTGTCGTTGCCCTTACCGCCATTAACAGTCACGGTCGAGCCGCCCCCGGTGATCCCAAAGGCAATCTTGTCATCGATGCTGCTGCCAACGACCGAAAAGAACGGATCAGCACTTACGTCGCCATAGTTGTGGTCCAGCGCGACCGACAGCGTGACGGGCGTGCTCACGGTACCGCCGTGGCCATCGTTGGCCGTGACATTGAGGGTGTAGTCGCCTGCGACGGCCGGATCCGTGAACGTCGTCTGCGTCAGCACGCCATTGGCGAGCGTGAAGCCCGCGGGCACCTTGTCGACGCTGATGCTCAGCGTGTCGTTGTCGGCGTCCGTGAAGAGGGTCTTGAGATCGTCGGAGAACGGGATGCTGGGGTTGAGATTGCCCGCTTGCGAAATGAGTTGCGGAACGTTCGCCACAACCGTGGGCGCATGGTTGGTGCCGGTGACCGTCCACGTCAGCGTTTGCGGTGTCGTCGCGATGCCGTCCGAGACGCCGTACGTCACGCTCACCTGCGCCTGCTGCCCGAAGGAAAGGGACGTGTAGGCGGCGTTGGAGGCATCGAGCGAGAACGTGTGCGAGTTTGCGTCATAGGTGACGCCCGCGGGCAACGTGCCCTGCACGTTGACAACCGACAGCGTCGTGTTGTGGTCGACGTCGGAGGCATAGGTGAGCGCATCCAAAGTGGAGTGCGCGCCGGCATCGACGGCACCCGTGACGGCGTGCGACACCACCGGCGCGTCGTTGACGCCGGTGATGTGGACGGTGATGTCCTTCTTGGTCGAAGCGCCGAACTCGTCGGTGACGATCACCGTGACGGTGTCGGTTGCGGTCTCGCCCTGCGCCAGGGCCAGGATATTGTTGTAGACCTCGATCGAGAGATCATTCCCATTGACAGTAGGGTCGCCGTTGTTGGGCGACGCCTGGAGGCTCTGCTTTACGAGCGTCGTTCCGCTGTAGTACCGCAGGTCTTGATTTTGGGTGTCCAGGAAGAACAACCCGTAATTGCCGAGGAATGTCATGCCCGAGACGCTGCCATCGAGCTTGTACGTGACTTGCGCGCCGTGGTCGGGATCAATGGCGAAGAGATGCGTATAGAGATTGACGCCCACATGATCGGCTTGGGTATCGACCGACGTCGTCGTGCGCGTCGCGTCGAGGACCGGCGCGTCGTTCGTACCGTTGACGGTGACATTGATGTCCTGCGTGGCCGTTCCGCCGTGGCCGTCCGAAACCGTCACCGTGAACTTTTCAGTGGTATGCTCGCCCTGCGCCAGTTGCTGCACGACGTCTTGGTCGTTGGCGAGCGTATAGGTCCACTGGCCCGTCTTGCTGTCGACGGCAAAGGTGCCGTAGGTGCCGGTGGTGCTGCTGGCCGAGTAGGTGGCCGTGTCGTTGTGATCGAGGTCGGAGCTCTTCACCTGCCCGGTGGCAATCAGCGTGCCGTCCTCGGTGACACTGCCTGCCTGTGCGCTCGACGTGATCACGGGCGCGTCGTTGGTGCCAATGATCGTGAAGTTGATATCCTTGGTGGTGCCGTCGAGCGACGTCACCGTGAAAGTGTCGATCTTGGTCTCGCCCGCGCCGAGATACTGCACCTTGCTGTTGTCGACGGCATACGTGTAGGTGCCGTCGGCGGCAAGCGTGAGCGCGCCGAGGTTGCCGGCAGCGCCCGTCACCGTCGTCTTGAACGCGGCTTGGTTCTGGTCGACGTCGATGATGGACAACTTGCCCGTCGCGGTGAGTTGGCCCGCGGCGTTGACGACCGAGTCTTCCGTCACTGAAGCATACGCGGGCGTGCCGATCACCGCGGCGTCATTGACGCCGGTGACGGTGAATTTGATGTCCTTGGTGGTGCCGTCGACCGAGGTCACCGTGAACGTATCGGTCTTGGTGTCGCCGGCCCCAAGATACTGTACCTTGCTGTTGTCGACGGCGTACGTGTAGTTGCCGTCCGCGGCGAGCGTGAGGGCACCGAGGTTCCCGGCCGCGCTGGCGACCGTGGTCTTGAACGCGGCCTCCCCACGATCGACGTCGACGATGGACAGCTTGCCCGTCGCGGTCAGCTGACCCGCGGTGTTCACCGCAGCATCTTCCGTCACCGCAGCGTTCGCGGGCGTGCCGATCACCGCGGCATCGTTGGTGCCGTTGATCGTGACCGTGACGTCCTGCGTCGCCGTCGCCCCCTTGTCGTCCGTGACCGTGACCTTGAACGTCTCGGTGACCTTGTCGCCGCCCGCCAGCGCTTGCACGTTGGTTTGGCCGTTGGCGAGCGTGTAGGTCCACTTGCCCGTGGCGCTGTCGACGACGAAGCTGCCGTAGGTGCCCTGCGCGCTGCCGCTGTAGGTGGCTGTCGCGTTGTGATCGACGTCTTTGGAACTCACCTGGCCGGTGGCCTGAAGCGTGCCGTCCTCGGTGACACTCCCGGCCTGTGCGCTCGACGTGATCACGGGCGCGTCGTTGGTGCCGGTGATCGTGACCACGATGTTGCTGCTGGCCGTGCCGTCGTAGGACATGACGGTGAGCGTGTCGGTCGCCTTCTCGCCCGCCGCCAGCGGATCTGCCTTCGCCTGGTCGAGCGTGTAAGACCACTTGCCGGTGGTGGCGTCGAACGTGAACGTGCCGTACGTGCCCGTCAGGCTCGAGGGCGTCTGGAATTTCGCTTCACCGTGGTCGACGTCGCTCACGAGGAGCTTGCCGGAAGCCGATGCATCGCCTGTAGTCCCCACGCCCGCTTCCGTGACCGCGCGGTCATCTGGCACGCTCGTGTCGAGGGTGATGGTGGCCGCATCGTTGAGGCCCTTTACTGTGATGGTCACCGTCGAGGTGGTCGACACGCCGTAGACGTCGGTCACCTGGTAGGTGAGCGTCTCGGTTGCGGTCTCCGTTGCCGACAGCGCCTGCAGGGCCGCCCCTGGCGTGAAGCTCAGAACGGCCGTCTGCACGGCGCCATCGAGCGACGGGGTGAACTGCACGGTGCCGAGCGTCGAACTCGACAAGAGCTTGATGGAGAGCACGCGCTGCGCCACCGTGTCGTTGGCGAGCAGATCGACCGTGGCCCCCGTGGCGTCTTCGTTCGTGGCGAGCACGTCGGCGCTGGCCTTCACAGTGCGGTTGGAGAGGTCGATCTTGACGCCGGCGACGTAGACCTCGAGCTTCTCGATGTTGACCACCGTCAGGTTCGTCGAGGAGAAGGTGAAGGGCGTCGAAAGCCCGCACCCTGCGAGCGACTGGTTGGTGGCCGATGCCAGATTGTTGAGGAACGCGGTGATGTCGGCGCGAACCGAAGCGCTCGCCCATTCGGCCTCGGTCAAGACGAGGCGGAGCGTGTCGGTACCCGTGCCGCCGTCGTAATAGTCGCGCGCCCCCGCGTTCTCGCCGATACGGTGGATGAAGACGTCGTTGCCGGCCCCAGCGAAGACGGTATCCGAGCCGCCACCGGCATCGAGAACGTCGTCGCCTGCCCCGGAGTCGATGAAGTCGTTGCCGCCCCCCGTCTTGATCTGGTCGTTGCCGGCATACGTGTAGATCGTCTTGTTGCCGTTGCCCGTCGTGATGATGTTGCTGCCCGTCGCCCCCGTGACGATGTAGTCCGTGCCTGTGCCGGTCGTGATGACGTTGTTGCCGGAGCCTGCAAGGATCGTGTTGTTGCCGCTGCCGGCGTTGATGGTGTCGCCGCCGCCGCCCGTGACGATGTAGTCGTTGCCGTCGCCCGTTGTGATCTGGTTGGCGCCGCCGCCGGCGTAGATCGTATTGTTGCCGCCGCCTGCGTTGATGATGTCGTCGCCATCGCCCGTGACGATGTAGTCGTTGCCCGAGCCTGCCGTCACCGTGTTGTTGCCACCGCCGGCCGAAACGTAATTGTCGCCATCACCCGCTTTGATCGTGTCGTTGCCGGAGCCCGTGTAAATCTGGTCGGCAGCGCTGGTGCCCGTGATATTGGCATTGCCGGTGAGCTGAGTGATGAGAGACACGTAGACAATCCTCTTTGAACGCGATGGCCCGAGCTTTTGCACACTCTTGAACGCGTGGCTATGGCAGCCGTGCACCTTCGGCGAAGATATAAAAAAGCAGTAAATCTCAGAGCCGCAAATGTCTTGCACAGACGAAAACATACGGTAGCAAAATGATCTGTTGTCAGATTATTTCCATTCGTCTCGCCCAGATTTTCTTTCTATCTCTTGGCTGTTAAGCCGAATGAGTTCCGGCGCTGATTGCAAAGTCAGGGAAAGTGCGTGGCCTGCTGTCCTAAAACTCGCCCGGGCCGGCAGGGCCGTCGGAGCGCCCCCATAGCGCGCAGACGGCCACGCGGCGATGCCAGGCACGAACGCTTCAGGCGCCGGTGCTCGGTAGCCTAGCGGTCGAGAGTTTCGTCGCGCAATCGAGCATTGAAGCTCTCGACGTTTCCCTTCTCCCACGGGCTGCTGCCCGGTGCGAAGTAGGCGGTCTTGGCGCCGACTGCGGCGATCCAAGCCTGAACGGCCTCGGCGATGAACTCGGGGTCATTGTATGGCCCGGGATGCCGCGAAATATGAAGAGGTCCGATAGCACGTCTACTACGTCCGTGCTGCAAAGCCGCTGCGCAACGGACACCTCACGGCGAGTTACGGGTGAGAAGCGGTCGCGCTACGGGATCAGGACGAAGCTCACTCGTGACCCTTAGCGGACGATCGCGCTCGATTGAAAAGCGGGCGCCGGTGCGGAGACATAGATCGCGGCCGGTTCGCGATCGAGCGACTTTCCGCCGGCCGCGATTTCAGTT
>RXJK01000366.1:7053-11047 GCA_003963125.1 Hyphomicrobiales bacterium
TACGTTCGCGTCCGATCTTCGGACTGCATCGGATCGCGCGCGCCTCTTCTATAAGAAGTGTGCTCGAGCCGCGAGGCACGCTTGATTGATGGGGTTTGTGATGCGTCAGGTATTTCAGGCAGCCTTTCTGGGCGCCTTGGTCGCTGTGTCGACGGTATCGGCAGTCCAGGCGCAGGAGGCAATCAGACCCTCTTGGTCGGGCTTCTACACGGGTGTCGGCGCCGGCGTCGGTTTCAATAAGACAAGCACCAGCTTTGTGGCTGCGGGAACATCGTTCGACGCATCAGGAGGGGCGAGCGCCGTCGCAGGCGGGCAATTCGGCTACAACATGCAGCTTGGCCGCTTCGTGTTGGGCGCCGAAGCCGCCTTCGTCTGGGGGCATCCGGACGGCAGCACCCAGTGCCCTGCCACCGTGCCGGGAAGCGCGCAGTGTAGCGGGCGCGTGTCGAACGTCGCGTTCGTCACGGGCCGCGCCGGCTATGCTTTTGATGTGCCGGGAAACCTCCTCGCTTACGTCAAGGGCGGTCTCGCCAACGCCGATGTGGGGACTTCGTCGAGCGGGGGCACTTTCGGCTTCGATGATCGGCGCAATGGATGGGCGCTTGGCGGTGGGGCCGAATGGAAAATCGCCCAACACATGAGCGTCGGCGTCGAATACATGCATGCCGACTTCGGGAACGTAACGTTCAACACGACGCCGTACGGCACGATGACGACGCATCCGAGCTATGACAGCGTCATGGCCCGATTGAACTTCACGTTCGGCGGCCGTGAGGCGCCGCCCCTCAAGTAGCACGGCCCTCGAGTATCGCCGCTCGAGCCGCAGCGAGCCAAATCTCCTTCTCCGTTAACGACGTACACCGGAACGAACTTCGCGCGTGCCCTCAAGGCGCGCGCGATATTTCTTTGAACTCTATGCGCTGCCGTCGAACGGGCTCGCCATTGGGACTGCGCACGGACAGCGTGAGGCTTCCTGCCCACCAATCGATGTCGACCGTGCCGAAATTCAGTCCTCCATAGAGCGGCCCCAAGCGCGCGTCGTCGGCTTCGTCCGCGGCGAGGAAGGAATGCGTCAGGCCGCTGGAGGTCATTTCGTAAAGGGGGTAAGGCACTTGGTCACTGCTGCGGTAGATGCCGCCGAAATGCCGGTCTCCGGACAGCAAGACGACCCGCTCTGCACTGGTGTCCTTTATCAGATCCTTTAATCGCTTCAGTTCCAACGGCAGATTGCCCCAGCGCTCGTATCCGTGTCCTTGGGCGAGCACTTGGATTGATGAGACGACCAGCCGCAAGTCGGCAGGCTCGCGGAGCCGATCTGCGAGCCAGGCCCATTGGGTATCGCCGAGCATTGTCTTTTCGGGTGTCGGATCTGGGACATAACGCCCCCGGCCAGACACTTGCTTTTCGGCAGGCTTCAACGGGGAGCGAAAGAATCTCGTATCGAGCAGGATAACCTGCACCCGCTTGCCAGGCGGGCCGATCGTGATGGCATGGAAGAGCCCCTGCCTCGAGCGACGGGGATCGTCCTTTGAAATCTGCCAGAAATCCAGGAACAGGTTTTGCGAGGCTTCCCGATGCACGAAGTCCGCGCCGCCATCATTCTTCCCGAAGTCGTTGTCGTCCCAAACGGCGAGGTGCGGAATATCTTTGCGAAACCTCTGAAACTCCTCGATTTTGCTGGCTTCCGCGTAGGCGGACGCGATTGCGTCGAGGATCTTGTCGTCGTCCTCGACACGTTTCCCCGCTCGGATGTTGCCGTAGATATTGTCACCCCCAAAGATGAAAAGCTCGGGATGATAAGCCCTTATGCTGCTCCAGATGGGTTGGGGCAACTCCTGGTTTGCACACGAGCCGAATGCTACGCGCGTCAGAACGGACTTCGGAGGCGGATGACTTTGAGCGAGCGCAGATGTCCCAAAAGCAAAACAGAGGGCGAACGCGGTGACCAATATTTTTGCACTCATATCGTGCCTCCTCCGCAAATATCCTGCCGATGCGCGAATTGACCTACTAGATATAGCGCATCGAGACGTCCCGATTTCAATCCGTGGATATTTTCTGCCATTGCCTACCCTTGAGCTCATAGCGCGGCGACAAATCAGAATGTGGTCGCCAAAACACAGGGCTCGATATTCACAGGAATGAGGTAACTCTGTCACGAACGGCTGCTTTGTTGCGCCTCACGACTTGGTCTGAGGTTCTGCGTGCGTCAGTGGCCGACAAAGAAAGAGCGACATGCTCGCATCGAGATCATTCCGATGATCGATGTGATGATGTTTCTGCTCGTTTTCTTCGTGTTGATCAGCCTCAACGTGCTGCCTGCGCTGGGCCTGCGCATCAAGCCGCCGACATCCGCGAATGTCGAGAAAGTCGTTGAGCGCCAAAGGTTGACCGTCGGCATCGACCGTGAGGGCAAGACCACGCTCGATGGTCAGCCCATCGATATTTCCGACATAGCCGAGAAGATCCGGTCGATGAGCACCGGCGACAAGGTCTTGTCCGTCATCATCGCCGGTGACGAAGCCGCCGCGCTGCAGCACCTCATCGATGTGATGGACGCTCTGAAGCTGGCAGGCGTCGCAAGCACCCAAATCATTACGAGGCCGAAATAGCGTGGATGCTCGACTTCCAGAAAATCTTGAGCAACGCCGCGGGTTTGGCCGCCGCTGCAGGAGCTTACCTGCTGCTGACCTTGCCGCCGCTGCCGGAGCCGCAGCCTGGTCCCGCGGGCGAGCCCATGCAGCTCGCCGTCGACCTGTCGGAGCCACCGAAACCAGAAGAGCAGAAGCAGGCGGAACAACAGCAGCAGCCCGAGCAAAAGCCGCCGGAGCCGGAGCAGAAGCCGCCGGACACGCCGCCACCCGAACCGGAACCGGTGAAGGCCGATCCGCCCGACGATTTGCCGAAGCCGATGCTTGTGCCGGACGATCCGGACGCTTTGCCAGAACCCAAAAAGGAGCTGCCGCCGCTGTTGTCGGAAGACGTCGCGGCGAAGTTCAAGGGCTGCGTTTATTCGAACACGCGATTGCCGCCCAAGGTCGGCGCAAAGCCACGTCCGTCTGGGCTCGTCGAAGTGATGATCACATTCGAGAAGGGGGCCATCGACAGGGTGGAAGTGCTCACCAGCTCGGGCGTGCTCATTCTCGACGACTACGGCGTGAAAAGCCTCTTGAGAAACAAGACGAAGTGCAAGGTGGGCGGAGAAACAGGTCGCGTCGTCATGACCCTCAACTTCCCTCCCGAAGGGAAATGAAAGTTCAAGCAAGCAGCTCTTGCGGGCCGCACCGCCAGAGCGACCCGACATTGAAGTGACGTCGGGCATACAAGTCAGTCGATACCGAAGCCTTTGTAGAGTTGGTTTGGCAGGGGGTAAGTGCTGTGAGTGTGCGTCTGATTGTAACGACCTTGATTGCAACATCGGCGATAAGCGCCGTAGCGAACGCGCAAAATGCGCCGGCAAATCCGCCGCCCGCGCCGGCAACGACGCCGGCCCCGGCCCAGAACATCGGAACCGTCACGATCACCGAGCCGACGCCGCGGCCGAGCTTTGCCCAGCCGGGCCTTACGGCGGCTCCGACCGACATCACGCAAAACACGGCGGCAACGGCCGCGCAGAATACGGCGAACGTGGGTGTTGGCAACTCGCCCAGCATTGGCACGACGCCCGGTGGCGTGAACCGGACCGACATCGGTGGCGGGTACATGATCAACGAAGAGGCGAAGAAGACGCGTTCAACCGTGACGCGCGATGCCATCGACAAGCTTTCGCCCACCGCAAATCCATATCAGATGGTCAATCTGCTGCCCGGCGTCGTGGCTTCGAGCACGGACAATACGGGTCTCAACGGTGGCAACATCCGAATTCGCGGCTTCAACTCGGACCACCTGGGCCTGACCATCGAAGGCATGCCGGTCAACGACTCGGGCAACTACGCCCTGTTCCCGCAGGAGTACGTCGACGGCCCGAACATTTCTCACATCTCGATCGCGCAGG
>RXJK01000068.1:0-7149 GCA_003963125.1 Hyphomicrobiales bacterium
CTGCTGGGCGAAGACGTCACCGACGAACAGATCGGCAAGGCCATCGGCAAGGAAGGGAAGATGTTGGTGTAGTGGTATGCGCCTCTTCCCCCTCTCCCCACGCGTGGGGAGAGGGTCGGGGTGAGGGGCAGCGCCACTCTCCAAGTCCTCATAATTTTCTGCCCCTCACCCTAGCCCTCTCCCCGTCGGGGACGGGGAGAGGGGATAAAAGCAAGGAACACTCCATGCCCGTCAGCGGTGAAACGCAATCGGCCTATTTCCTCGCCGAACCGTCGAAGGTGGTCGAAAGCCACACGCTGTCCGTGCTCGTCGACAACGAGCCGGGCGTGCTCGCGCGTGTCGTCGGTCTGTTCTCGGGCCGCGGCTACAACATCGAGAGCCTGACGGTGTCGGAGACGGAGCACGAGGCGCACCTCTCGCGCATCACCATCCTCACCAAGGGCACGCCCATGGTGATCGAGCAGATCAAGAACCAGCTGGCTCGGCTCGTGAACGTGCACCGGGTCATCGACCTGACGGTCGCGGGCGATCCGCTCGAGCGGGAGCTCGCCCTGATCAAGGTCGCGGGCAAGGGCGAGAAGCGCATCGAGGCGCTGCGGCTCGCCGAGATCTTCCGTGCCAGCGTCATCGACGCCTCCACGGACCATTTCGTGTTCGAGATGACGGGCCGCAGCACCAAGATCGAGCAGTTCATCGCCATCATGCGGGACTTAGGGCTGGTCGAAGTCTCGCGCACGGGCATCGCCGCCATGGGGCGGGGCGGACGCGGCCTCTGACGGGCGGCCAAGGCGTCGGCAACTCTTTGGCAACCGTTCGCGGGTAAGGCTCCAAGGCTGGAGCCTCAGGATTCGCCGATGCCTTTCGCCCATCATTTAGCGCTGCAACTCGTCGATCCACGCGGCCGGGCCAACCGCCGCGACTTCCTGCACGCCGCGATCGCCCTGTTCGCGCTGCAGTGCCTGTGCCTTGCCGGCATCGCGCTGTTCGATCCGCAGGCGCAGGGGCTGTGGCTGCTGCCCGTCAACCTCGCCTTCGCCTACATGGCCTGTGCGGCGACGTCCCGCCGTCTGCACGATCTCGGCCACAGCGCCTGGTGGATGCCCGCCGCGGTCGCCATCTGGGTCGTCGTGGGGTTCGTCACCGCCTTCGGGCTCGCCCTGATCCTTGGCCACCATGCGCTGGCGCCGGGGGAACCCGGCTTCCTGCTGACGTTCGCCTGCCTGCTCGCGGCGCCGCTGGCTGGGGCTCTCTGGCTGCATCTCACGCCCGGCGACGGCGGCTCCAACCAATTCGGGCCCCCGCCCGGCAATTCGCACGGACCTGAGCGCTCCCAGCTTCTTGGTGGCGCGCGCCTCGTGCCCGCAGAGTAGCCCTGCACGCGAGCTTTGCCGCATCTCCTTGATTTTGACGGGTGCCGAGCGCAAGTTCCGGACGAGCCCGCGCGCCAGGTCGCGGCCCAGGACACGACGCATGGTCACGCTGTTCAACAACAAGCCGCCGCGACACCCCGAGAAGGCGCACAAGCCGGATACGCCGATCCTGCGCAAGCCGGACTGGATCCGCGTGCGCATCCCCGCGCATTCGCCGGCCTATAATGAGACGAAAGCCATCCTGCGCGAGCACAAGCTTGCCACCGTGTGCGAAGAGGCGGCCTGCCCCAACATCGGCGAGTGCTGGCAGAGCCGACACGCGACCATGATGATCATGGGCGAGATCTGCACGCGCGCCTGCGCCTTCTGCAACGTGACCACGGGCCTGCCCCATGCGCTCGATCCGCATGAACCCGTGAACGTCGCCGAGGCCGTGGCGAAGCTGGGGCTCGAACACATCGTCATCACCTCGGTCGACCGTGACGATCTCGAAGACGGCGGCGCGCATCATTTCGCGGAGACCATTCGCGCGATCCGGGCACGGACGCCGAAGACCACCATCGAAGTCCTGACGCCCGACTTCCTGCGAAAGCCCGGTGCCATCGAGACGGTCGTCGCTGCGCGGCCCGACATCTTCAACCACAACCTCGAGACCGTGCCGCGCCTCTACCTGCGCATCCGCCCCGGCGCGCGCTACTTCACCTCGCTGCGCCTGCTGCAGCGCGTGAAGGAGGTCGATCCGTCGATGATCACCAAGTCCGGCCTGATGGTGGGGCTCGGCGAGGAGCGGGAGGAGATCCTGCAGGTGATGGACGATCTGCGCGCGGCGAACGTCGATTTCCTCACCATCGGCCAGTATCTGCAACCCACCCGCAAGCACGCCGAGGTGAAGAGCTTCGTCACGCCCGCCGAATTCAAGTCGTACGAGGAGACGGCGCGCGCGAAGGGCTTCCTGCTCGTTTCGGCGAGCCCGATGACGCGCTCTTCCTACCACGCGGGCGACGACTTCCGCCGCCTCCAAGAAGCGCGCGCGGCCCGCGCGCAGGCATGACGCTCCCATGCAGCGCGTTCTCGTCATCGGCATCTCCGGTGCCGGCAAGTCGACGCTCTCCCGCGCGCTTGCCGAGCGGACCGGCCTGCCGCTGATCCATCTCGACAAGGAGTATTGGCGGCCGGGCTGGAGCATCACGCCGCGGGCGGAATGGCGGCCGAAGGTCGTGGACCTGGCGGCACGCGAGCGGTGGGTGATGGACGGGAACTTCGATTCGAGTCTCGATCTGCGCCTGCCGCGCGCCGATACGCTGATCTGGTTCGACTATCCAACGCTGCTTTGTCTGTGGCGCGCCATGAAGCGCGTCGCGGGCAGCTACGGCCAGGTCCGGCCCGATCTGGCACCGGGATGCCCCGAGCGCATCGATCTCGATTTCCTGCGGTACATCTGGACGTTCAATCGCGTGCAGCGGCCGCGCATTCTGGAGCAGATCGCGCAGCACGGACAGCACCTGACCCCGGTCGTGATCCGCCGTGACGCCGACGCGCGCGCCTTCCTCGCCAGCGTCCCCGCGACGGTGCATTGAGCGCGACATGGCTTCCTTCCGCACCACGCGCCGCATGCCGTTCACGGGCAAAGAGATGTTCGACCTCGTCGTCGACGTCGAGCGCTATCCGCAGTTCCTGCCCATGTGCGAGGCGCTCGTCGTGAAGCGCCGCTGGGAGGAGGGCGGCCTGCCGCACATCCTCGCCGAAATGTCCGTCGGCTACGGCGCCATCCGCGAGACCTTCACGACGCAGGTGGTGTTCGATCCGGGCAAGCTGACGGTGCACGCGGCCAATCCGCCGGGGCAGGGCAGCGGCCCCTTCAAGCGCATCGAGAACACGTGGGCCTTTCGCGACGTCGCGGGTGGCTGCGACGTCGATTTCGCCATCAGCTACGAGTTCAAGTCGTTCGTGCTGCAAGCCCTCGTCGGCGGCCTGTTCGAAAAGGTCTTCCGCAAATACACGGAAGCCTTCGAGGCCCGCGCGCACGCCATCTACGGCCGCCGCGGCGCCGCCAGCGCGTAGGGCTGGCTTAGACGCTACTGCGGTGGCCGTTGCGGCAGGGTGGGGCGACGGCTACAGTCGAGGTGGGGTTGTTGCGGACACCCCTTGAGGCTCGGGCCCAAGTTCCGTTCGGTTCAGTGCGACTGGCGCAGGGTGCCTGCTTATTGCAGTGCTCCATGATGCTTCAGTCGCGTCCGATACCCGGAGCGCCCCATGAGTACATCGACACCTCGTCGCATCGCCCTTCTGTTTCCCGCCAATCCCGCGCGCGGTCTCGACACGCCCCTGGAAGAGACGCGTTTCAGTGCCGTCGCGCAGGCTTTCACGGCGCGCGGCGTGACGGTCATCGCCGCGCCCTTTGCGAATTCATTCGCCGCGGAAATCCGGCAGCGGCTTCGCGATGTGGATGCCGTGCTCGTCTGGTTCAATCCGATGGAAGGCGGCCAGGACAGGTCCGTGCTCAACGCCATGCTGCGGGACGTGGCCGCGCATGGCGCCCTCGTCAGCGCGCATCCGGACGTGATCGACCGCATGGGTACCAAGGACGTGCTGTACCGGACGCGCGATATGGGCTGGGGCACGGACACGCGCCTCTACACGCGTCTCGAGGGCATGGCGGCGGCCTTGCCGCAGCGGCTCGCCGAAGGCCCCAAGGTCCTGAAGCAGATGCGCGGGCAGAGCGGCGACGGCGTGTGGCGGGTGGAACTCGCCCGCGCGCGCGACGCGGGCAACGGGGATCATGCGGATCTGCGCGTGCGCCACGCCAAGCGCGGGAGCGTGGAGGAGATCATGTCGATAGCCGCGTTCCTCGACACCTGCCGCCCCTATTTCGCGACCGGCGGCATGCTGGAGCAGCCCTACCAGTCGCGCCTGCGCGAGGGGATGATCAGGTGTTACGTCGTGGGTGACCGGGTGGAGGGGTTCGGCGAGCAGTTGATCAACGCGCTCTACCCCGCACCCGAGGGCGGGGCGGCCGCCGACGCGCCGCAGCCCGGCCCGCGTCTCTACTTTCCGCCGACGCGGGCCGACTTCCAGGCGCTCAAACACAAATTGGAGCGGGACTGGATCGGGCAGATGTGCGAGGCGCTCGGGCTCGAGCGAGCGCAGCTTCCGGTGCTTTGGGACGCGGACTTCCTGCTGGGGCCGAAGGACGCGCAGGGCGCGGACACCTACGTCATGTGCGAGATCAACGTCAGCTCCGTCTATCCCTTTCCGCCGTCGGCACTGGAGCCTCTCGTCACGGAAGCCTTGGGGCGGCTCGCAGCGCGGCAGTGACGTGGCCGGTCTTTGTCCTAGCGCCCGGTGATGGCGCGGCGGAGAAGCGCTAAGGCCGTCTCGACGGACTTGATGCGGATCTCGTCGCGGGAGAGGGGACCGAAGCGGCATTCCTGGTGCAGCGTCTCGCCGCCGCGGACGGCGCAGGCGAAATGCACGAGGCCGACGGGCTTCGTGTCCGTGCCGCCGCCGGGGCCTGCAACGCCTGTCACCGACACCGCGACGTGGGCGCGCGAGTGGGCGAGCGCACCTTCCGCCATGGCGCGGGCGACCTCTTCGCTCACCGCGCCCTTGGCCTCGATCACGGACGTGGGCACGCCGAGCATCTCGGCCTTGGCCTCGTTCGAATAGGTGACGAAGCCGCGCTCCACCACGTCGGACGATCCGGTAATGGCGGTGAGAAGGCCAGCGACAAGGCCGCCGGTGCAACTCTCGGCCGTGGCGAGCTTCTTGGCGCCCGCGCGATAGGCCTGCAGCAGGCGCGCGGCCTGGTCGAGCAATGGTTCGGAGAACATGATCGCCGTCCCTCCTCGAGCCGCCTCAACCCAAAACGAAAAAACGACGCGCTCGGGCGAAGCGCGTCGTCAGTATCAGTCGATCGAGAGAGATGGGCAAGCGTAGGCGATGCAGGCTTCAGGCCGCGGCAAGCTTCTCTGCCTGCGTGAGAAGATTGTCGAGCGTCGTACGGCTCTCGGGCCCGAGGACCCGCACCGTCTTCATCTGCGCGTCGCGCCACACCGGATAGGCCTTGGCGATGACGCCTTCACCCTTGGGCGTGAGGTGAAGACCGCGGCCGCGACGTCCGGCCGGAGGATCCATGGTGATGTGACCGAGCGCCAGGAGGCGCTTCAGGTTGCGCGAGAGGGTCGACTTCTCGATGTCGAGCGTATGGCCGATCTCGACGGCGGTGATGCCGTCCTGCTGCGCGAGCTGCGTGAGCAGCGTGAACTGGCTCGCCGTGATGCCGAGCGGCCGCAGTGCGTCGTCGTACACGCGGGTGACGATGCGCGAGAGCTGGCGGACGCGCGTCGAGATGCACGAAGATGAGGTGTTCTCGGCAATCTCACCGATATCGGGGAGTGCGGCCGTCACGCCCGGCGTCATGATGTTCATCGGTGCAATCCTCGCCCCATAGTCCCATTTCGATACAGGTGCGAGTTGCGCCGATTCGAGCCCGGCTGGCAACCAACAGGTTAACCGAAGATTACGGTTGCGGTGGCAAGTGCGGCAATCCCTTCACGACGGCCGATACTGCCCAGCGTTTCGTTGGTCGTCGCCTTGACACTGACGCGGCCCGGATCGAGCGCGAGCACGCCGGCGATGGCCGTGCGCATGGCGGTACGATGCGCTGAAATCTTCGGGGCTTCGGCCAGCAGCGTGACGTCCACATTGAGAATCCGGCCGCCCCTCTCGCGCACGCGGCGGGCGGCATCTTCCAGGAAGAGTTGCGAGCGCGCCCCGCGCCAGCGCGGATCGGTGTTGCGGAAATGCTCGCCGATATCGCCGTCGGCGATGGTGCCGAGGAGCGCGTCGGTGAGGGCGTGGAGACCGACGTCGGCGTCGGAATGGCCGTCCAGCGTGGAGGTGTGGGAGATCTGCACGCCGCACAGCCAGACGTGGTCGCCCGGCACGAGGCGGTGGATGTCATAGCCCTGGCCGACGCGGATGTCGGGTGTTGCGCGGCCACCCCCAAGGGCTTCTTCTGCCATCACCAAATCCTCCGCGATCGTAATCTTCCGGTTGGCCTCGCTGCCTGGCACGAGCGCGACGCCGAGCCCGGCCCATTCGGCCACGGCCGCATCATCCGTCAGATCGGTCTTCCCGGCCGTTGCCGCGGCCGTGTGAGCGTCCAGCAGGGGCGCAAACCGGAAGGCCTGGGGCGTCTGGGCCCGCCACAGACGGGACCTGTCCAGGGTCTCAGCAACGCGCCCCTCTGCATCTGCAACCTTCACCGTATCGGCCATGGGCAGGGCGGCGATCGCCGCGGGCGCCGTCTCCAGGGCTTTGAGGCAGCCGTCGATCAGGGTGGATGGAAGGAAGGGGCGTACGGCATCATGGACGAGGACGGCGTCGGGCGCGGCCTCGACCAGCGCCAGGAGCCCCTGCAACACGGACGCCTGCCGGGTCGCGCCACCTACAACCGGTGGCATAAGCTTGGCGTGGGAGCCTATGGCTTTCGCGTATGTGGCCTCGTCGCCGGGGGCGATCACGACCAGCACGCGGTCGATCCGCGGGTGGGCCAGGAACAGGGACACAGTCCGGTCGAGGATCGATCGTCCCGCGATCGGGACATATTGCTTGGGGACGGGTCCGCCGGCCCGGGTCCCGCGCCCGGCTGCCACGATCAGTGCTGCGGTCCCACCCGACATTAGTGTTAGCCTGCGCGCGCGTTCTCCGGCACCGATCAGACCATCTGCCGGCGCAGCGACCCATCCGTAACGCGGCCATTTTCGCGGCACAACGC
>RXJK01000068.1:7199-10895 GCA_003963125.1 Hyphomicrobiales bacterium
GGCGCCAATCGCAGTTGCAATGCGCTTGCAGCCGGGCATCTTCCCGGCTAGTCTGCCCAAAGCAAGTGCAATTCGGAGAACTGCCTATTTTATGGGCGGCATGCTTAGCGATACGGCGATCAAAGCGGCAACGGCGCCACTGCGCATAAGAGACCACGAGTTGGCGAACCGCGTCCTTTTAGCCCCGATGTCGGGGGTGACGGATGTGGCGTTCCGGCGCGCGGCGCACGCCCTCGGTGCCGGCCTCGTCGTGTCCGAGATGGTTGCGTCCGAGCATCTCGTCGCCGACAAGCATCGCGTCCGCCGGCGGACACTGGGGCGGGACCTGAAGCCGTTCGCGGTTCAGCTCGCCGGTACCGAAGCGCACTGGATGGCCGAGGGCGCGCGGCTCGCCGAAGGGCTCGGCGCCGACATCATCGACATCAACATGGGCTGCCCCGCGCGCGAAGTGACCGGCAAGCAATCGGGCTCGGCACTGATGCGTGATCTCGACCATGCTTTGACCCTGATCGAGGCCACGGTCGGGGCCGTGCGTGTGCCCGTCACCCTCAAGATGCGCCTCGGCTGGGACGACAGGAGCCGCAACGCCGCCCGCCTCGCCGCCCGGGCCGAGGCGGCCGGCATCCGCCTCGTCACCGTCCATGCCCGCACGCGCTGCCAGTTCTTCAAGGGCGTGCCTGACTGGGCGGCCGTCGCCGAAGTGAAGCGCGCCGTCAGCATCCCGGTGGTCGTCAACGGTGACATCGTCGATCTGGTATCTGCCAAAACAGCGCTGTCGCTGTCCGGCGCCGACGGCGTGATGGTCGGGCGCGGGGCCTACGGCGCGCCCTGGATCAGCCGCCGCATCGCCGCCGGTCTCGCCACCGGCTCTGATCCCGGCGCGCCGTCTCTCGCCGAACAGGCCGCGATCGCGCAGGCGCACGCCACGGACATGATCGAGACGTTCGGAACCGTCGGCCTCAAGAACGCGCGCAAGCATATCGGCTGGTATCTCGTGTCCGCCGGCGTGCCGGACGCGACGATGCGCACTTGGCGGCAGCGGTTGTGCACCAACGACAACGCGCGCGAGGTGCTAGCCGGGCTCGACGCCTTCTACGCGGAAGCGGCCGAGATCGCAGAGCGGGAGAAGGCCGCCGCATGAGCCTCGATCCCAATCGCGACCGCGGAACCCAAGGCGCCCGCCGGCACATCGAATACGACATGCTGCTTGCCGCCCTGCCGCACGCCATCCTCGTGCTGGGCGACGATGACCGCATCCTCTATGCGAATGCGGCCGCGGAGAACTTCTTCTCGCTGAGCCTCGCCATGATGCGGCGGCAGATGCTGCCGGAACTCGTCGCCTTCTCGAGCCCGCTCGCGGCGCTCGTCGCCCAAGTGCGCCGCGCCGGGGCCTCCGTCAACGAGTACGGCGTCGACGTCGAACTGCCGCGCATCAACCAGCACAAGATGGTGGACGTTTTCGGCGGCCCGCTGCCCGACCAGTCGGGCCTGATCCTGCTGATGCTGCAGCAGCGCTCTATGGCGCAGATGATCGAACGGCAACTCACGCACCGGCAGGCCGCGCGCTCGGTCTCCGGCATGGCGGAAGTGCTCGCGCACGAGATCAAGAACCCACTGTCGGGCATCCGCGGCGCCGCGCAGCTTCTCGAACCCGGCCTCAAGGACGAGGATCGCGCGCTGACGCAGCTCATCTGCGCGGAGACGGATCGCATCCGCAACCTCGTCGACCGCATGGAAGTGTTCGGCGACGAGCGGCCCATCGCAGCCGAGCCCGTCAACATCCACGTGGTGCTCGATCACGTGAAGCGGCTTGCGGAGACGGGTTTCAGCAAGGGCGTGAAGATTTCGGCGGAGTTCGATCCGTCGCTGCCGCCGGTGCCCGGCAGCCGCGACAAGCTGGTCCAGGCGTTCCTCAATCTCGTCAAGAATGCGGCCGAGGCGATCGGCGAGGGCGGCGAGCCCGGGCGCATCACGCTGCGTACGGCGTTCCGGCCCGGCATGCGTCTTGCTGTACCTGGTTCGAAAGCCCGCATCAGCCTGCCGCTGATGATCGAGGTGGAGGATACAGGACCCGGCGTCGCCGAAGACATGAAGCCGCATCTCTTCGATCCGTTCGTGACGAGCAAGCGGGCCGGCAGTGGCCTGGGTCTTGCACTAGTTGCGAAGATCATCAGGGACCACGGCGGCGTCATCGAATGCGAGTCGGTTCCGAAGCGCACGGTGTTTCGCGTCCTGCTGCCGATGCAAGACAAGAAGCGCACGCAATAGCGAGCTAGAAAGTCGAGGTTACTGCAGATGGCAGGTGGCACGGTACTCATCGCCGACGACGACAGTGCGATCCGCACGGTCCTCAATCAGGCTTTCGCCAGGGCCGGCTACGCGCCGCGCGCCACGGGCAATGCTGCCACGCTCTGGCGCTGGGTGGCGCAGGGCGAAGGAGACGTCGTCATCACCGACGTCGTGATGCCGGACGAAAACGCGTTCGATCTCATCCCGCGCATCAAGAAGCTGCGGCCCGAACTGCCCATCATCGTCATGAGCGCGCAGAACACGCTGATGACGGCGCTGACGGCGGCTGAGAAGGGCGCCTTCGAATATCTTCCGAAGCCGTTCGACCTGAGCCAGATCGTCTCGATCGTCGGCCGCGCGCTGTCGGAACCGTCAAAGCGCAAGGATCGCACCGCGCCCGACGCCGATGGTGACGAGCTGCCGCTCATCGGTCGCTCCCCGGCCATGCAGGAGATCTACCGTGTGCTGGCGCGCCTCACGCGTACGGATCTCACCGTCATGATCAACGGCGAGTCCGGTACGGGCAAGGAACTCGTCGCGCGCGTGCTGCACGACTACTCCAAGCGCCGTAACGGTCCGTTCGTCGCCATCAACATGGCGGCGATCCCGCGCGAACTGATCGAGAGCGAACTCTTCGGACACGAGAAGGGCGCCTTCACCGGCGCGCAGGCGCGCACCGAAGGCCGCTTCCAGCAGGCCGAAGGCGGCACGCTGTTTCTCGACGAGATCGGCGACATGCCGATGGAGGCGCAGACGCGCCTTTTGCGCGTGCTGCAGGAAGGCGAATACACGACCGTTGGCGGCCGCACGCCGATCAAGACCGACGTGCGCATCATCGCGGCGACGCACCGCGAGCTGAAGACGCAGATCCAGCAGGGCCTGTTCCGCGAAGATCTCTACTACCGCCTCAACGTCGTGCCGCTGCGCCTGCCGCCGCTGCGCGAACGTCTCGAGGACGTCGGCGATCTCGTGCGCCACTTCCTGCGCATGGCGGCGAAGTCGGGCCTCGGCCACAAGTCGATCGAGATGGCCGCCATCGATCGCCTGAAGCGCTATCATTGGCCCGGCAACGTGCGCGAGCTCGAGAACCTGGTGCGGCGCCTCGCGGCGCTGCATCCCGAGGACACGCTGACGCTCGAGACGGTCGAAGCGGAACTGGCGGAGGCCGCTCCTCCTCCGGCGTCCGAACCCGGCAAGAGCCCGAAGGATCTGTCCGAGATGGTCGAACGCTACCTGTCGGCGCATTTCGCGAGCTACGGCCGCGAGCTGCCGCCGCCGGGGCTCTACGACCGCATCCTGCAGCACGTCGAGCGTCCGTTGCTGATGGCGGCGCTGGCCGCGACGCGCGGCAACCAGATCCGGGCAGCCTCGCTGCTCGGCCTCAACCGCAACACGCTGCGCAAGAAG
>RXJK01000348.1 GCA_003963125.1 Hyphomicrobiales bacterium
TTCGTCAGCGCCTACACGCACCATACGGCCGAGCGCAACGCCGACCTGCAGAAGGTGCTGAAGGACCGCAACATCCTGTTCGAGACTGAGATCAAGAAACCACTGCTGCCGGGCACGCTCGCCTTCGTGCAGACGGGCCCGGAGATCCTGCACCGGGACTACGTCACGGAGGCCTGGGCGAGCCAGCCCGTCCGTGATTTCCTGAACGCGCTGACCGTCAAATAGCAGGAGACGGTCGCGGGGCTCCCGCAGCCCACGCGCTCACGCCACGTGCGTGGCGACGGGCACCGTATCGTCGTTGAGGGCGGGCGCCGGCCCGTACATCATCTGCACCTGCCGGCAGGCGCGATCCTTGAGCTCCCGCGCGTCGACGATGCCCTCGGCCCGCAGATTTGCAAGGCACTCGGCGAGGCGCGCACGCGCCTCAGCGCGAAGATAGGGGCGCGACAGGAAATGCATCTCGAGCACGACCCAGGCCTCGGCCTCGATCTGCGCGACAGGCGACGATGGGGCAACCGGAACGACTGTTCGCATGAACTCTGGTCTCCGACTTCTCGAATGCTTTTTCTTGGATACGCATCGTTACGCGGGGCGTCAGTTACGCCGGGCACATGACAGGCTGATGGAGCTTGTCGGGCGGGTTGATGACGGCCAATCGGGGCAACATGCAGGCTCGTCGAACACAATAATTTTTGCTGACAGCGGGAACAAAAAAGCAGCGGCACCCCGAGGGATGCCGCTGCGGCAATGCGTCGGATTTTGTCTCCGCTCGCGCCTTAGTGCGCGAGCACGGCGAGCAGGAGAAGCGCCACGATGTTCGTGATCTTGATCATCGGGTTCACGGCGGGACCGGCGGTGTCCTTGTAGGGGTCACCGACGGTGTCGCCCGTCACCGACGCCTTGTGCGCGTCGGAGCCCTTGAGGTGCTTCACGCCATCCTTGTCGACGAAACCGTCCTCGAACGACTTCTTGGCGTTGTCCCAGGCGCCGCCGCCAGCCGTCATCGACACGGCGACGAACAGGCCGTTGACGATCACGCCGAGCAGCATGGCGCCGAGTGCCGCGAACGCGTCGGCAGGACCGGCGATCCACTTCACCACGAAGAAGCACACGATGGGCGACAGCACCGGCAGCAGCGAGGGGATGATCATTTCCTTGATCGCCGCGCGGGTGAGGATGTCCACCGCCTTCGCGTAGTCGGGCTTCTGCGTGCCCTGCATGATGCCGGGCATTTCCTTGAACTGGCGCCGCACCTCTTCCACGATGGAGCCGGCAGCCTTGCCGACGGCCGTCATGGCGATGCCGCCGAAGAGATAAGGCAGCAGGCCGCCGAACAGCAGGCCAACGACCACGTACGGGTTCGACAGCGAGAAGTCGACCTGCAGGTTGTGCAGCATCGAGCCGGGCTTGGCCTGCGAGATGAAGAAGCGCAGGTCCTCGTTGTAGGCGGCGAACAGCACCAGCGCGCCGAGGCCGGCCGAGCCGATGGCGTAGCCCTTGGTCACGGCCTTGGTGGTGTTGCCGACCGCGTCGAGCGCGTCCGTCGTCTTGCGGATTTCCTTGGGCAGGCCCGCCATCTCGGCGATGCCGCCCGCGTTGTCCGTCACCGGGCCGAAGGCGTCGAGCGCCACGACCACGCCGGCGAGCGACAGCATGCTCGTCACCGCGATGGCGATGCCGAACAGGCCCGCGAGCTTGAAGGCGACCACGATGCCGGCGATGATGATGATGGCGGGCAGCGCCGTCGCTTCGAGCGAAACCGCGAGACCCTGGATCACGTTCGTGCCGTGCCCCGTCACCGACGCCTGGCTGATGGAGCGCACGGGGCGGTAGCCGATGCCCGTGTAGTACTCCGTCACGACGATGATGGCGGCCGTTACGATGAGACCGATCACGCCGCACCAGAAGATGTCGTTGCCGGTGAACGAGGCGCCGCGCGCCGCGAACGTCGTGCCCATGCCGAGCAGGTTGTCCGTCAGCGGCCACAGCCCGATCAGGGACAGCACGCCGGTGGCGATGAAGCCCTTGTAGAGCGCGCCCATGATCGACTGGTTGGAGCCGAGCCGCACGAAGAACGTGCCGATGATCGAGGTCACGACGCCGAGGGCGCACACCGCGAGCGGATAGATCATCAGGTTGTACACGACGGGCTGGCCGGCGAAGTAGATGGCGCCGAGCACCATCGTCGCCACCACCGTCACCGCGTACGTCTCGAACAGGTCGGCCGCCATGCCGGCGCAGTCGCCGACGTTGTCACCGACGTTGTCCGCGATCGTTGCGGGGTTGCGCGGGTCGTCCTCGGGAATGCCGGCTTCCACCTTGCCGACGAGATCGCCGCCGACGTCGGCGCCCTTCGTGAAGATGCCGCCGCCGAGACGGGCGAAGATCGAGATCAGCGAGGCGCCGAAGCCAAGCGCCACCATGCTGTCGATGACCGTGCGGCCCGTGGGCGACAACTTCATGCCGTTGACGAGCAGCGCGAAGTAGATGGCGACACCGAGCAGCGCGAGACCGGCGACGAGCAGGCCCGTCACCGCGCCCGCGCGGAAGGCCATCGACAGGCCCTCGGCGAGCGAGCGGGTGGAGGCCTGCGCCGTGCGCACGTTGGCGCGCACCGACACGAGCATGCCGATAAAGCCCGCGACGCCCGACAGCACCGCACCGATCAGGAAGCCGATGGCGACGTACCAGCCGAGCAACACGCCCACGATCACGAAGATCACGGCGCCGGCGATGGCGATCGTCGAGTATTGCCGCGTGAGGTAGGCCTGCGCGCCTTCCTGCACGGCGGCGGCGATTTCCTGCATCCGCGCCGATCCGGCGTCAGCGGCCATCACGGCCCGAACCGTGTAGGCGCCGTAGACGATCGAGAGCAGTCCACAAAGGACGATTGCCCACATAACTCCATTCATGACGTTATTTCCCCCCGTATAGGACGCTCACGGCTGTTGGACGCGCCGAAACAGGGCCGGGCACGCGAGCGGTTTCAACGCCAGCGGCACCATCCCTGTCCGGTGATTCGTGGCGGACCATGCCAAAAGAGGGAGGCCGGTGCAACTCTGACTTTAGAAGTGATCCCAGCCACTTCGTCCGATCTTCAGCGGTCTGCTTTGCGCATCGAGCACGACCACCGGTTCGGCCTCTGGGTCGCGCATGCAACCTATGTCCGTAACCGGAATACCTGCGGCTTGGGCCAGCCGTGAGAACTCGGCCGCGTGCTCCGGCGCGACGGCGGCGAGGACTTCGTAATCGTCGCCTGACGTCAAGAGTGCCGGGCGCAAGTCCGGCGCGGCCGCGACCGCGGCCCGCGCGGGTTCGCTCAGCGGCACGCTGTCGAGATGGATGACCGCCGAAGTGCCCGAGCCGCGCGCCATGCGTCCCAGATCCTTCACCAGCCCGTCCGACAGATCCATCGCAGCGCGGGCGGCACTGCGCAGCGCCTCGCACACGGCGAGCCGCGGCTGCGGCCGCCTGTAGCGCTGCTGCAGGAAGGTGCGCTGCGCGTCGTCGAGGCCCCACATGGCGGCTTGGGACGCGGAGCGCAGCAACTGAAGCCCGAGGTGCGCATCCCCGAGCGTGCCCGAGACGAAGAGGCGGTCCCCTGCCCGTGCCGCGGCGCGGCGCACCATCTGTCCGTGCGGCACCTCGCCCAGCACCGTGATGGAAATCGTGATCGGACCTGGTCGGCGATCCGTATCGCCACCGAGAAGCGTGAAGCCAAAGGCGTCCTGTGCTTGCTGCAGCCCTGCTGTAAACCGCATCAGCCACTCGCGCCGCGGGGCCTCGGGAAAGGACAACGCCATAAGGTAGCCGAGCGGCTGCGCGGCCTTTGCGGCAAGGTCCGACACGTTCACGGCCAGCGCCTTCCAGGCGATGTCCTCCGGCGGATCGTCGGGGAGGAAATGCACGCCTTCCGCGATGGGGTCGGTCTTGAGCACGACGTCGGTGCCGGGACGCGGCATGAGCGCGGCGCAGTCATCGCGCAGGCCGAGCGCAGCGGGATCGGTCGCGAGCGGCCGCAGAAGCGCGATGATGCCGTCCTCGCCTGCAATCCGCTCGTCCGAAGGCTGCGTCATGGGGTGCGAGGGGCCTCGATCTTCGCAGGCGGGCAGGCGGCTTCGAAGGCATGCGCCGCACGCAGCACCAGTGCGTCAGCTCCAATCGCGCCCACGATTTGGAGCCCGATCGGAAGACCCGTCTTCGTCAGGCCGCACGGCACCGACGCGGCCGGCTGCTGCGTGAGATTGAACGGGTAGCTGTAAGGCGCCCATGACGTCCAGATCTCGGGAAACTTGCCGCCCGGCGGCACCAGCTTGCCCACCTCGAAGGCCGGGATGGGCAGCGTCGGCGTGATGAGGAGATCGTAGCGCTGGTGGAACGCGACGAAGCCCGCGTGCAGCCGCGCCCGCTCCAGGTTCGCGGCGATGAGTTCGCTGGCCGGGATCGTCTGTCCATAGCGCGAGCCTTTGACCATGCCCGGATCGCCCAGTTCGTCGGCCTTGTCCCAATAGGGCCCAAGCTGCGTCGCCATGCCTGACCACCAGATCGTGTTCCAGTGAGTGACCGGATTCATCCCGAGATCAGGATCGACTTGCTCAACGTGAGCCCCCAAGCTTTCAAGAAGCTTAGCGGCCTTCTCGACCGCCGGACCGACATCCGGGTCATTTGCACGGATGACGTTTAGGGTCGGCGAGTAGGCAACGCGCAGCCCTTTCACCCCGCCGTCGAGATCCTGGCGATAGTCCGGCGTCGGAGAGATCCAGGCGTAGACATCTCGCGCGTCCGGCTGGCCGATCACGGACAAAGCGAGCGCCGCATCCGCGACGGTGCGCGTCAGCGGCCCGATGTGCGCGACGGTGCCGAGCGGCGAGGCCGGATAGGCCGGCACGCGCGCCCGCGTGGGCTTGTGGCCGAAGCAGCCGGTGAAACCCGCCGGGATCCGCACCGAGCCACCGCCGTCGGTGCCCAGATGCAGCGCGCCCATGCCGAGCACGGCCGCCGCGGCCGCACCCGAGGACGAGCCGCCCGTCGTCATGCGCGTGTCCCAGGGATTGCGCGTCAGCCCCGTGAGCGGGCTGTCGCTCGTCGCCTTCCAGCCGTACTCGGGCATCGTCGTCTTGCCGATGAAGACGGCGCCTTCCTTGCGCAGGTGGGCGACGACCGGCGCATCGGCTGCCTGCACGGTGTCCGGCGTCAGCCGCGAGCCGAACCGCGTGACCATGCCGGCCACGTGGATATTGTCCTTCACCGTGACGGGCACGCCATCGACCCGGCCTTGAGGCGTGCCGCTCGCCCAGCGCGCTTCCGACGCTTTCGCCGCCGCCAGGGCCCCTTCGCGATCGACGTACCGAAAAGCATTGACCTGCGGTTCGAAGCGGTCGATGCGTGCCAGCACCGCCTTCACCACGTCGACGGGCGACAGCGTCTTGGCCTTGTACGCGGCAACAAGTTCGGTGGCGGAGAGAAGGGCAGGATCCTGGGACGTCATTCGAGCCTCGGGGATTTCGATAAGACCCTTGTAGCGCGCGGCAGCCCGCTGGAAAACCATAAGACCCGCGAACCACCCTTGCGCAGTGCGCGCCTGTCGCAAGCCGCAAGCTGCCTACGACAGGCCGCGGCTGCCCCGGCCGGCGGCCGTGCGCGACAGCGCGCCCTTCATGATCGCCTGGAAGCGGGCGCCGTAGGGCGGACGCACGAGATCCGTCAGCGTCAGGCGACCCTGGTAGAACGTCGCCTTGGCGTGGCTGAAGGTCAGGAAGCCCTCGCGCCCGTGATAGGCGCCCATGCCGCTCGGCCCGATCCCGCCGAAGGGCAGATCCTCCTGTGCGATATGCAGCATGGTGTCGTTGATGGTCGCGCCGCCCGACGTCGTGTTCTGCAGCACGTGCTCGATGCGGGCGCGGTCCGTGTCGAAATAGTAGAGCGCCAGCGGCCGCGGCCGCGCGTTCACGTAGGCGATGGCCTCGTCGAGCGTGTCGTAGGGCAGCACGGGCAGGATCGGCCCGAAGATCTCCTCCTGCATGATGCCCATGGCCT
This sequence comes from Hyphomicrobiales bacterium, assembly GCA_003963125.1. Lineage (GTDB taxonomy): Bacteria > Pseudomonadota > Alphaproteobacteria > Rhizobiales > Hyphomicrobiaceae > AWTP1-13. The sequence goes on from RXJK01000348.1 coordinate 6,037, forward strand.
CGGTCACGTCGGTCAGCACCACGGGGGCGATCTTGCGCGTGTTGGACGATGTCGCTTCCATCGACGGCAGCTCTCGGGCCGGATCGACGATGTCCGCGCGCGCGCCATGGTTGCGCGCCTCGCGCAGAAGTCCCGCAAGCCGCTCGAAGTGCCGTTCACTGACGATCGAGGAATACTGCGGATTGTCGATCACGCGCGGGTAGAACGTAGCGGCGGCGCTCGTATACGCAGCGACGAAATCCTTCGTCCGTGCGCGCGGCACCAGCGCGTAATCCGGCGCGATGCACGTCTGCCCCGCATTCATCAGCTTGCCGCGCGCGATGCGACCGGCAGCCTGCTCGAGGTCGGCGGCCTCGTGCACGATCGTTGGCGATTTGCCGCCGAGCTCCAGCGTCACGGGCGTGAGGTTCGGCGCCGCCGCCGCCATCACCTTGGCGCCGACCGCCGTAGAGCCGGTGAAGAGGATGTGGTCGAACGGCAGCGCCGACAGACCGGCAGCAATGTCTGCGCCACCGGTGGCGACCGTTACGACGTCCGCACCGAGCCCGAGTTCGAGATGCTGCTTCAGCAGCGCCGACGTGCGCGGCGTCAACTCCGACGGCTTGAGGATCACGCGGTTCCCGGCCGCAATCGCAGCGGCCAGCGGAATGACCGCAAGCTGCAATGGATAATTCCAGGGCGATATGATCAGCACCACGCCCTTGGGCTGGTAGTGAATGCGGTTGCGGCCGAACCAGAAGGTCAAGGCCGTGGGCCGGCGTTCCGGCGCCATCCAGCTTCCGAGCTTCTTGACCGTGTGCTCGATCAGCGTGAGCGACGGGACGACTTCCGCCAGCAACGTCTCCTCGTGCGCCCTCGTGCCGAAGTCCGCCGAGATAGCCGCCGCAAACTCACCCCGCGTGGATGCGATGACGGCCTGGAGCTTGCGCAGCAGCGCGGTCCGCTCGGCCTTCGTCCAGGGCGGCGAGGTGCGGCTCGCCGTGTGCATGTCCGCGAACCGGCGCTCGATGTCCGGGAAGGGCATGTCCGTGTCGAGAGCCATGGCCGTCTCCTGTAGCGGAAGCGATCAGCGTCCCAAGAGGTGGTCGGCGGCCTTCTCCGCGATCATGATCGTAGGCGCATTCGTGTTGCCGCCGATCAATGTCGGCATCACGGAGGCATCGACGACATAAAGCCCGTCGAGCCCGCGCACCTTGAGGCTCGGATCGACCACCGCTCCGGGGTCGTCCGTCGCGCCCATCCGGCAAGTCCCGACCGGATGATAGATCGTATCCGCCCGCGCGCGGATCAATTCTTTCAGGCCTGCGTCGTCGTAGACGCCGTTGGTGTAGATCTCCTGACGGGGAATCGCCTTGAAGGGTGCGCTGTCCATGATGCGGCGAGCAAGCTTCACGCCCTTGAGCATGGTCTCCATGTCCGCCGGATCGCCGAGGAAGTTCGGATCGATCCGCGGCGGGCTCGCGGGATTGGCATCGGTGAGCCCGACGCTCCCGCGGCTCTTCGGCCGCAGCACGCAGGTGTGCATGCTGTAGCCCGTGCCGAAGTGCTTCTTGCGCGCGTGATCGTCGACGAGGCCCATCACGAAATGCAGCTGGATGTCGGGCCGCGGCAGCGCGGGGTCGGTGCGCAGGAAGCCACCGGATTCGGCGAAGTTGGACGTCATCAGGCCCTTGCCCTCGCGCCGGTAGCGGCGGATCTCGCGCGGCAGGGTTGCGAGCGCGCGCGGCGTGAAGCCGAAGAGGTGCGGGCTCTTGGCCTTGTACATGAGCGTGAAGTCGAGATGGTCCTGCAGGTTGCGCCCGACGCCCGGGAGGTCGTGCCGCACCGCGATGCCATGGCCCTTGATGTCACCGGCCGGCCCGACGCCGGACAGCATCAGAAGCTGCGGAGACTGGAAGGCGCCGGCCGACAGTACCACCGCGCGCCGCGCCGAGATCGTCTCGACCTTCCCGTCCCGCGCCACCGCCACGCCGCTGGCGCGCTTGCCCTCGAACAGGATGCGCTGCGCTGCCGAGCCGATGAGAAGACGCAGATTCGGCCGGCTGCGTGCCTTCTCGTCGAGATAGGCTCGCGCGGCGCTGCAGCGCTCGCCGTTACGCTGCGTCACCTGGTAGAGGCCGACGCCCTCCTGCCGCTCGCCGTTGAAATCCTCGTTGCGGGCGATCTGCAGATCATCGCAGGCCTGCAGGAACAATTCGTTCAGCGGATTGGGGCTTGCCAGATCCGCAACGTTGAGCGGCCCGCCCTTGCCGTGCAGCGCGCCGCCGAGACGCTCGTTGTTTTCGGCGCGCTTGAAGTAGGGCAGCACGTCCGCGAAGCCCCAGCCCGTCGCGCCCATGGCCGCCCAGTCGTCGTAATCGCTGGCGTGTCCGCGGATGTAGATCATGGCGTTGATCGCCGAGGAGCCGCCGAGCATCTTGCCGCGCGGCTGGTAGCCCTTGCGGCCGTTGAGGCCCGCCTGCGGAACCGTATCGAAGGCCCAGTTGCGCAGCTTGCCCGGCACCATGAGCGCCGTCACGAACGGTGTACGGAAGAAGGGGCTGTCGTCGGGACCGGCCTCGATCAGACAGACGGTGGTCTGCGGATCTTCCGTGAGACGCCCCGCGAGCGTTGCGCCGGCCGAACCGCCACCGACGATGACGAAGTCGAAGTCCATGTGCCCTCCCCTGGGCTCCCGCCTCTCTCGGGCAGGATGCCGGGCACCAGTGTTCTCGCTTTGGGCGCGCGAGTAAAGGGCCTGCGGTTCGCACTGTTGCCCGGCGAAGCGTGCGGAAGTCGAGCGCGCTTTCGGCTAGGGCTTCAGGCCAGCGTCACGACCTGCCCCGGCCGCAGGGCAATGAATCGCTCGTCGGCCCAGCCTCTGGCGGCACGCGCCGCGGCGAGCGCCTCGCGCGGCATCTCGATCGCTTCGTTGGTGAGCTGGAACGTGCCCCAGTGATGCCCCACGGCAGCCTTCGCCCCACACAGCTCGAGCGCCTTGGCGCTTTCCTCGGGGTTCATGTGGCTCGTGTGCATGAACCAGCGCGGCTCGTAGGCGCCGATCGGCAGCAGCGCGAGGTCGATGCCGGGATGACGCTGCGCCACGCCGCGGAACAAATGTCCGTCGCTGAAGGCGCTGTCCCCGACGCAGTAGATCTTGTACTTGGGGCTCTCGATGACAAAGCTCGCCCACAGCGCATGCCGGCGGTCGCCGAGGCCGCGCGCCGACCAATGCACCGTCGGTTCGAAGTGGACCTTGATGCCGTCGCCGAGATCGACGGTCGAATGCCAGTCGAAGGCGCGCGCGTCGATCTCCGGCACGTCGCCGCGCACGATCGTATCGTTGCCGAGCGGCGTGATGACCGGCGCGCGATCGCGCTGCCAGATGCGCCCGATCAACCCCGTATCCATGTGGTCGTAGTGGTTGTGCGTGACGAGCACGTAGTCGATCGGCGGCAGGTTCTCGAACACGATGCCTGGCGGGTTGACACGCTTGGGCCCGACGGCCTTGAGCGGGCTCGCCCGCTTCGACCACACCGGATCGAGCAGCAGGTTGCGGCCGGCGACCTGGATCAGGAACGACGCGTGGCCGACGTAGCTCACGCGCGCTTCGTCGCGGCCGAGGCGCTGCGGGGGCACATCGAAGGCGTGCGGGCTCGGGAAGCTGTCGGGCCAGCGCGCGCGCTCCTCCCAGACCTGCCACTTGAGAAGTTCCAAGGCGTTCTTGGGGCCGGTGCCGTCCGGGTTGAAGAACAGCGTGCCGTCGAAATGATCGGTGACAGGCCCGGAGTAGTAGGCGTTGGCCCGCCGCACCGTGAACAGCGTCGCGGCGCCTCCGGTGAGGCCTGCGACACCCAGCAGCTTGAGAAGACGTCGGCGCGTCATGGCCCCTCGTGAATCGGTTCGTCTCCCCCTGATATAGAAAAGAGGTTGGCAAAAACAAAACCACCCGCGGGGCTGCCGCGGGTGGCTCTGGTCCAGTCAGGCTGGGAAGGCGGGGATTACATCCCCATGCCGCCCATGCCATCCATGCCGCCGCCGTGGCTGTGGGCATGGGCTTCCTTCTTCTTCGGAGCTTCGGCGACGCCGGCTTCCGTCGTGATCAGGAGGCTCGCGATCGAGGCGGCGTCCTGCAGGGCGGTGCGCACGACCTTGGCCGGGTCGATGATGCCCTTCTCGAACATGTCGCCATACTCGTCGTTCTGGGCGTCGTAGCCGAACGCCGCGCCGCGGCCTTCGATCACCTTGCCCACCACGATCGAGCCTTCGACGCCGGCGTTCTCGGCGATCTGGCGGATCGGAGCCTGGAGCGCGCGGCGCACGATGTTGATGCCGGCTTCCTGGTCCTCGTTTTCACCCTTCACGCTGATCGCCTGGGCGGCCTTGAGGAGAGCGACGCCGCCGCCCACCACGATGCCTTCCTCGACGGCTGCGCGGGTCGCATTGAGCGCGTCGTCGACGCGGTCCTTGCGCTCCTTCACTTCCACTTCGGTGGCGCCACCGACCTTGATCACCGCCACGCCGCCGGCGAGCTTTGCAAGGCGCTCCTGCAGCTTCTCGCGGTCGTAGTCGGACGTCGTCTCCTCGATCTGGGCCTTGATCTGCCCGACGCGAGCCTCGATGTCTTTCTTCTTGCCGGCGCCGTCGATGACCGTGGTGTTCTCCTTCTCGATGCGCACGCGCTTGGCGCGGCCGAGCATGTCGAGCGACACGTTCTCTTGCTTGATGCCGAGGTCTTCGGAGATCACC
>RXJK01000063.1 GCA_003963125.1 Hyphomicrobiales bacterium
TGATCGGCGTGGCGCCGGGGATCAGCGCCAAGGCCGCCGGCGCGAGTGCAGCCCTCGTCGCGGATCGCACACTCGTTCTCTCCCTCATCACCGGCAGCATCGCGCTGATCCTCGGCTACGTGATGGTCCGTCGCTCCATCGTGCCGGCAAACCCGATGCTGCTGCAGCGCTGGCAATCGCAGTCCGCCGACAACGCCGAGCAGCAGGTCGTCGAGCACCAGGGCACGTTCCACAAGGCCGAGATTGCCCACGGTGCGGGTCCCCAGGAGCCCCTGACCGAAACGAAGATCGCCGAGGAACTGGGCGGGCTCGATCCGGCCCACGCCAAGTGGTCGAAGATCATGGCGATCCTCACGCCGATCGCTTTCCTCAGCGTCATCGCGGTGATGGTGGCCCCGAAGATCGGACTGCCCGTGCGCGACCTCAAGGGCGGCGATGCGGCGGCCCTCGTCGGCGGCACGGCCGCGCTGCTCTTGCTGATTGCCGCCTTTGCGGCGGACGGCCTGCCCAGATTCTTCGAGACGACCGCCGACTACATCACCTCCGGCTTCGTTTTCTCGTTCAAGGCCATGGGATCGGTGCTGCCGATCGCGGGCTTCTTCTTCATCGGCGGCGCCCAGGAGACCTCCGCGCCGATCCTGGGGGCAACCGCGGCCACGGCCCCGCATTTGCTTTTCGAACTCATCCAGTCGGCCCAGGGCTGGATCCCAAACAACCCCGCGCTGGTGGCGTTCGGCGTTCTCATTGTCGGCATGATCACCGGCATCGATGGCTCCGGTTTCGCCGGCCTTCCGCTCACGGGAACGCTGTCGGGTGCGCTCGCGCCGGCCGTCGGCCTGCAATCGGCGACACTCGCCGCCGTGGGCCAGATGGGCGCCGTGTGGACGGGCGGCGGCACGCTCATCGCCTGGTCGTCCCTGATCGCCGTCACCGGCTTCGCCCGCGTGCCGGTGATGCAGGCCGTCAAGACCCTGCTCCTACCGGTCTTGGCCGGTCTCGTCATATCGACCACGTGCGCGGTCCTGCTCTGGCGATAGCCCCGCGTCCGCTCTAGAACCCACGAAGAATTCCGAAACCACAGCGTTCGGTGCTGGTTCACCGAAGGGAGAACACTCAACATGAAGACGGCATTGAAACTCGAACTCGCCGAAGCCCGCGCGATGGCCGCCGCCGCGATCGAGAAGGCCAAATCGATCGGCGCCTTCGAAACGGTGTGCGTGTGCGATGATGGCGGCTACCCGCTGGTGCTGGAGCGCATGGACGGCGCGCGCATCACCGGGCCCCAGATCGCCTGGAACAAGGCCTTCACCGCTGCCGGACACCGGCGCTCCACGCATCTCTTCAACACGGCGCCGAACGGGCCGGCGCTGCCCGGCAACGAAGCCTTCGGCATCCAGCTCAGCTTCGAGGGCAAGTTCGCCATCTTCGTCGGCGGGTTTCCGGTGGTCGTCGATGGCGAGGTCGTCGGCGGCGTGGGCCTCAGCGGCGGCAACGGCGAACAGGACACGGCCTGCGGTCTCGCCGCACTGCAGGCGCTGCAAGACGCGCTGGGGACGGCACGCAAGGTGACGGTCGCCGCCGACATCAAGAAATGAGCAACATCTGACTCAGCTTCGCAGTGTTGTCGCTCAGCGAGATCACAGTGAGCGCGCCACGCGAGGCCCGTTGCGGTGGTCCCGCGTGTCGAGGGGATCGGCGTCCCGCGCGAGCGAGAATGCGCTTTGCGGGTTCACCTCGCGCCGCAAATGCAAATTGCCAACGCCGCAAGGATGGGCACAGCCGCACGACGCTCGGCGATTGCGCGCGCGAGAGGGAATTGCCATAGTGCCAACGTCAACGGTCCGGGAAGAGGCCGTAACGCGGAGGAAAACCCATGCGCAATTTCGCGGGTGCATGTGCACTCGTTCTTGGTGTGGCCTGCACGATCGCCGCCGCGCCCGTAGCCGCTCAGCAGGCGCAGCCGCTCCCGCCGGGCCATCCCCTGATCGGTCAACCGGAGACGGCGGAAGCCAAGAAGCTCGCGCCCGTGGCGCCGCCGCCGATCCCCACGGCCGCCGACAAGCTGCCGCTCGACAAGCTGAAAGTGCCGGCCGGCTACAAGCTCGAAACCTTCATGGCCGGCGTTCCCAACGCGCGCACGCTGCGTCTCGGCGACAAGGGCACGGTGTTCGTGTCGAGCCGCCTGCAGGACAAGATCCACGCCATCGTCGAGAAGAACGGCAAGCGTGAGTTGAAGGTCGTGGCCTCCGGCCTGCATCGGCCGAACGGCATCGCCCTCCACAAGGGCACGCTCTACATCGCGGAATTGTCGCAGATTTCCAAGATCGAGAAGATCGAGGACGTCCTCGACAACCCGCCGAAGCCGACGGTGATCCTTGCGGATCTGCCGAAGGACGAGGCGCACGGCTGGAAGACGCTGACCGTCGGCCCCGACGAGAAGCTCTATTTCCAGGTCGGTGCGCCCTGCAACATCTGCATGCCGCCCGAGCGCAACGCCAAGATCTACCGCGTCGGGCTCGACGGCAAAGGCCTCGAGGTCTACGCGAGCGGCATCCGCCAGATCGTCGGCATGGACTGGCACCCGGTGACGAAGCAGCTTTACTTCTCGGAGAACAGCCGCGACTGGCTGTCGGAAGACATCCCCGAGGACAAGCTCAATCGCGTCACGCAGCCCGGCAAGGACAACTTCGGCTTCCCCTATTGCCACCAGGGCAATTTCACGGATCCCGAGTTCGGCTGGGGCCGCAAGTGCAATGAGTTCACCAAGCCCATTGGCCTGCTCGGGCCGCACACGGCGGCACTCGGCATGCGCTTCTACACGGGCAACCAGTTCCCGGCCGACACGCGGGGCCAGATCTTCCTCGCCCGTCACGGCTCCTGGAACCGCAGCGTCAAGCTCGGCGGCGACGTCGTGCTGATCAAGCTCAAGCCCGATGGCACGATGGCGTCGCTGACGCCCTTCGTGACGGGGTTCATCCAGAACAACAACTACGTCGGCCGGCCGGTGGACGTCCTCATCATGAAGGACGGCTCCATGCTGATCTCGGACGACTTCAATGGAGCCGTCTATCGTTTGAGCTACGGGGCCGGACGCGTTGCAGGGCGCTGAGATCGTGCCGAGCCGGCTTTCGCCGAGGCGGGCGCTTGCCTGCCTCGGTCTCGTTTTGGGCCTCGTCGCGCAGCCCTTGCCGACGCGCGGCCAGACGGTCGAAAAGCGCTTCGAGACGTGCATCGTCTGCCACGGGCCCAACGGGCAGTCTCAGATCCCCGAGATACCGTCCCTCGGGGGCCAGACGGCGCCCTACGCCCTGATCCAGCTCTTCATGTTCCGCGGCAAGCTTCGCCACTTCGAGCCCATGAACGAAGCTGTAAAGGACTTCACCGACGACGACCTGCGCACCTTCTCGGACTACATTGCGAAATTGCCGCCGCCGCAGCCTCCCCAAGATGGCGACCCCACCCGCCTCGCGGTTGGCCGCGCGCTGGTGCAGAAATTTCGCTGCGACTTCTGCCACGCCGGCAACTTGGCCGGGCGGGACAACGTGCCGAGGATCGCGGGCCAGCGCGAGGATTTCCTCCTGAAGACGCTGCGCGAATACAAGGCCAACGTCCGCTCCGGCTACGACGCGTCGATGGCCGACGTGCTGGTCCCGATCAGCGATCAGGAGCTTGCCGATATCGCCTACTACAGCTCGCGGCAGCCTTGAGGGGCCAAGCCCGTGCGCTGCAAAAGCCGCCGCTTGACGATGCTGTGCAGTGGGCCCACATTGCTTCAGGTGATGCATGGATCGCTCCAGGAGGACGTCGTGAAAAAGGTTTGGCAGAAGCCGGTCGTGGTGGAACAGGAAGTCGGTCTCGAAGTGACGAGCTATTCTTCGGCCGTACTCAACTAAGCAGCGCACGAGTGGGACACGTTCGGGCGGTGGCGCGCAGTCGCTGCCGCCCATTGTTTTTTTACGAGCCACTCAATTTGGAACGCCCCAACCCACGTTGTCGCTCATGATCGTGCGCGTGCTCGGATCGGCAGCCGGAGGGGGCTTTCCGCAACTGAACTGCGCCTGCGCCATGTGCCGCCTCGCGCGCAGCGGCGCCCCGGGCGTTGTTCCTCGCACGCAAACGAGCCTCGCCGTCAGCGCCGACGGTGTCCGTTGGGCGATCTTGAACGCCTCACCGGACCTTCGTCAGCAAGTGACGCAGACCCCAGCCCTGCATCCGGTGCCGTCCGCGTCCGTGCGCAATTCGCCCATCGGCGCCGTCGTCCTGACCAACGGCGACGTCGATGCCATTGCCGGTCTGCTGAGCCTGCGCGAAGGCTTCGTCTTCGATCTCTACGCAGCGGAGCCCGTGCTTGAGGCGCTCGCCGAAAATTCCATCTTCAAGGTTCTGAATCCCGATGTCGTGACGCGCCGCGCGCTCGTGCCGGGCCGCCCGATCCGAGTTCTCGATGACCTGATCATCGAAGCCTTCGTGGTCCCGGGCAAGACTGCGCTCTACAAGGAGACGTCCGCCCCCGACTTCGGCACGCGGCCCGGCGACACGATCGGCCTCGAGATCACGCAGCCGACCAAGGGGAGGAGGGTGTTCTTCATCCCTTCGTGTGCCCGCGTCGACGACGCCTTGCGGACGCGGCTTGAGGGAGCGGACGTCCTGCTGTTCGACGGGACGCTCTATCGCGACGACGAGATGATCGCGCAGGGGCTTTCGCAAAAGACGGGCGCCCGCATGGGGCATATTGCGATGTCCGGGGAGAGCGGCGCGATCGCGGCCCTGGCCTCTACGCGCGTGGCGCGTCGCGTCTTCATCCACATCAACAATTCGAACCCGGTCCTCGACCCAGCGAGCCCGGAGCGGCGCGCCGTCGAAGCCGCCGGATGGGCCATTGCGACCGACGGCATGGAGCTGAGGCTGTGACATCGAACCTGCTCTCACCCGACGAGCTGGAAGCGGCCATCCGCGAGGTGGGCGCGACGCGCTACCACGACAAGCATCCGTTCCATCACCTCCTGCACGGCGGCAAGCTCAACAAGGGCCAGGTGCAGGCGTGGGCGCTGAACCGCTACTGCTACCAGGCGGGCGTGCCGCGCAAGGATGCGGCGCTGATCAGCCGGGTCGAGGATCGCGAGCTGCGCCGCGAGTGGGTGCATCGCATCCACGACCACGACGGCCACGCAGGCGAGGAAGGCGGTATCGAGCGCTGGCTCGTTCTCACCGACGTGCTCGGGCTCGATCGCGCCTACGTCATGTCGATGCAAGGCGCACTTCCCGCGACCAGATTCGCCGTCGAGGCCTACGTCCGCTTTGTGCGCGAGATGCCGCTCCTCGACGCCGTCGCCTCCTCGCTGACCGAGCTGTTCGCGCCGCGCATCCACAAGGAGCGCATCGCCGGCATGCTCGAGAACTACGATTTCGTCGGCGAGCGCGCGATGCAGTATTTCCGCCGCCGCCTCGATCAGGCCAACCGCGACTCCGATTTCGCGCTCGACTACGTGAAGCGCTGGGCTCGAACCCCGCAGGAACAGCAGGCCGCCATCGCCGCGGTACGCTTCAAGTGCGATGTGCTGTGGGCGCAGCTCGACGCGCTGCATCATGCCTACGTCACGCCGGGGCTCGTCCCGCCGGGCGCATTCCGGCCGGAGGGCGTCTAATGACGGCGCCCAAGCGGGCGATCATCGACAGCGCGTCGCGCCCCCGCCTGGCGCCGAGCACGATGCTGCGGGAAGACAAGGCGCGCGGCGGCTGGATCATTCTGGCCCCCGAACGCGTCTTCACTCCGGACGCTGTCGCCGTGGAAGTCCTGCATCTGTGCGATGGCGTGCGCAACTGCGCGGAGATCGCGCAGCGCCTGGCGGCGACCTATGAGGCGGAGACCGACGTGATCCTGGCCGACATCGTGCCCCTCCTACAGGATCTCGCCGACAAAGGAGTGATCGCGGCGTGACGAGCGCACCGGCACCTGTCTCTGACACGAGTGCGCGCCTCGCGCCGCCCGTCGGCCTGCTCGCCGAACTGACGCACCGCTGTCCGCTGCAATGTCCGTATTGCTCCAACCCGCTGGAGCTCGAGCGCGCCAAGGATGAACTGCCGACCGACGTCTGGCAGCGCGTCTTTCAAGACGCGGCCGATCTCGGCGTTCTGCAGCTGCATCTGTCCGGCGGCGAACCGGCGGTGCGCACGGACCTCGAAGCCCTGGTCGCGCACGGGGCGGGCGCCGGGCTTTACACCAACCTCATCACCTCGGGCGTGACGCTGAACGAGAGCCGCCTGCACGCCCTGCGCGACGCGGGCCTCGCGCACGTGCAGATTTCGCTGCAGGACGTGGACGCTGCCAACGCCGATCGCCTCGCCCATTACGAAGGCGCCCACGCCAAGAAGCTCCGGCTGGCGGAGGCGGTGCGCAAGACGGGCCTCGCACTCACCTTGAACGCGCCGATCCATCGCCACAACGTGATGCGGACGGCCGACTTCATCGATCTCGCCGTCGCCGCGGGCGCCCGGCGGCTCGAAATCGCGCACGTGCAGTATTACGGCTGGGCTCTCGCCAATCGCGCCGCGCTGATGCCGACCCGCGCACAGATGGACGAAAGCATCGCCATCGTGGAGGAGGCGCGCGTGCGCCTCAAGGGCATCCTTACCATCGATCTCGTCGTGCCGGACTATTACGCCATCCGTCCGAAGCCCTGCATGGGCGGCTGGGGACGCGGTCTCATCACCATCACCCCGTCTGGCAAGGCCATGCCCTGTCATGCGGCCGCGACCATACCCGGGCTCCTCTTCGACAACGTGCGCGACCGGCCACTTGCGGAGATCTGGACGTCCTCCGCCGCTTTCGCGCAATTCCGCGGCACGGACTGGATGCTGGAGCCCTGCCGCAGCTGCGATCTGCGCGAGCGCGACTGGGGGGGCTGCCGCTGCCAGGCGCTGGCCTTCACCGGCGACGCGCGCAATGCCGATCCCGCCTGCGCCAAGTCCGGCTGGCACGCGGCCTTCACGGCCGCTGCCGCTGCGGAGGCGTCAGCCGAGCCCCCGCCCTTCCGCTTCCGCCGCATGGCCGCGCCCTGAACCCGGTCCTTCGGCTCGGCGCACTGGGCGAGGAACCCGCCCCCCCATTCCACGTTCACCGCAGAGCCGGAGAAACGCGCCGGTCTCTGGAGGTTTCCGTGTCCGTATCTATTTCGAGAAACGTCGAGCGCGACTTGGCGCATCGATGGCTGCACCCGCTCCACGCCTTCCTCCTCGCCGGCGCTGCATACTTCTTCGTCAGCGGCCTCCTGAGCGACTGGGCCTACTTCTCCACGCAGGAGATCCAGTGGAAGAACTTCGCCATGTGGCTGATCATGGGCGGCCTTATCTGCGCGGGCTTTGCGAGCCTTTGGGCGCTGGTCGACGTGATCCGCGCCGCTGGCGATCGAGGGCGGCGTCTGGTCTATCTCCTTCTCATGCTGGCGGCGTTCATCCTGGAATTCATCAATGAACTCGTCCACGCCAAGGACGCGTGGGCGAGCATGCCGGATGGCCTGATCCTGTCGGTCATCGCCGCGCTGCTCGTGATCATCGCGGCGGGGCTCGGTCTTTCTTCACGCTGGGTAGGGCGCTGATCATGACGACAGCGAAAGTTCTCGCAGCGTCCGCGCTCGTGCTGGCCCTCGGTATCGCCGAAGGGCGCCCGGCGGAGACGGACCAGTACGGTTCCGATCCGAAGCTTCCGGCACCGCATCGCGGCCTGTTGCCCACGATGCAGATCGCCAATCCGACGCCTTGGGGCGATAGGAAACCGACCGCGCCGCAGGGATACACCGTCACAGCGATCGCAACCGATCTCAAGATCCCGCGCCAGATCCTGGTTCTCCCCAACGGCGATCTCCTGGTCGCGGAAGGGCGCGGCGGTGGCGACCCCACGCTGACGCCGAAGGACTTCATCGCCGGCATCATCAAGGCGCGTGGCGTGACGCACGTGCAGGGTGGCAACCGCCTGACCCTCCTGCATGACAAGAACGGCGACGGAACCTACGCGGAAAAGACTGTCTTCGCGGAGGGGCTGAATGCGCCCTATGGCATGGCGCTCGTCGGCAATCAGCTCTTCGTCGCCAACCAGGATGCGCTGGTGCGCTTCGACTACCACGAGGGACAAACGCGAGCAGAAGGCCCGCCCGTCAAGGTGACGGACCTGCCATCCATCATCAACCACCACTGGACGAAGGCGCTGGCGGCCAGTGCGGACGGCACGAAGCTCTACGTCGGCATCGGCTCCAACAGCAACATCACCGAGCGCGGGATGGTGGCGGAGGTCGATCGCGCGCGCATCTGGGAAGTCGATGTCTCGACGGGGGCTCACCGCGCCTACGCCACGGGCACGCGCAATCCGACAGCGCTCGCGATCCAGCCGGGCACCGGACAGCTATGGGCCGTCGCCAACGAGCGCGACGAGCTCGGCTCCGACCTCGTACCGGATTATCTCACGTCCATCAAAGATGGCGGCTTCTACGGCTGGCCCTACAGCTATTGGGGCCAGAACGTAGATACGCGCGTCCACCCGCAGGATCCGGCGAAGGTCGCCTCGGCGATCAAGCCCGACTACAGTCTCGGATCGCACGTTGCCGCGCTGGGCGTATCGTTTGCGGCGCAGGCCATGGGCCAGAAGTTCGCGGACGGCGTTTTCGTCGGCGAGCACGGCAGCTGGAACCGCGCGTCGCCCTCCGGCTACAAGGTCGTGTTCGTGCCCTTCAGCAACGGCCGCCCCTCGGGCCCACCCGTCGATTTCCTGACCGGCTTCATGGGAGCCGACGGCAAGACCTACGGACGGCCCGTCGGCGTCACGGTCGATGGTCGCGGCGCGCTTCTCGTCGCCGACGATCTGTCGAACACCGTCTGGCGCGTTGCGCCCCAGCGCCACATGCACGCCAGCGATACGCAGCCGCGCTAACGCAGCCGCGCTAGCATTAGATCGTCCGCCTAGACAGGCTGCCGCACATCCCCCTTTGCTTGCCCGGAAATCGCGCGCAAGCGCGATTATCCGGGATCTTTCAGCGTTGGTTGAAACTCCACCGCGAAAGATCCCGGCTCTCGTTCCGCTCGGCCGGGAAGGCAGCTATTGGGGAGAGTACCGAAGCACGTTCTCGCGCGGTATCTTCACTCCTTCTTCGCGCCGTCGCGAATGGGCTCGACGTAGGTGAGATCGAGGTCCCAGGGGAAGAAGATCCACGTGTCCTGCGAGACCTCGGTGATGAAGGTGTCGCACAGGGGCGCGCCGGCGGGCTTGGCGTAGACCGTCGCGAAGTGGGCGTCCGGCAGCATGTCGCGCACGAGCTTCGCGGTCTTGCCCGTGTCGGTGAGGTCGTCGATCAGCAGGATGCCCTTGCCGCGGCCATTGCCGATGGCGAGAACCGACGGCGCGATCGGCTTCAGCAGCTTGATGGCCCCCTGGTTGGCGTAGTCGTGATAGCTCGCCACGCACACGGTCTCGACCAGCCTCAGGTCCAGTTCGCGCGCCACGATGGCTGCCGGCACGAGGCCACCGCGCGTGATGCACACGATCGCCTCGAAGGGACCCTTGTCGGCGAGCCGCCAGGCCAGCGCGCGGGCATCGCGATGGAACTGGTCCCACGAGACGGGGAAGGATTTGCGTGCATCGGGCTTGACCATCTTGCCATGACCTCCGGACCGTGATCCCTATGCTTTTGCCCCGTTACGGCGACGCTTTCCAGGCGTCAAAAAGGCCGCGGCACGGGAAGGGGACCAGGGCCGTCATGGCGGACCGACCCCGCCCGCACGACAAGGATCGCAGCATGCAGCCGGGTGAGATCGCAATCCGCATTCTCGTCGATGCCGACGCCTGTCCGGTGAAGGATGAGATCGTGCGCGTGGCGGACCGGCATGGTCTCCCGGTGGTATTCGTGTCCAACACCTGGATGCGGCTGCCCGAGGGCGTGAGTGTCGAGCGTCGCATCGTCCCGGAGGGCCCGGACGCCGCCGACGACTGGATCGCTGACGCGATCGGCCAGACCGACATCTGCGTCACCCAGGATATCCCGCTGGCCGGCCGGTGCCTCAAGAAGGGGGCCCGCGCGCTCTCGCCGACAGGCCGTCCTTTCACCCCCGACAACATCGGCATGGCGCTGGCGGTGCGGGACCTCAAGGCGCACCTGCGCGAGACGGGCGACATGCGCGGCGGCCCGGCCCCCTTCGCGCGTGGCGACCGGTCGCGCTTCCTGCAAGCGCTGGAGCAGGCCGTCCAGGACATCCGTCGCGGACGCTGAAGCCGTCCGTTGCGCAAAGCGCCCGTGACCGGCCCGGACTGGACGGGGAGCAACGAGCCTCGCTACTGTTGCCGGCAAAGACGACCGGGGAGAGGCGCGGGCATGAAATTCGATGAACTGATCGGCCGGGACTTCGGCACTATCGCGGGCCTGGTGCGCGCCCACGCTGCGGAAACCCCCGATGCCACGGCCCTCATCGACGGCGACCGCCGGCTGAACTACGCGGAACTCGATGTCCTGATGGACCGCGTCGCCGCGGGCCTGCAGCGCGATGGCCTCGTCTCCGGCGATATCATCGCCGTTTGCGGCCGCAACTCCTTGGCCTATGCGGCGCTGTTCCTGGGCGCGCTGCGCGCGGGCGTGGCCGTCTCGCCGCTGGCGCCATCCTCCACGCCCGAAGCCATCGCCGCCATGGTGCGCGACTGCGACGCCAAGCTGTTCTTCCTGGACGCCGCGACCGGGCAGGACCTTGCCCGACTGCAGACGCCGATCCCGCTGCCCGCGATC
>RXJK01000214.1:0-908 GCA_003963125.1 Hyphomicrobiales bacterium
CTAGCGCAAACAGAGACGGACGCCTTACTCTCTTTGAAGAGCGAGATTGAGCAAGTCACGCTCCAGCAGTTGATTGACCGGTTCCGAGACATGCTCGGTAAGGAACTGGTGGAGGGACGATGGCAGTCGTTCTTGATGCAGAACCCGTTCATTCTCAGCCTCGCCTTCGCCGTGCCTGCGATGATTGTGCAAGGACAGGCCTATGCTGGGGGCAAGCGCTTAAGTGGTCGCGGCGGCAAGGTTGCCGACTTCCTCTGCGCCTCCGCGTCGACGGGCAATCTGGCTATCGTCGAGATCAAGAAACCGGCGACTGACTTGCTCGGGACGTCAGCGTATCGCGGCGACGACGTCTTTGCAGCGTCGGTTGAGTTGAGCGGCACGATCGTGCAGGTTCTCGATCAGCGTCTCAAATTGCAGCGTGAGTTGCCGCTGCTGAAGGAAGAGAGTGAACAGCCAGACATCCACGACTTTGGCATTCGGTGCATCGTCGTTGCTGGCCGCACGCCGGTGGATCGAGCCCGCCGCAAATCGCTAGAGCTACTGCGCAACGCAATGCTCGGCGTGATTCTGCTGACCTTCGACGAGTTGCTCGGCCGCCTGGAGGAAATTCATGCAGCGCTTGGGCCCTTGGCGAGCGAGCCGGTCGGTTCGGCCCACGACATCTCGTTTTAACGCCGCGCCCGAACTTGAGGGCGATCAGGCTGCCGGATCGTAGCCTTCTGAAATATATGATCCGCGCTCGGTCACCTGCAGCACAAAGTTGGCCAGACCCACCGATCACGGTCATGCTTCTTTCCTGAAACTGCCTCGACCCAGTCCGGCTGAGCTCAAGCATTTAGTGCGACGCTGGTCACGAAGTGCAGTGAGCTGCCTCAGTGGCACAATCCCCGCAATGTGCAAAATTGGGT
>RXJK01000214.1:958-1825 GCA_003963125.1 Hyphomicrobiales bacterium
TGCCATCTTAATCGGTCGTACTTTCCTGGGCTCTCTTGCCATCGTCGGTCTTCCTCCAATCTACGATAACACACGATTCTATGCTCTATGTCGCGATTCCATATTTTGGCGTCGAGGCCCCGATGCGCTGTGCAGTCTTCCGCGCTCTGCGACAGGTCTACCGGCGGCTTGAAAGCAGCACGGGAACCGTCGTGATGCACTTTTTCGTCGCACTGACGGAGCATCGTCATAGGCAATCCGACGCGGTCCGGCCGTCTCGCGATCGGGCGGCCACTGACAAGAGAAAGTGCATCCCGTCGCTCCTGGTCTGCATCGATCCTCACCCGCTGGAGCGCACCACTTGTTCTCAAATAGTGTCCGCCAGCTCGCAGACGCCATGCTCTCGCGCCGCTCATTGATGCGCACCCAAGAGCCTGCAGGTCTTACCATGATCGCGCTACGCCTTGCCGACCAGGAATGCGGCCCGGGTCGACGGACCTAGAGCGTCCGGTCGCTCCAAGTCGGTGCATGATCGCCGCCAGCTTGGGTGCCATCGCGTCATAGCATTGTCGCGGCGCCGATCATTGGTGGCCTTCCGCTCAGCTCTGTCGCTGCCATTGTGACGCGTGACTAGGTTCGCTAAGCACGCGCCGCCTATGCCCACTATGGTCAATCGAGGGTTACGTGGCCGAGCCGGCAGCGAACGTGCAGACGAACCGAAGGCGGATGCCTGTCCCGGATCTGCCTGAGCCAAGTCAGCGCTACCTCCTCACACGGAGCGCGACCGGTCATTTCCCTACCGACCATGCGCCGAGCGATCGAATTCAGGCTGCGGCCACTGTGGCGGGACAACGATACACTCATCGAACCAAGGTCGATGGGTAGAAC
>RXJK01000214.1:1875-2526 GCA_003963125.1 Hyphomicrobiales bacterium
AAATCTGGCGACGTCACGCAACTCGCCGGGTCGCTTGCTTGACGAGAGTCGAGCACTGTCCAACCCATTTCACAGCCGGCGTATGATTGCGCCGGATGCTCCAACTCGGCTTGTGATTGACACTCGGAAGAGGTCCGAGCGGATCGCGTCAGTACGAACGGGAAAAGAATATTATTCATCTTTCTTCGATCATACGACTTGGTATTTTAAGGCTATTGTGACCGAGTGCGGAGTTCTAAAATTGAGCGATTCGATAGCCCTCCGGCGCAAGCAACGCCGATACCGTCGCGTTCGGCTGGAACGAAGGTTTCGTTTTGATCGAACGGCCGGTCAATGAGCCAGGACGCGGTTTCAACGTAGGTGCAGCTAGATTGGAATGCCAGGAAGGCATGATATGGACAACCTGACGAGTGAGCGGCGCTCCGAGATAATGTCCCGAATTCGAGGGCGCAATACGAAGCCGGAAATGCTTGTCAGGCGTACAGCACATGCGCTTGGTCTGCGCTTTCGCCTTCACCGGAAGGATCTCCCGGGATGTCCAGACGTGGTCTTTCCTGCAAAGAAGATAGCTCTGTTCGTACATGGATGCTTTTGGCATCGTCACGTTGGCTGTCGATTGGCCTACACGCCGAAGTCGAATGCCGCTTTCTG
>RXJK01000363.1:0-4308 GCA_003963125.1 Hyphomicrobiales bacterium
GAGCCGATCTGGCTGACTAAGCCCGAGACCGCCAGCCGGCTCCGCGGCCGCATTGAGCGTGTCCTGGAGTTTGCAAAGGTCCGCGGTCACCGGAGCGGTGACAATCCGGCGCGCTGGAAGGATGGCCTCCGGTCCCAGCTTCCCGTCAAAAGCAAGGTGCGTGCGGTCAAGCATCATTCCGCGTTACCCTACACACAGGTCGGGGCGCTTATGGAAGAGCTTCGCGGCCGCACTGCAATTTCGGCCCGCGCGCTCGAATTCACCATCCTTACGGCGGCACGGACCGGAGAGGTCATAGGCGCCCGCTGGGAGGAGATCGACTTCGCGAGCCGGACTTGGAATGTACCCGCGGAGCGCATGAAGGCGAAGCGCGTCCACCGTGTTCCGCTGACCGATAGGGCGCTTGAGATTCTCGGCCAGCTTCCGCGTGTGGACGAGTTCGTATTCCCAGGCGTGCGCGCCGGCCAGCCGATCTCAAATATGACCATGGCGAAGCTGCTCAAGCATCTGCGCCCCGGAATTACGGTCCATGGCTTTCGTTCGTCTTTCCGCGATTGGGTTCATGAGCAGACCGCGCACCCGCGGGAAGTGGCTGAGGCTGCACTCGGACACGTAGTAGGCGACAAAGTGGAGGCCGCCTATAGGCGTGGGGACGCTTTAGAGAAGCGTCGCCTGCTCATGCAGGATTGGCAGACTTATATCCTTGAGGTCTCAGCGAATCTTTTGCTGCCGCGAAGGCATCCTTAATTTTTTACAAATATTGGCTGCGTAAACTGGACAAATAGTGATTCGGTTGGACGACAGGAACAACGAATGGAAAATCGGTTTACGCGCTCCTCGGAGCCTAAGAGGTTTCTCCGTATCAGAGATGTGTCCGAGAGTATCGGTTTCAGTCGTGGCCATATCTACGAGCTGATGAAAAAGGGCCAGTTCCCAAAGCCGGTGAAAGTCGGCCACGCCAGTCTATGGCCCTCGAGCGAAATTGACGAATGGTCGGCGCGTCAGGTGGCTCAGCGCGACAGCGCCGCTGCGTGAACGAAAAGGGCTTCTGCGTCCCTGGCCGGATGCGGAAGCCCTGAGTTTCGGTGCGTAGTCAGTACCGCGGATGGATCGCGGGTTGCGTAAGGCGTTTGGAGAATCACCCTGCAATGACGTTAAAACTGTAGCGCAATAGCGCCCGCAGAACAAGCCGTCATTGCCAAATGCAAATGACGGTATGCCGATTAATCCTTCAGCTCGTTCAGCAAAATTCGGGAGGCCTCAATGAGTTTTGAGGCTGCCGAATTAGCTCGGCGTGCGCAGATACGATCCGGCCCATGCAAAGCCATCCTATCGTACCTCTGCAATCGTGCGGATGCGCGTGGTGAGAACATCTATCCATCGGTGCGAACGATTGCGCGCGATACCGGCTACAGCGAGCGCACGGTCCAAAATCATATCCGCGGCCTGATGCAGTCGGGCATCCTCGTGCTGGTCCAAGCTGCATCCGGCAAGCCGGGCAAAGCGAACAGATACAAGCTTGATCTCGCCGCCCTGTGGCGTCTTGCTTCCAGGGCCGAAACACCCCCCTCCGCCGACAGTGAAGGTGCGACTGCTTTGCGGAAGACGGGTGCAGCAGGTGCACCCGTGACGGGTGCAGGAGATGCGCCCGTTGACCAGGAGACGGGTGCAGGAGATGCGCCGACGGGTGCAGGAGCTGCACCCAAACAATCCTGTAATGAACTAAAAACACAAAGAGCGTGCGCGAGCGAAGCTGATGGGCAAGAACCCGCAGAGTTGGTCACCTATCGGAACTACGTGCTCGAATTGCACGGCTCCGAACTGGAGGAATATCTCAAGAAATTCGACGGGGACCGCGATGCGCTCAACTCCGCGCTCATCCAGGCGGCGGCCAACATCCAACCGAATAGTTCCCGTCCCTTGCTCGTCCAGGTCCGAGCGCAGCTCCAGTTTCCGCTCAACTGGCGACGCGAGCGCAAGCGGCTCGAGGAAGCTCGGAGCCGAGAACAGATTACGCGCCAACTCGCTGCATTCGGCCGAACGAAATCAGGGGCAATCAAGGCGAAGCAGGCCTCGGATGCAAGGCTGGACGCGCCGCTGAAGGCTCCCGTTTGGAAGCCAGGCGATCGGGAGGAGGTGGAACTCTACCGATCGGAAAGCCCGTTCTTTGCGCCGTACGTGGAGCGCCTAAGAGCCGCTGGCCGCCATGACGATGCCGACACGGCCGCTCGCCGCGGGTGGGTGAAGGAATACCCGAGTAAGTTTACCGGTCGGAAAGATCTGGCATGAGGCTCTCTCGGTTCGATTGGCTCTCGGAGTCCGAGGAGGCCATGGAAGCGGATGATTGCCTTCCGCGCGATGGCTACGGCTCCAAGCTGCGCGACTACGACGTCGCGCTCTGGCAGGAGGTGAGCGCTCTTCATCGAGATGGGAGCCACGATCTCGCGGAAAAAATCGCCACCCGCGGAAACACGCGGCCGATCAAACCAGCCAAGCCCATTGGGCATATCGTGCAATCCCTGCGATGGCTGAGATGAAGGGTCAAATTCCGGCTACGACCGATAAGCGTTATGAGGGGATTTGGAAGTTGCCTACCCGTTGGATGGGATATTAATAACTGCCTAGATTGCCTAATCAATTGTCCTGTGTATCCTGTATCTAGCTAACGATTTGAAAGGGCGATAGATGCATCTCAAATGGCAAATGGCCGCATTCAACCAAGGTGCGGCGTGATGGGAGCCAAGCGGTTAAACTGCGATATCGTCGGCGGCCATCTTGTTCTGGCAGAACCGGCCGTGCGCGCCAAGTCCGAGCCTCGAAGCTCCGCGCCTTGCAAAGGCGTGGATCGGAGGCGCGGCCGTCGCTCAAAGCGAACCGCGCAGTTCAATCTGAAGGTGGACCCGGTATTTCGTGAGGTCGTGATCGCACAAGCAATTCGGCGCGACATGCTGAACGTCGAATTCATCGAGCGGTGCGTCGAGTTCTTCCTAAGTGCCGAGGCGGCCGGCTGCCATGGCGAGTGCTTCACGAAAGCGGGTGAGCGGTGATCATCTCAGGCGCTCAGATCGTCGCGGGGCGGGCGCTCCTCGGGTGCACACAGGAGAGGTTGGCTGAGCTGGCTGACCTTAACGCAGCATCCGTCCGAAGGTATGAGGCTCAGGACGCCATCCAGCGCGGCGGCTTCATGAATACCTACCCCTGGGCTGTCTGGCGCATTGAGTGCGCGTTTCTCCGCTGCGGATTGATGCCAATCCTTGATCCCGGCCCGGGAATTCGCGGCAAATCTCACGGCAATGAAAAGCTGCATGGGGTTGCAGAGCCGGACACACTGGACGATGCGGAAATTTGCGCATTAAGCCACAAGTACGCGCGCTCGAGCGCCCGCAGACGCGCCCGCGCGCGTCATGGAGTGCTTGACCATGCGAGCGCAAACGGCCGCGAGAGCGACGCGCCGAGCTGTACCTCATTCGGCAGCGTGCCCACGCATGGGCTGGTAGCCCCCGCCCCGAACGCATGCGGCGCGCGAACGCGGCGGGGAGCGCCGTGCAAATGCCGCGCTCTCAAAAATGGCCGGTGCAAGTTGCATGGAGGTGCATCGACGGGAGCGCGCACGCACGAGGGCCGTCAGTGTCTTGCAGATGCGGCCCGAGCCCGTTGGGCAAGACAGCGCGCGGCGGGAATAGCATCGGGCCGGTTGGTTCGGATTGATCCCGAGGGAGTTCGGCCATGATGTCGAAGCAGGATGCCGAACAGCTCATGGCGGCGGCCGAGAAAGCTCACGCTGATCTGCTTGCGCTCATGCGTAAGTATCTGGCGCGGAAAAATCAGTCGCAAGACGAGAAGGCCGAGCTGGTTGGAGCGAGCCTCACGTACCACTTCGCCGCGGCAGAGCTGGTGCGGCAAGCCTTGTTCTCCATCGCCAATCCGAACACGCCGGAGAAGTCAAATTGAAAGGCCGGCGGAGGATCTCTCCGCCGCGCACCAACGGAAAGCGCCCTAGTTTCCGCACAAATTTGGAAGGGGCAACTGATCGACGCACAAGTAGACGAACAAAATCCGTACCGCGTGCATAGACAACGGACTTCTGGGCTGCCTCGAGGTGATAAATGGCTGACAGCGCAACAGTCGGTGATTTGCTAGTCCGCATCGATGGCAAAATCGATGGGCTGCTAGACGCTGCGAAGCGCGGAGGCAAGGCGCTGGAGGACATGAACGCCTCCGGCTCCCGCGCGCAAGCCGGCATCCAGGCAAGCACGGTTCTCATTTCGGCGGCGGTCGCGTTTATGTCCAAGGCGATCATCAACGCGG
>RXJK01000363.1:4358-10722 GCA_003963125.1 Hyphomicrobiales bacterium
CTCGTTGAGCTGGGCAAGACGTCTCAGCAAATCGGCCTCCCTGTTGAGCAGCTCAGCCGCCTCGAGTTCGCCGCGAAGAAAGCCGGCGTCTCCGCGGATGAGCTAACGCAGGGCATCAAGCTATTTGCCCGGCAGGCGGGCGAAGTTCGGTCCGCGATCGAAGCGCCCGACGATTTCGCGCGGGCCCTCAGCAACCTCCGCGTCCAGCTTGGCGACACAAATCAGAAGGTGCGCCCGACGGTCGATCTCATCCTTGATCTGGCCGACAGGTTCTCGCGCATGCCCGACGGCGTGCAAAAGACGTCGCTCGCAATGCAGCTATTCGGCCGCAGCGGCGCGGACATGATCCCGTTCCTCAATCAAGGCCGGGAAGCTCTGGCCGCGTTCATGGTTCAGTCCGATGCGTTCGGCGCCACCGTGGACAAGGGCTCCACGGAGAGCGCGCTCCGCCTCACCAACGCGATGAAGTCCCTTTCCGACACGTTCGACCGCATTTTCCGGACAGTCGCGCGAGAGTACGTCCCTCAGATTGAGGAGCTTGTCTCGTGGCTCAACAACATGGTCAAGGCGAGCGACGCCTCCAAGTCCTCAATGGAGGGGCTCAAGGTCGTGTTCGACACGATCATAGGCGTCGGCAAGCTAGTTGTGGCTGAGGTGATCAACGCGGTGAACGCGCTCGGCCTCCTGATCAAGGCCGGCAAGGAGATCGCATCAGGCGAGTTCGCCAAAGCCTGGGAGACGCTCAAGAGCACGGTTGCGGACACGAGCGGATATTTCACCGCGACAGTTGATGCAGTGGACCGGGTGGGCTTTGCCTCGCGGCGCGTGCGCGAAGGGATGGCGGAGCTTGCATCCGGCGCTAAGACTTCGGGAGATGCCACCAAGGAGGCATTCAAGCCCGTGGAGCAAACGGCCGCGCAAGCCGCTGAAGCGCACAAGAAGGCTCGCGAGGAGTTCCAGGAAAGCCTCGTTGTGCGAGCCGACACGGCCGCCCTGGACCGGCTCAAGGTCGCCCTTGATCAGGGGAAGATGTCTTGGGCGGAATACAAGGCGTCAGCATCTGGCGTTTTGGCAGGTATCCTCTCCGAGCCCGCAGCGACGGAGAGCGATAAGATCGCCGCTCTCACCGTGGCGGCGCAGAACGAAGTGATCAAGATGAGCCAGTTCCAGACGGAGGTGCTGAAGGTCCAGCGGGACGCCCAGCTTGCCATCATGGAGGACGTACTCAATCAGGACACAGCCACAGCGGAAGAGAAGCTGGACGAGCTGAAGCGCGCCGTTGATCTCGGAGCCGTAAGCGCAATTCGCGCTGGACAGATCAAGGACCAGGTTGAGAAGCAATATCAGCAGAGCCTGATGGATACGGCGCAAGTCGCGTCCACGGCAATCACGACCACATGGAAAAACAACAAGGCGGCCTCGATTTCCGCAGCGGTGATCAATACCGCTGTCGGTGTTACGCGCGCATTCCGCGACGTTCCGTGGCCGCTCAATTGGGTGCAAGCGGGCTTGATCGCAGCGACGGGCGCCGCACAGGTCGCATCGATCTCGAGCACGAACGAGAATGGATCTGGTGGCGGGGGATCATCCGCGGCGGCGCCGGCTGCTGCGGCTCAACAGGCCGCGCCGGCCGCTCCGAGCCAATCCATGATTGTCTCCGGCTTCAGCGCGAAAGAGTTTATCCGCGGCGACGTCGTGGAAGGCATCGCAAAGGCGCTGGTGCAGTACCAGCGCGACGGCGGGCAAGTCGTGTTTCAGGCGGCCTGACGGTTGTGTGTCGGCGGTAAGGATGCGTTAAGCGAAGCGACTCAGGGTGATTCGTGCCTGCAAACAGCAGGCGGCCCCGCGCGGTGCTGGTAACACCGCAACGAGGCCTCACCTCAAACATGGAGACGACCCATGGCCAAGGCTAATGCCCGGCTACAACAATCCGCAGTAACCCGCAACAACGTGCGAGCGGGTTTCCTGACCCCGAAGCAGAAGGCTTTGACGCCCGGCGCAGTTGCCGGTGCGACGCTCGCGTTCGCGGACGTAATGCGCAACGTGCCACTCTCCGGCTCTGCGATCCAGGCAAAGGCCCTCTATGCCGAAGCGTGGGCCGCCGCGATCGAACTCGGTCTCGCTCAGGATGTTGATGATCAGCGCCGCATCCGGAGAGCGAAGGCTGCGGTGAAGGCCATTGCGGCGCGGTGCTCCGAACTCGAGCGGGCGTTGCTGGCCTCCGGTCTCGACAGCTGGAATGATCTCGTCGCCCTTGCGATCTTCGCCGTAGCGCGCGACGCGATGCCCACGCTGGCGAAGGGGCTAGAATGGCCCGGCGAGAGCAATGGTGCCCTCCCGCGCGCAATTCTCTGTTTGGCCGGCATTGATCCCGAGGAGCTGTTTCCGGAGAACGCGCGGAGGGCAGCATGACGCCTCAGCAACGCGCGAACGAAATGTTGCTTGGGTGGCTCGCTGCCGATCGCGGTGAGCCTCATGACCGGGCCCGCCCGCAGGTTTGGCGCGAGGGGTTCCTCCTGCGTCAGCAAACGCGCATCCGCCGTCCCTCCTGACGGCCCAGCGCCCTGCCGTGCTCTCTCCGGCGGGGCGCTTCCCAAGCGAGCGTTTCCGTGACTATCAGTGTCAGCACCTCGAGCCCATGGCCATCGCGCGCCGCATGCGTTGCTGCGGCAATCTTTGTTGGCGCGTCTGGCGCGACTAACTGCCGGTACGGCTGGGACAAGGGGACGGATCTCATCAGCTCCACGATCTGGGCCGCCGTTGCCGGCGCGGTCGCTATCGTGTTCGCCCTGTCCTGGCCGGCGCTCATCCGCGCACTTGAACAACGGCGGCTGTCCGCGGCGTCCATCGCGCTTTGTGCTCTCGTCCTGTCTGGAACGTTCAGCGTTGCGTCGGCGCTCGGAGCGGCGTCCGCTGTCCGCGTTCAGGCTGGGACGGAGGAGAGGGCCACCATGGACGCTCAGGCGCGCGCCCAGGCGGCATACGAGAGCGCCAGAGCCGATCTCTCACGCCTGCCCCCACTCGGCCCATTGGCGAGCTGGAGGCCCTCCAGAGGGCCGCGCAACGCGCGCCGCAGCGGTACGGGTGCGCGGCGATCAATGGAAGCCTCCAGCTTTCGTGCCCGTCGATCGACGCTGAGCTGGCGCGCGCGCGCCAACGCGAACGGCTCGAGGAGGCGGTGTCCAAGGCGTCCGAAGAACTGTCCAAGCTGCGTCCGGCACGGCCGGCTAACTCCGACGCCCGAGCGCTCGCGCGCTACATGCAGGCGATCGGACTGGACGTGGGGGCCGAACGCCTGAACGATCTGCTCGTTCTGCTGACCGTCCTTGTGCTCGAGGCCGGCGGGGGCCTGTCACTGGCGCTCGCAATGGCGCTGTCCGTCAGCACGACGCCGGCCGCCACCGCGTCACTGAACCAGCCGAAGAAGTCGTTGCAACCATCCGCAACGCAGTCGCGCACCGCTCCCGCTGGCATCCTCGTTTGGCTCGAGGCTCAGGGCGGGAAAGCCACGACGTCCATCCGGCGGCTTGCTGATGCGCTCGGGCGCTCGCCTTCAAGCATGCATTCGGAGCTGAAACGCTTGGTGAGGGACGGCACTCTTACGATGAGCGCGGGCACGAAAGGAACGGTTCTTGCAATCCGGCGGCACTAAGGCCCTCGCGGATTATGCAGTGCCCTCGACGTCACAGCTTCGCGCCTTTAAGCACCGAAAAGCACTTCCCGGCTTTAAGAGCTGCCAGTAGCTCACATGGCATCGAGCGTGTGGTTCCCAAGCTATCTGGGCTGATCATGACTGAGAACGTCCGCCCGTCGCGGCATTCCACGCTCCAAAAAGCCTCACCCGCGGCAAATCCATCCGTTCCGAGCCCCATGAAAAATGCGCGTTTGCCGCGGCAGCCGCTATTGACGACAGCTCCCAGATACAGCGGGCGCTCCGCTTCCGGCTTTTGCATCAGCAATTCGTGAGCGTGATTGCGTATGCCTTTGGCGGGCGAGACAGAGCCGGTGATGACACTTGAGGCTGTGGCCTTTGATAGGTGAGACGTGCTGGGCTCAAGCTCGGCTAGAAATTGGATGATGATCCCCAATCCGCCAACAACGAAGAGCGCGAGAAGGGCCCTAATCGCAATCCGCATGCAATCACCTCAGGTGGTGACGCGGCACGTTGAAGAGAAAGCAGTGTTCGGATCGACCTGCAACACAGTTGAATTGATTGTCCGCATGTAAGTCGAATAAGGCGAACCAGAGATTTTGATTCTGCTTCAGCTGCTTGAGTGATTGCGTGGCGGAGACATGTTCCGCCGCAACCATTTTTTGTGGGGGATAAGTTTGGAGGTTCGGTAAGCTTGGAACATCGAAACGATGTTCCGATCGATGTTGAAATAGGCGGAGCAGCGTTGCTTTCCCCGGGCCCGTACGCGCAATCGAGACGCCACGATCGCGCACCAAGCGCACCGCCTCGAGCTTGAACTCCCGGCTGAAACTCCGTCGACCCATCTGCCAACTCCGGTTCCATCATGATACCTAAACCAGATGTCCGTGAAACCGGCAGCAGCTCAGAGAGAGCAGTCGGTATCTGCGCGCCACAAATAGCAGGTCGTGACCCAAAGCTTAACAAAGGCGACGGCAGAGCTTGCCCGGTCCGATCTCCTCAGCTTATAATCATCACCTCAGCTTGTAATAACTGCGATCGTCGTTGTGCATACGGGCGGCGGGGCACGTGCCGATCCTGCGTACGCTGCCAGGCACAAGATTCGGCGATTATATTGGATATCGCCGGTCTTCGGCATCCAGCTTTCCGCTGTATCCGGAGCGACGACAAACTCCAAAATTCAGAACGAGGATGACGCGCGTTATGATCGCACCGCGGGGTTCGGTCTTTAGGGATGAAGAACAGATCCGGGGGACATTATGCCAGTAGCGCCGTTTGAGATGGTCGGGCTGGATCATTTTGCCGTTAATGTGCGAGACCTCGACGCCTCGGCCAAGTGGTATAAGGAAGTCCTAGGCTTTGCGGAGTTGCATCGTTGGTCCAATGTCATAATGGTTGGTCGCGGAAATATAAAGGTCGGGCTGTTTCTGCAAGCGAAGGCCACCCCAATCGCTGACATCGACAGCATGCTGTCCATAATTCACGTTGCCATCCTGCTTGATGGTGACAAGTTTGACGGCGCTCTCGCTGCCGTGAGAGCTGCGGGTATTGCTGTCGATGGGCCAGAGGATTCTGGCATCGCCTTTTCTTTCTTCATCTATGATCCAGACGGCCACCAGATCGAGTTCACCACCTACCACAGACCCACTAGCTAGGGCCCATGGGCGTCTGCTCGCGGCTGAAGCCCGCAGCGCGGGGGTGCGCCTCGAGACCGTAGAATTTGGCGCGAAGCAAGAGGTAGTGGCTGAATTGTGCTGCAGCGCGCTCCTGGTACTCGGTCAGCGTGCGACCCGTCATCCTGCGTAGGTTGGCCGCCGCAGCGTGGCCAGCCTCGGAACCTTGGGTTAGCGCTAGGAGCATGCCGCTTGATGTCAGGGGATCGAGCGTTTGGAGTGCATCCCCGCAGGCCAGCCAATTTGATCCACTTGGCGAAGCCAAGACTGTCGTGCTGGCAGTTTGCGCGACGACTGATGACAGCGCCCAGTCGGCCTGGCCGCGCATCCGTATTGCAACCTCTGGGGCAGCGGCGAGCTTCGCCAGGATGTCGGCGGGGCGGGGCTTGCCGCGCAGCCGGCCTGCAGAGGTGAAATAGCCGATCGCTCCCAGCCCGTCACCGCCTCCGACGAAGAACAGCCAGCCATCGGCTACCGTGACCGCAGCGGTGCTGCAGCGCCCAAGCTCCGAGATTGGTCCTCTGATCCAAAAGGCAACTAGATCGTCCAGAATGCGTTTGCGTACTCCGAGAGAGCGCGCCAAGTGCGCCCCGCGACCACTGGCATCGATGGCAAAGCGGGCCTCGAGCTGCATCGGCCTGTTGGTAGTGTCGATGCGCAAGGCTATATGCCAAGTGGGGCCGACCGGCGCTGCGGCGGCTTTGCGGCCCGCAACATAAAACCTTACGCCCATGTCCTGCGCACGCTGGCGCAAAAGCTCGACCAGCAGCTTTTTTCCAAGCACGTGGCCGCCCCCGAGAAGGGAGCCGACGGATGGCCGACTACGACCGGCGCCAAGTCCCCACCGCGAGATGCGCTCGGTCACGGGAGGGAACTGGGCGTGGATGATGCTCGCGGGGATGCCAATGTGCTGAAGCACCGTCAAGGCCCGAGGGCTGAGGGTCTCTAGTGTTTCGGGCGAACGGGAGTGCGCATGCGCCGACCCTATCACTGCTGCGTCGGCGCCATACTGTCTGGCGCCGATTGCGGCAGCCATCGC
>RXJK01000030.1 GCA_003963125.1 Hyphomicrobiales bacterium
GGCCAACGCGGGCAGCTACTTCGGCTACCTGAACCAGGCGCACTACGTCGACGGCGTGGCCGCCGGCCTATCGAGCCCCAACGCCAAGATCGGCTTCGTAGCGGCCAAGCCCATCCCCTCGGTGCTGTCGAACATCAACTCGGTGCTGCTCGGCGCGCGCAAGACGAACCCCAAGGCCAGCGTGCAGGTCGTCTTCACCGGCGACTGGTCGCTGCCCGTGCGCGAAGCGGAAGCCACCAACGCGCTGATCGATGCCGGCTGCGAGGTCATCACCTGCCACGTCGACAGCCCGAAGGTCGTGATCGAGACGGCGGAAAAGCGGGGCGTGAAGACGCTCGGCCACAACGCCTCGCAGGCGCCGCTGGCGCCCAAGGGCTTCATCACGGGCGCCGAGTACAAGTGGGAGACGATCTACAAGTCCTACGCGGCGACCGTCGGCAAGGGCGAGGCGCTGCCGAACTTCCTCACCGGCGGCTATCACAACGACATGGTGCAGAACACGGCCTACGGCGCGGGGGCTTCGGAGGCTGCGCGCAAGGCGGCGGACGCAGCGATCGCCGACCTGAAGGCCGGCAAGCCCATCTACGTCGGCCCGCTCAAGGACAACAAGGGCAACCTCGTCATCGACAAGGCCTACGACAACTACGACCCCTACCTCGACGGCATGAACTACCTGCTCGAGGGCGTGGTCGGGTCGATCACCTGATGCCGTGACACGCGCCGCCGCCGGGCATGCCTCCGGCGGCGGTGATTTTCGTTTCTCCCCTACCGCCTCCGGCGCTCGAACCCTGGCCGCGCCCAACACTCCAACGAAAGCCGATCATGACGACAACCGCCGGGAGCGACGTCGACCGCTTCGAACCGCCGCACAAGCTCATCGCCCTCGGCCTGCAGCATGTGCTCGTAATGTACGCGGGCGCCGTCGCCGTGCCGCTCATCATCGGCCGGGCCTTGAAGCTTTCGCCCGAGCAGGTGGCGGTCCTCATCAACGCGGACCTGCTCGCGTGCGGCATCGCCACGCTAATCCAATCGGTCGGCCTGCCGGGCGTCGGCATCCGGCTGCCCGTCATGATGGGCGTCACGTTCGCCTCCGTCGGCCCCATGCTGGCGATGGCCGCCAACCCGGGCGTCGGGCTCCTCGGCATCTACGGCGCCGTGATCGTCGCCGGCATCTTCGGCTTTCTCGTCGCGCCCTTCGTGAGCCGCCTGCTGCCGCTGTTTCCGCCTGTCGTCACCGGCACCATCATCCTCGTCATCGGCATCTCGCTGATGCGGGTCGGCATCAACTGGGCCGGCGGCGGCCTGCCGAACCTCACCCGCGTCGTCGACGGGCAGACGATGAGCTTCGCCAATCCCAACTATGGCGCGCTCGATGGGCTTGCCATCGCCCTCTTCGTGCTCGTGCTGATCCTCGCTATCACGCGTTTCGCGAAGGGCTTCTTCGCCAACGTCGCGGTGCTGCTCGGCATCATCGTCGGCTCGGGGCTCGCCGCGCTCCTCGGCCGCATGAGCTTCGACAAATTCAACGCCGCGCCGTGGTTCGGTCTCGTGCTGCCCTTCCAGTTCGGTGTGCCGACGTTCGACGTCGTCGCTTCGCTCACCATGTGCCTCGTCATGATCGTCGTCATGATCGAATCGACCGGCATGTTCCTCGCGCTTGGCGAGATGACGGGCAAGACGGTGGACCAGGCGGCCCTGACGCGCGGCCTGCGCGCCGACGGCCTCGGCACGCTGATCGGCGGCGTCTTCAATACGTTTCCCTACACGTCCTTCTCGCAGAACGTCGGCCTCGTCGGCGTGACGGGCGTCAAGTCGCGCTGGGTGACGGCCACGGGCGGCCTCATCATGATCGCGCTCGGCCTCGTGCCGAAGCTCGCCGCGCTCGTCGAGGCGGTGCCTGTGGTGGTGCTGGGCGGCGCCGGTCTCGTCATGTTCGGCATGGTGGCCGCAACGGGCGCGCGTATCCTCAGTCACGCGGACTTTGCGGGAAATCGCTTCAATCTCTACGTCGTCGCCATCTCCGTCGGCTTCGGCATGATCCCCTTGGTGGCGCCGAACTTCTTCTCTAAGCTGCCGCACGCGCTGCATCCGCTCCTGGAATCGGGCATCCTGCTCGCGGCCATCGTCTCGGTGCTGCTCAACCTGTTCTTCAACGGCGTCGGCAGCGCCGAAGCGGCGCGTGAGGGGGCTTCGGCCAGTGCCGCTGCGGCCGAGCACGCCTGAGGGGTGCGCCACGTCCCGCGCGGGCTCACCGCGGGCTCGATAGGGACCACCGATGACCGCGCACCGGCTGACACTCGACCATCTCAACGCGGCGCCCGCGGCGGACTTCGTCGCGGCTCTCGCCGACATCTTCGAGCACGCGCCGTGGGTTGCGCAGGCGGCAGCAGCCCAGCGGCCCTATGCGACGGTCGCGGCACTGCATGTGGCGATGCAGGACGCCGTCAACGCCGCAGACGAAGGCACTAAGGTCGCTTTCCTGCGCGGCCACCCGGAACTCGGCGGCAAGGTGGCGCGCGCCGGCGCGATGGCCGACGCGTCGAAGCAGGAGCAGGGCGCGCTCGGCCTCGACCGCCTCAGCGACGCCGAATTCGC
Source organism: Hyphomicrobiales bacterium (assembly GCA_003963125.1). Lineage (GTDB taxonomy): Bacteria > Pseudomonadota > Alphaproteobacteria > Rhizobiales > Hyphomicrobiaceae > AWTP1-13. Next base: position 2,596 of record RXJK01000030.1, read on the forward strand.
GCGCTTCGAGCGCCTCAACGAAGCTTATCGCGCGCGCTTCGGCTTTCCTTTCATCGTCTGCGTCCGCCGGCACACGCGCGATTCCATCCTGGATCGCTTCGAGGCGCGCCTCGCCCACAGCGGGTCGGAGGAACTTGCCGCAGCGCTCGCGGAAATCGGACACATCACACGCCTGCGTCTCGTCGACCGCGTCGACGGGCCCGGCGCGCCCAAGGTGCACGGGCGGCTTTCGACCCACGTGCTCGACGTCGCCACGGGCAAACCCGCAGCCGGCATCCGCACGGTCCTCAAGGAAGTGGGACGCAGCGCCACCAGCATTCTCAAGGAGACGGTCACCAACCACGACGGGCGCACGGACGAACCGCTCATCGGCGGCATGCCGCTCAGGATCGGCCGCTACGAACTCGAGTTCCACGTCGGGGACTACTTCGCCGCGGGCTCAAGCAACGCCGCCGATCCGCCCTTTCTCGACGTCGTGCCGATCCGTTTCGCCATCGCCGAGCCCGAGGCCCACTACCACGTGCCGCTGCTCGTGAGCCCGTGGAGCTATTCCACCTATCGCGGAAGCTGATGCGGAGCGGAAACGGCCGCCAAGTCCCGCAAGATTTATCAAGGCAGGCTATGTCATAGGCTCCCTCGGACAAAGGCGAGGCCATGACCGACCAAGACAGCCACAGCAGCCGCCAGCGCACGCTCGACCGCATCGGGCGCGTGCAGGAGCACATCTACACGCACCTCGACGCGAATCTCGACCTCGACACGCTGGCAGATCTCGCCGCCTTGTCCCGCTTCCACTGGCACCGCATCTACCGCGCCGTCACCGGCGAGACGGTCGCGCAGACGGTGCGGCGGCTGCGGCTTGCGCGCGCCGCGTCCCAGCTCGTGACGACGCACATGCCGCTCGCCCGCATCGCCACTAGCGCCGGGTACACGAGCCAGGCCGCCTTCACGCGCGCCTTCGCGTCCGCCTACGGCAAGCCGCCCGCGGAATTCCGCGAGAGGGGCGAGCACATCGAACTTGTCCGCGCAACCAAGGAGAACGACGCCATGGCCTTCCCCATCGAGATCCGCGACCTGCCGGTGCGCCCGGCGCTGGGGCTCGTGCACGCGGGTGCCTACAACCAGATCGGGCGCACCTTCGACAAGTTGTTCCTGGCGCTGCAGGCCGACACCCTCACGCCGCACGTGCGGGGCGTCTTCGGGCGCTACGTGGACGATCCCGAGCAGGTGCCGACCGAGAAGCTGCGCTCGCACGCGTGCGTGTTCGTCGACCAGGCAGGGCTCGCGACGAAGAGCCTCGAGCACTTCGAAGTTGGCGGCGGCACCTTCGCGGTGCTGACCTACAAGGGACCTTACGCGGCGATGCAGCCGGCCTACGACTGGCTGTTCGGCACGTGGCTGCCGCAGTCGGGCAAGACGGCACGCGACGAGCCGGTGCTCGAGATCAACCTCAACACGCCGCTCAACACCGCGCCCGCCGACCTCCTCACCGAGATCTGCCTGCCCATCGCGGATTGAGACCGGTTCCGCGCTGTTCCACGTCTCCCTCACACGATGCATCCCCGGAAAATGTGCGGAGCACGGCTGTCCGGGGGGCTTGCCGGGTGGAGTTTGTCCCCGAGGGGAAAGGCCCCGGCTCTCGCTTCGCTCGGCCGGGGACGCGTAACAGGTTGTCATCCCGGACGGTGCGCAGCACCGATCCGGGACCCAGGGCCGCGGGCGCATCCTTTGCCCCTGGGTACCGGCTCTGCGCGCTGACGCGCTTCGGCCGTGATGACAGAAGGTGGACCCCGACGCTCACTTCGGCGCGTCCTTCGGCTCGGTGCCGCACCACTCGGCGATGAACAGCGCCATCGCCGTGGTGATGCGCTTGATGGAGCCGATGCTGGCGCGCTCGTCGAAGCCGTGGATGTTCTGCGTGATCGGGCCGTAGCAGAGCGCGGGGATCTTGTCGTAGAGCGCGTAGACGCGCGTATCGAGATAGCCCGCCGTCATGAAGCTCTCGAGCTTGGAACCGGTCGCGGCCTCGTGCGCGGCGGCGAGCACGTTTTCTGCGTCCGAGCCTGGCGCCAATTCGTAGCCTTCGACGTGGAAGCCGTTGAAGGTCACACGCGGCGGGTTGTTCGCAAGGTAGGGATCGCGCCGGGCGAAGGCGGTGATGCATTCCGTGATCTCGCGGCCTGCCTCCGTCGCCGAGACGCCCGGGTAGATGCCGATGCGGCAGTCGAGGCGGCACCAGCACGGCACGGAGGAGGCCCAGTCGCCGCCCTCGATCTTGCCGATGTTGAGGTTGATGGGGTGGGCTTCGTTCTCGAAGTTCACGCGGCCGGCCTTGCGCGCGTTCCAGGTCTCTTCCAGCTTGCGCAGTTCGGCGACCACGCGATAGGCGGCATCGATGGCATTGGCGCCGGCCCCCATGTCGCGCACGTGTACGGGATGGCCGCGCACTTCCACCTGGAACCAGAGCACACCGACATTGGCGCGCACGAGCTTCTCGTCCTCGGGCTCCGGGATCAGCACGGCGTCGGCGCGATAGCCGCGCAAGTGCGTCATGAGGGCGCCGTTGCCGGTCGATTCCTCCTCGACCACGGACTGGATGTAGACCGTAGCGGCCGGTTGCAGGCCGATGCGGGCGAGCGCATCCAGCGCGAACACGTTCGCCGCCCCGCCGACCTTCATGTCCGCGCCGCCTCGGCCATAGAGCCAGTCGCCCTCGATGACGGGATCGAAAGGCGAGTGCGACCACATGTCGGCCGGTCCCGTCGGCACCACGTCGGTGTGCGACTGCAGGATCAGCGAGCGGCCCGTCTCCCGGCGCGGCCGATGGATGCCGACCACGATCGGGGCCGAGGAATGCTCCGGCGACCAGGGCGATCCGCCGGGATGCCGCTCGATGGCCTCCCGGTCCATGGCGAAGCGATCCATGGCGTAGCCCCGGCTCGCCAGCGCCTTGAACACGAAATCCTGCACGGTGTGCTCGGCGCCGCGCGTCGAGGGGAAACGGATCAGCGCCTGGGTGAAGGCGATCTGCTCGTCGAAACCCTGCGCCACGGAGGCGATGATCTTGTCGCGGAGCTGCGGATCGAGCGGCATGGGGACCTTGTGCTTGATGAGGTGAATGGCCGTGCGGGGCGCACCATACCGCAGGCGCCGATGCTTGACGCGGACACGCCGGCACAACTGGGTTGCGCAAGGCGCGCCGCTTTCACGGCAAGGTTCGGTCAAGGCAACGGGCGCATTCCTCCGCTCCAGAAGCGCCCTTTGCCAGAGTCGGTGCCCCAGCCAACACCGGAGGCGGACATGCAAATCAAATCAGCTTTCGTCGGAGCCGTGCTCCTGCTCGTCGGCATGATCGTCGCGGAGCAGAGCTACATGCTCAACGGCCTCACGGCCGATCCCGAAGAGCCCGATGCGCGGGTCTATGCCGAGTACGTCCTCGAGACGCTCGGGCTGCGCTGACGCCTCGCCTTCGGTCTCCCGCGTCCCGCGAACACAAGGCGGATCGCGCCCCCTGCGGCCGACGGATTACATGCCGTTACACGTTTGCTCTTTGCACGCGGAATGGGGCTCCGCGGGTCGTGGTGCCACAGGGATTGATCCAATCGATCCTCGTGGCGCGGTTTCCGCCCCATTTCGGGGATGATATTCGTGCCAGGGGACGGGCCATTGCTGCGGGCGGAAGAGCCGCTAAGGCTTCGCTCGCGCCGTCCGATGTGTGGCATTGCAGCCACGTGCGCCCGTAAACGCAAAACCCGCAAATACCAGACTCACCTCGCCATTTATCATCGCGGGCAAAGGCCCCCGGCTGCGCACTGCCGGGGACGGTCCGCCTCGTATCCGCACACGCTCACGTCACCGCGCGCAGAGGGAAACTGCCGTCCCATGATCACGGGCTTTCGACACAGGCTGCCGAGGCTCCGCTGCAATGCCGGCATCGCGCGCACCCGCGGACGGATCACCACGGCGAAGGGCGTCCCTCTCGCACTGGCGCTGGCCGTGCTCGGCGGCTGCGGCAAGCCGATCGATCCCATCCGCGATGCGGCGATCGTGCCGGCCAAGTTCCAGAACACCAAATCCACCAAGGCCACCGACATCAGCCGCTGGTACGCCCGCTTCGGGTCCGGCGAGCTGAACAACCTGATCGCCGAGGCCAACATCGGCAACCTCGACGTTGCGATTGCGGTCTCGCAGCTGATGCAGGCCGACGCGCAGGTGCAGGTCGCGGCGGCGGCCCTGTTCCCGACAATCAGCTACTCGGACACCTCGCAGCGCTCACAATCCTCCGGCACCAACGTGCCCGGCGTGATCACCTCGCCGACGCAGCGCAACAGCTTCACCAAGGTGATCCAGGCCAGCTACGTGCTCGACATCTGGGGGCAGAACCGGGACTCGCTGGAAGCGGCCGTGCGGACGGCGACGGCGTCGGCCTACCAGATCGAGACGGTGCGTCTCACGGCGCTCGCCAACGTGGTCAACAACTACCTCGTGTACGCGGCCAACCGCGAGCGCGTCACCGTCGGCTCGAACAACCTCGCCAACGCCGAGCGCATCCTGCAGGTGATCCGTGAACGGAAGGCTGCCGGCACGGCGAGCGAGCTCGACGAAGCCCAGCAGCAGACGCTCGTCGAGCAGCAACGCGCCACGCTGGCTCCCCTGCGGCAGACGGCGCAGGCCTCGCGCATCGCGGTGGCGCTGCTGCTCGGGCAGCCCGCCCAGACGGTCGACCTGAAAATCACCCGGGTCCGGTCCCTGAGCGTGCCGAAGGTGGCGCCGGGCATCCCGGCAACCCTGCTCGTGCGGCGCCCCGACATCCGCAATGCGGAACGACAGCTCGCCGCGGCGGAAGCCAACGTGGAGGTGGCCCGCAAGGCCTTCCTGCCGACCATCCAGCTCACGGGCCAAGCCGGCTACCAGAGCGCCGCGCTGAATACGCTGCTGAGGCCGGAATCGTTCATCTTCACCGTGGCCTCCGGCATTACGCAGCCAATCTTCGACGGCGGGCGGCTGCGCGGGCAGCTCAACCTGAGCGAGGCCCAGCGCCAGCAGCTCCTGGAAACCTACCGGCGGGCCATCGTCACGGCCTTGAGCGACGTTGAAACGGCCCTCGTGGCGGTGCGGGAGACCCAGCGGCGAGAGGCCGCCCAGCGCATGGCCGTGATCGCGGCGCGCCGGGCGTTTGCCCTTTCCGAGGAGCGGCTGCGGGCCGGAACGGTCGACCTGACCACGCTGCTCACCACACAGAACACACTTTTCCAGGCCGAAGATACATTGCTGCAGGCGCGTCTCGCTCGCCTGCAGGCCGCGGCTTCCCTCTTCCAGGCGCTGGGCGGAGACTGGGACGAGACGCTAATCTCCGTCGGCGACGGCCCCTAGCCCCTGGGTTTGCCGTCCCCGCGTAGGAAGGGTTCGATGCGATACGGTTCGATTGTTGCCGGCCTTGCGATCGCCGCCGTCGGCGTGGCCGGCTGGTACTGGTTCAAGGAAGCCCCGCCTTCCCAGCAGGGCTTCAGCCCTGCCATGTTCAAGCGCGCCATGAAGGGCAATCCCAGCGCGCCCGTCCCCGTCACCATCGAAGCGGTGAAGAAGGAGGACGTGCCGGTCTACCGCGAAGGCATCGGCAACGTGCTGGCGCTGTACACGGTCACCGTCCGCCCGCAGATCGACGGGCGCCTCGCCTCGGTGGAATTCACCGAAGGGCAAACGGTGCGCAAGGGCGACGTGCTCGCGCGGCTCGACCCGGCCGTCTACAAGGCGCAGTACGACCAGGCCGTCGCCAAGAAGGCGCAGGACATGGCGACGCTCGCCAACGCGCGTATCGACCTGCAGCGCTACCAGCGGCTCGCACAGACGAACGCCGGCCCGCAGCAGCAGGCCGATCAGCAGGTCGCACTCGTGGCGCAGTTGCAGGCCCAGGTCGACGCGGACCAGGCGGCCATCGACAACGCCAAGGCCTATCTCGACTACACGGTGATCACGGCACCCATCGAGGGCCGCGTCGGCCTGCGCCAGGTGGACGCCGGCAACATCATCCACGTGAGCGACAGCGGCGGGCTCGTCTCGATCACGCAGATCGATCCGATCGCGGTCGTCTTCACGCTGCCCCAGCGCGACCTTCCCGCCGTGACCACGGCACTTGCGCGCGGCAAGGTGCCGGTCGACGTGCTGGAATCGGGCGGCAAGGGCGTGATCGCCTCGGGGGCGCTGCAGACCGTCGACAACCAGATCGACACCACCACCGGCACCATCAAGCTCAAGGCGCTGTTCCCGAACCCGTCGCAAACCTTGTGGCCCGGCCAATTCGTGAGCACGCGCGTCGTCGTCGAGACGCTGCCCGCAGCGATCGTCGTGCCGACGCCGGCGGTACGCCGCGGCCCCATCGGCACGTTCGTCTATGCGGTGGCGGACAGCAAGGCGTCCCTGCGCAAGGTCGATGTCGTCTGGCAGGACGAAGTCCGCGCCGTGGTGAAGGGCGAGGTCAAGCCGGGCGACACGGTCGTCACGGTCGGCTTCGCACAACTGTCGGACGGGCGCGCCGTGGTCGTGCCGGCGGCGCCGGGCGAAGCACCCAAGGGGCCGCGAGGCGGCGCACAGGCTGGCGGTGAGGACGCGAGCGTTCCGCACGGCTCCGAACCGCCGGACGGGAAGGGCAAGGGCAAGCGCCGTCGCGAGGTTACGCAGTGAGCGTTTCGGCGCCCTTCATCGCCCGGCCGGTCGCCACATCGCTTCTGGCGGTGGCGGTGCTGATCCTCGGCATCCTGGGCTACCGCGCCCTGCCCGTCTCCTCGCTGCCGCAGGTCGACTTCCCGACCATCGCCGTCACCACGAGCCTGCCCGGGGCCAATCCCGAGACGATGGCCGCGCTCGTGACGGCGCCGCTCGAACGCCAGCTCGGCCAGATCCCGGCCTTGAGCCTGCTCACCTCGACGAGTTCGTTCGGGCTCAGCCAGATCACGCTGCAGTTCGACCTGAGCCGCGATATCGACGGGGCCGCGCAGGACGTGCAGGCGGCCATCAACGCGGCGGGCTCCACGCTGCCGCGCACCCTCCCCTATCCGCCCGTCTACGCCAAGATCAATCCGGCCGACACGCCGATCCTCACCCTCGCGCTCACCTCCGACACGCTGCCGCTGCGCGATCTCTCTGATCTCGCCGACACGCTGATCGGGCAGCGCTTGAGCGAAGTGCCGGGCGTCGGCAGCGTGAGCGTGCAGGGCGGCCTCAAGCCCGCCGTGCGCGTCCAGGCCGACCTCGAGGCGCTCGCCTCCTACGGGCTCAGCCTCGAGGACATCCGCTCGGCGGTGGCCGCCGCCAACGTCTCCTCGCCCAAGGGTTCGCTCGACGGCAAGACGCAGTCGCATGCGATTGCCGCCAACGACCAGATCACCAGCGCGCGCGAATACTCCGAGATCACCATCACCTACCGCAACGGCGCGCCGGTCTTGCTGCGCGATGTCGCCCGCATCACGGACGGGTTCGAGAACGAGCGCATCGGCGCCTGGTACAAGGGCAAGCCTGCCGTCGTCATCGACATCCGCCGGCAGCCGGGCGCCAACATCGTGTCGACCGTGGCGCGCATCAAGACGGAGATGCCGCGGCTCGCGCAGGCGCTGCCGTCGGACGCCTCTTTCACCATCGTCAGCGACCGCACGGGCATGATCAGCGCCTCGATCCACGAGGTGCAATTCACACTGGCCTTGAGCGTGGGCCTCGTGGTGCTGGTCGTGCTGCTGTTCCTGCGCACGTGGTCGGCCACGATCATCGCGGGCACGGCGCTGCCGCTGTCGCTGATCGGCACGTTCGCCGTCATGTGGCTCGCGGGCTTCAGCCTCGACAACCTGTCGCTGATGGCGCTGACGATCGGCACGGGCTTCGTCGTCGACGACGCCATCGTCATGATCGAGAATATCGCGCGGCACCGCGAGAACGGCGAGGACATCAAGACCGCTGCCTTCAACGGCGCCTCTGAGATCGGCTTCACGGTCATCTCACTGACAGCCTCGCTGCTCGCCGTGTTCATCCCGCTTCTGTTCATGAGCGGGCTTGTCGTGCG
>RXJK01000127.1 GCA_003963125.1 Hyphomicrobiales bacterium
GAAGTGGCTCGAGCAAATCACGCGAGTCGAGAATTCAGAAGGTCCACTTTTGCGGGCTCGCCATGGCCACTTGGACCGCGTGCCGCCAAACTGGGCACGATGATCGTGTCGCGATCAGCGTGGCGGCGTGCGCGGCTCAGTGCGCCGCGATTTCCATCTGCGTGTAGCCGAAGGGGCGGGCTTCGAGGAACGTCTTGGCGGCGCGCATCACGAGCGGATCGGCGAAGCGGCTGCCGACGATCTGGAGACCGACCGGGAGGCCATCGACGAGGCCGCACGGCACGGAGACCGCCGGATTGTGCGCGAGATCGAAGGGGTAGGAGAACTCGGCCCAGACGAGCCAGTCCCATGCGTGCGGTGGCCAGTGGTCGGGGCGCTGGCGGCCGTGCGGGAAGGACGTGACGGATGCGGCGGGCGTGAGAAGCAGGTCCCAGCCGTCCGCGAACCATTGGCCGACGGTCGCCGCGTAGGCAAGGCGCTCGCCGTGGGCATCGCTGATCGCGCGCCACGGGGTGTCGGCATATTGTTTCAGGCAGGCCAGGAGACCCGGATCGATCTGCTGGGCCTCCGCCTCGTTGCGCGGCGTGTAGTAGGCGAGCGGCGGCGCCCAGAGCTTGCGGATGAGATCGGGGCCCCGCGGTCCCCACGGCGGCGTCACCTCTTCGACGTGCGCGCCGAGGCTCTCGAACACGCGCACGGCCTCTGCGACGCGGGCGGCGACTTCGGGGTCGACGCGGGCGTGGCCGAGATCGGGGCTATAGGCGATGCGCAGGCCTTTCACGCCCATCGTGCTCGTATCGGCGCTGAAGCCGCCGGGATGAGACAGCGGGTCCATGGGATGAGCGCCGGACATCACCTCCATCATCAGCTCGCCATCGGCGACGGTGCGGGTGATGGGGCCGGCGTGGGACAACAGGTTGTTGTTCGGCGTTGGGCCATAGGGAACGGTGCCGAACGTCGGTTTCAAGCCGATGGCGCCGCAGAAGTGCGCGGGGAGGCGAATGGAGCCCGCGCCGTCGGTGCCGAGGTGCAACGGGCCGCACCCGGCAGCGGCTAGAGCTGCCGCGCCGCACGACGAGCCGCCGGACGTGTAGCCGCGGCGCCAGGGATTGTGCGTCGAGCCGGTCAGCGGACTGTCGCTCACGGCCGTCCAGCCGAGCTCGGTCGCCGTGGTCTTGCCGAGGACGATGGCGCCGGCGGCTTTCAGGCGCTGGACCAGTGGGGCGTCGTAGGTGGAAGGCGCGCGGTCCGAGAGACGCGAGCCGCGGCGGGTCGGCAGGCCTTCGACAGCCTGCACGTCCTTGATGGTGACCGGAACGCCGTGCAGGGCGCCGAGCTTTGCGCCGCTCGTGACGGCTTTCTCGGCGTCCTTGGCAGCCTTGCGGGCGCGCTCGGCATCGAGGACCACGAACGCGTTGAGGTCGGGTTCGTGCTTCTCGATGCGCGCGAGCGTACTGTCGATCACTTCGACGGGCGAGGCCTTGCGCTCCCGGATCAATCGCGCCAGCTCGGTGGCGGGAAGCGTCGCCAGATCTGCACCCATTCAGAAGTCACTCCGCTGCTGCGCGGTGCGTCTCCCAGGCTTCGACCTCGAGGAAGGTGCTCTGGTAGGTGGCGCCGGCGCCGATGTCGCTCAGCCGGTCCGAGCAGAGCATGTTGACGGTGCCGGACACCGCCTCGCCCTCCGGCCGCTGACCCGGAACCAGTACCACGCCCTCACGGATCTCGTCGCTGATTTTCAGCTTCAATCCGATGGCGCCATTTGCATTGAAAAGGCGCACCACCTGCCCGTCTGTGAGGCCGCGCTTGGCGGCGTCGGCCGGGTTCAGCACGCAGCACGGCTCGCCTTCGCGCTCACGCAGGAAGGCATTGGCGGAAAAGGCCGTGTGCGACTGGAAATAGCCGGGCGTCGTGAGCAGCCGGAGGGGCCACTGCTTGGCGTCTTCGACCTCCTGCGGGTCGGGCTCCCAGATCGGCATGGGGGGGACACCCTGAGCCGCTAGTTCTGCCGAATAAATCTCGAGCTTTCCCGACTTGGTGCGGAAATCCTGGCCCTCCCGTTCGGGGGCGACCTTGATGGCGCGGTGATCGAGGAGGCGGTTCGGATCGACCTTGGCGACGGTCCCCGTCGCGCCCTCGAAGAACTTCGGGAAGATCTCGCGCGGGCTCATCTTGAAGACGGGGTCGGTGACGCCGAGCCGGCGCGCGAGTTCCTGCGCGAGGCGAAGGTTCGACCAGGCCTCGCCCTGCGGCGCGACCGCGGCCTGCGAGAACTGCATGTAGTAGCTTCCGTAGCCGCGGTAGAAGTCTTCCGTCTCGAGATACGTCGTCGCCGGCAGGACGATGTCGGCGTACTTCGCCGTGTCCGTCAGCACGGGGTCGTGCACGACCGTGAAGAGATCCTCGCGCTCCAGCCCCGCCTTGAGTTTGACGACGTCCGGATTGGTGACAACGGGGTTGTTGGCGCAGATGAGGAGGCCCTTGATCGGCGGGTCTTCGAGCGTCAGCAGCGCCTCGCCGAGGAGGCTGTGGTTGACCTGGCGCGTGGACGCGGGGCCGGACGGCTTGCGGATGGGCGCGAAGTTGAAATCCATCGAGCCCGCGGCGAGCAGCAAAGCCCCGCCGCCGTGGCGGCCGTAAGAGCCGGTGATGGCCGGCAGCGTCGCGACGGCGCGCAGAGCCTGGCCGCCGCGTGCCAGACGCGTCATGCCTTCGCCGATGCGGATGAAGGAGCGCTTGGCGGTGCCGTAGAGATCGGCGAGGCGCTCGACGTCGGTGACGGTGAGGCCCGTGATCTCGGCGACGCGCTCAGGCGGGAACTGCGGGATCACCTCGGCCTTCCACTGGTCGAAGCCCTGCACGTTGCGGGCGATGTAGTCCTCGTCGCACTTGCCGTCGCGCACGAGGATGTGGACGATGCCGAGCGCGAGGGCCGCGTCGGTGCCGATGCGGATCGGGATGTGCCAGTCCGCGCTCTGGGCCGTGCGCGTGCGGCGGGGATCGATGACGATGATCTTCACGCCCTGCTTCTGGCGACGCTCGGCCTTCTGCCAGAAGTGGACGTTGACGGCCTTCAGGTCGCAGCCCCAGGAGATGATGAGGTCGGAGTTGGCGACGCTCTCAGGGTCGGCGCCGCCGACGGGGCCGAGGGTCAGATCCCAGGCCGTCTCGCAGCAGCTGTCGCAGACGGTGCCGGCCGAAAGACGGCTGGTGCCCAGCGCGTGGAAGAGGCCGTTGATCGAATGGCGGTTGATCTGGCCTTGGTGGGCGCTATAGGCGTAGCCGAGGAGAGCCAGGGGGCCGTCCTTTGCCATGATGCCCTTGAAGCGCTGCTCGATCTCGTCGAGCGCTTCGGCCCACGTGATAGGCGCGAAGGAGCCGGTGCCTTTCGCGCCTGTCCGACGCAATGGCGTCTTGATGCGGTCAGGCGAATAGACGAGCTCCGCGTCGCGGTTGACCTTGGCGCAGGCGAACCCATCCGTATAGGGCTGCTCCGGGTCGCCGGCGACTTTGACAAGCCGGCCGTTGTCGACCGTCGCAATGAGCGAGCACATGCACGGACAGTCGTGTGCGCAGGTCACGCGGAGGTTCTGCATTCCAAAGGCTCCCGTCGTCTTGGCGGATTTTTTTCCGGGCGTAGGCGCCCAGGCTGAAGGTCCAGGAAAAGCGGTTCGGTCGCAACAGCCACTTTCAGGCTCTGCACAATACCACTTTCGCTAGCGGCCGGCGGTGGACTTCGGTCGTCCCGCTGTTCGCTTCCCATGCGCCAATTCTGCCTGGACGAGTGCTGCGAGCTTTCCGGCTGCGGTCCTGAGCTGCCGGTTGTCGAAGCCCGAAAAGCCCAACACGAGGCCGTGGCGCACAGGGGCGCGCACGTAATGCGGGCTCACGGGCTTGACAATGATGCCGGCGGCACGTGCAGCGTCCGCGATCGCCACGTCCGAGACGGGCTTGCGGAAGTGGAGGACGAGCTGGATGCCGCATTCGGGCACCTCGATGTCGGCAACGTCCGAGAGCAGCCGCTCTAGGGCCGAGACGAGGATGTCGCGCGCTTCCCGGTAGCGCTGGCGCATGCGGCGGATGTGGCTCGTCAGGAAACCCTGCTGCATGAAATCCGCGACGATCGATTGGTGCAGCGTCGGCGGCGAGCGGTCGGTGAGGAAGCGCGCGCCGCGGAAGGCGTCGACGAGCGACGGCGGCACGACGGCGAAGCCGAGCCGGAGCCCGGGGAACAGCACTTTGCTCAGCGTGCCAACGTAGATGACGGTGCCGTTCCGATCGAGGCCCTGGAGCGAGGCGAGGGGCCGCCCGGCGTAGCGGAACTCGCTGTCGTAGTCGTCTTCGATGATCCACGCGCGGCTGCGTGCGGCCCAGGCGAGGAGGGCTTGCCGCCGGGCCATGCTCATCGCCGCGCCGGTCGGGAATTGGTGTGACGGCGTGATGTAGGCGGCGCGTGCGCCTGGGGCCGCGGCCATGCCGGCGGCGACGTCGAGGCCCTGTGCGTCGACAGGAACCGGAACGCAGCGGGCGCCGGCGGCCATCAAGGCTTCGCGCGTCGGGATGTAGCCCGGGTCCTCGATCCACACGCTGTCGCCGGGGTCGAGAAGCGTACGAATAGACAGGTCGATGACCTGCTGGGCGCCGGACAGGACGATGACCTGCGCGTCGTCGCACTGCACGGCACGAGCGGCCCGCAGGTAAGCCGCGATCTCGCGCCGTAGCGCCGCGTCGCCTTCCGGCTGGTCGTAGCGCAGATTGGACCGCTCGAAGACGCGGGTGTGCTGGGACGTCACGCGCCGCCAATCGTTGATGGTCTTGGCGTCCACGGAGCAGCAGCCGGCGGTGAAAGGTTCGGCGGCGCCGACGCTGAGGTCGCGGCCGAAGATCTCGTAGCGTGCGCCTGCCGAGGACAAGCGCGCACGACGACCTGGTGCGGGTCGCGGCGGCGTGCCTGCCGGTTCTGCCTCCGGGACCTGGATTTCGTCCGAGACGAAGGTGCCGGAGCCGCCGCGGCTCGTAACATAGCCCTCGGCGAGGAGCTGTTCATACGCCGCCACGACCGACGTGCGGGACAGCGACAGCCGATCGGCGAGTTGGCGGCTCGAGGGTAGCTTCGCGCCGGGCTTGAGCGCTCCTGAGAGGACGGCTGAGCGCAGCGCCAGATAGATCTGTTGGAAGATGGGGCGGTCGCTGGCCGGGTCGACCGCGAGGGGCAGGAGTTCCGACCAATTCGCGCGCGATCTCACTCGGGTCGAGCTCCAGGGGCGAGGTGCGGCGTAGAAAGTGGATCAGGGCTTGCACGAAATCAATGCTAAACGCCGGACCACTTGTGGCTCACCAGCTCAAGGCGGTGAAGACCATGTCGAGAACGGCGATGGTCGTCTCCCAGCGGCTCGGCTCGGTGTTTTCGGTCGGCACGATGGCGCGGGCGACTTCGCCGCCTTTCAATCGGAACACGATGGCGCCGCCGACCCAGGGCGACTTGGAGCGGCGCAGCAAGCGCGCGCGGTCGAAGGCAAATACGCGTCCGTCCGCCGCGCGGATGGTGCCGCGTCCCGTGTCGCGCGAATAGCTTTCGATCTTGCCCCGCATCGCATCCTCCGTGTGCGTGCATCATGGCCGGCGCGGACCGGCTTGGTCCAGTGCGGCGGGCGGATTAAGATCGTTGCGGCGGCAGGGGCGATCAAAAGAAGTACGGCCGCGAGGGGAGAGGGCTTTGAAACGTTTCGGTTGGCTGACGTCGCATGCGACGTTCATCGTGCTCGGCATTGCTGTAGGACTTGCGGTCGGCGCCGCCATCTGGCGACCGAAGGCCGCCGCGTCGCGCCTCTCCCTTCCGAGCAACGCCGCCGAGGCCGTGAAGCTCGTCCACAGGGCGGTGGCGAAGGAGGTCGACCTCGGCGAGCCGTCCGCCTTCGACGATGCCAAGCGCGGCCTGATCGCGCGTCCCAGCGGCAAGATCCTCGGCGCCAGCGGCAATGTCGTGTGGGATTTCGACGCGCTCTCGTTCGTCAAGGGTGAGGCCCCGGCGACGGTCAATCCGAGCCTGTGGCGGCAGGCGCGGCTCAACGGCAACGTGGGGCTGTTCAAGGTCGCGGACCGGATCTGGCAGCTGCGCGGGTTCGATCTCGCCAACGTCACGCTGATCGAGGGGCGCACGGGCTGGATCGTGATCGACACGCTGACGGCGCGGGAAACGGCTGCGGCCGCGATGGCCTTCGCGCGCCAGCACCTCGGCGACAAGAAGGTCTCGGCCGTCATTTTCACGCACAGCCATGTCGATCACTTCGGCGGCGTGCTCGGCGTCATCACGGCGGAGGATGCGCGCGCGCGCAACGTGCCGATCGTGGCGCCGGCAGGCTTCATGGAGGAGGCGACCAGCGAGAACCTGATGATGGGATCCGCGATGGGCCGGCGCGCGATGTTCATGTACGGCACGCGGCTGCCGCGCGGGGAGACGGGCTTCGTCGACAACGGTCTGGGCCAAGCGGTGGCGACGGGTGAAGTGGGCCTGTTGCCGCCCACGATCGTTGTGGAAGCGCCGCATCAGGAACTCGACATCGACGGCCTCAAGTTCGTGTTCCATAACGTGCCGGGCAGCGAGGCACCGTCCGAGTTCGTTTTCGAGATCCCCGAACTCAAGGCCTTCTGCGGCGCGGAGATGCTCAGCCATACGCTGCACAATCTCTATACGCTGCGCGGCGCCAAGGTGCGCGATGCCTTGAAGTGGGCCGACTACATCGACCAGTCGCTGGCTTACGTCGCCGATGCCGAGGTCGTGTTCAACCAGCACCACTGGCCGGTGTGGGGCACGACGCGTATCCGCGATTTCATGACGAAGCAGCGCGACATCTATCGCTACATCCACGATCAGACGGTGCGGCAGCTCAACATCGGCAAGACGGGCGCGGAGATCGCGGAGACGCTGGAATTGCCGAAGCCCTTGCGCGAGCATCTCAGCGTGCGCGGCTACTACGGCACGGTCCGGCACAACGTGCGGGCGGTGTACCAGTATTACCTCGGCTGGTTCGATGCGAACCCTGCGAGCCTCGACGCCCTGCCGCCGCTCGAAGCCGCGCAGCGCTACGTGGCCCTCGCCGGCGGAGGCGACGCGCTGCTCGCTGCCGCGCAGAAGGCTTACGACGCGGGCGACTTCCGCTGGGCGGCGGAAGTGCTGAAGCATCTCGTCTACGCGGAGCCGCAGCGGGCCGATGCTGCTGAACTGCAGGCGCGCGCGTTCGAGCAACTGGGCTACATGGCGGAGTCGGGGCCCTGGCGGAATTTCTACCTGACCGGCGCGCTCGAGTTGCGCCAGGGGCCGCCGCAGAAGGGGCTGTCCCTCGAACTCGCGACCGACCTTTTGCGGCACACGCCGGTCGAGCGCTTCCTGGAGCGCATGGCGGCGTCGCTCAACGGCCAGAGGGCGGCGGAGGTCGCCACCAAGATCAACATCGTGCTGCCCGACATCGGGGAAAGCCACGTGCTCAAGATCGAGAACGCGGTGCTGCATCACCACAAAGCGCCGCCAGCTAATGACGCCGACGCGACGCTGAAGATCACCAAGGGCATGTTCCTGCGGCTGATGACCGGACAGGCCGGTGCGCTCGATCTCGCGACATCGAGCGAAGCGCAGGTCGAAGGCAGCCGGCTGGCGCTCGGCAAGTTCTTCCTGCTGTTCGACAAGGCGCCGGGGACGTTCCCCATCGTCACGCGCTAACTATTGCTTGGCGACGTCCTTGAAGACGTCCGCCCAGCGATCGACTTCGCTCTCGACCAGCTTCTGCAACACGGCGGGGCCGCGGGCCTCCGGCGGCGGGATGGGCACGGCGAGCTCGTTGAAGCGGGCCTGCACCATGGGATCGGCGAAGCTTTTGTCGAGGGCGGCCACGAGGCAGTCAACGATCGGCTGCGGCGTGCCCTTCGGGACGCTGATGGCATTCCAGACCGTCATCGTGAACTCGGGCAGGCCGGCCTCCGCGAACGTCGGCAGGTTCGGCGCCTGAGGCAGGCGTTTCGGTCCGCTCACGGCCAGCGCCTTGACGCTGCCACCCTGGTCGAGCGGCAGGAGGGTCACGGTCTGGTCGATGACGGCGTCGATGAAGCCACCCGTCAGATCACGGATGGCGGGCCCCGCGCCCTGGTAGCGCACGATGGTCGCCTTGAGCTTCGTCTCGTGCAGCAGAAGGTTCGGCGCCATGTCGGATGTGGCACCGAAGCCCGCGGAGCCGAACGTCACGCCATCGGTCTTTTCGCGCATGCGGGCGATGAAGCTCGCGAGATCCGTGATGCCGCTCTTGTTGCTGGCCGCAAGGACCATGGGCACGTCCGCCACGAGCCCGACAGGCGTGAGATCCGTGCGCGGGTCGTAGCGCTGGTCGGCGAAGAACACCTTGCTCGCGGCCATGGGGCCGGTGTTGCCGAAAAGGATTGTGTAACCGTCGGGGGATGCCTTCACGACGCGCTCCGTGCCCGTACGCCCGCCGGCGCCGCCGACATTCTCGACGTAGACGTTCTGGCCGAGGTGGCGGCCCATGGCCTCGACGACGATGCGGGCGAGGATGTCGGTCGTCCCGCCGGGGGCGAACGGCACGACGACCCGGATCGGCCGCGTCGGGTAGTCCTGTGCCAGGGCCGTGTGGGCTATCAGGGCGAAGCCCAGCGCGAGCAGGGCTCTCAGGGTGCGAAACATGTTCCCTCCCGGGGACGAAGCGGCCATGCTGGCCGAAGGCGACTTGGGGCGCCGCTGTTGCCTGCTATCAGACAATCTGACAGAGTGGGCGTCAAGTGTCCCTGCTGACCCTGGCCACAGACCTCAAGGCCGGCGCGACAAGAGACAGACATGAGCGACATCGATCTTCAGATCCCGCGCCAGGCGGCGACCTTGCGGCTTCTGGTGGAAGACAAGATCCGCAGCGCCATCGCGGCCGGGCATTTCAAGCCGGGGCAGCGGCTGATCGAGCGCGAACTCTGCGAGCAGATCGGCGTCGGTCGCACCTCGGTGCGTGAGGCGCTGCGGCAGCTCGAGGCGGAAGGCCTGGTCGTGACGATCCCGCATCGCGGCCCGGAAGTGAGGTCGATCAGCACGGAGGAGGCGCGCCAACTCTATGACCTGCGCGCGCTGCTTGAAGGCTTCGCCGGCCGGCGCTTTGCCGAGACCGGCAGCAAGGCGGCGGTCGCGGAGCTGAAGCGGGCCGTGGATGGCTTCCGGAAGGCGGCCAAGTCTCCTGACCGCGCAGCGCTGGTTGCCGCCAAGACGAAGTTCTATGCGGTGCTGATGGAGGGGGCGGGCAACGTCTTCGTCAAACAGTCCCTCACGAACCTGCACAACCGCATCACGCTGCTGCGCGTGACCTCCATGACGCAGACGGGGCGCTTGGCCGACAGTGTGGCCGAGATCGAGAAGATCTACGAGGCCATTGCTGCGGGGGACGGCGACAAAGCGGAAGCCGCCTGCAAGCATCACATCGAGATGGCGGCGCAAGTTGCGCTTTCGGTGCTCGGCACGGACGAGCCCGCGCCGCCCCTGACGCGATCCACCGACTGATCCAACGCAACCACCGCCGGAACCGCTGACAGGCGCGCTTCACCGGCGCCAAGGAGAACGAACGACATGACGACATCGATCGCACCGCCGGCCAGCGTGGCCCTGATCGGCCTCGGCCAGATGGGGCTGCCGATGGCGAAGCGGCTCGTGGCGGCGGGCTTCACGGTGCATGGCGCGGACCCCGCGGCGGCTGCGCGCGATGCCTTCGCTTCCGGTGGCGGCAAGGCCATGGCCAGCGCGGCAGAGGCGGTCGCCGGTGCGCGCGTCGTCATCACCATGCTGCCGACGGGCAAGGTCGTGCGGGACGTGCTGCTCGGCGACATGGGCATCGCGCGTGGCCTGCCCAAGGGCACGATCGTCATCGACATGAGTTCGTCGGCGCCCACCGACACGACGAGCCTTGCCGCGGATCTCGAACCGCTCGGCCTCGTGCTGCTCGATGCGCCCGTCTCGGGCGGGGTGAAGCGGGCCATCGACGGCTCGCTGGCGATCATGGTCGGCGGGCCGGCCGATGCCGTCGAGAGCGTGAAGCCGGTGCTCGCGGCGATGGGCAAGTCCATCATCCCGACCGGTCGCGTCGGCTCGGGGCACGCGATGAAGGCGCTCAACAACTACGTGTCGGCGGCGGGGCTCATTGCCGCCTGCGAGGCGCTGCTCGTCGGACGCACGTTCGGGCTCGCGCCGGAGACGATCGTCGACGTGCTCAACGTGTCGACGGGTAAGAACAACTCGACGGACGTGAAGCTGAAGCCCTTCGTGATCACGGAGGCCTTCAACTCCGGCTTCTCGTTCGCGCTGATGGCGAAGGACCTGCGCATTGCGGCGGATCTCGCCAAGCATCTGAAGCTCAGCGTGCCGCAGATCCAGGACGTCGCGGAGCTGTGGGAGACGGCGAAGGGCCGCCTCAAGGCCGACGCCGACCACACCGAGATCTATCGCTACCTCGCCGACCTC
>RXJK01000055.1 GCA_003963125.1 Hyphomicrobiales bacterium
ATACCTTCACCACCGCCGGCACTGGCGCGGTTTCTGTCCCGAAGATAGTAGCCGGCTCCGGTCTCCTGACTTCAACCGCAGCCGCAACCATCACTGGCAATGCCGCCGCGCTACAGACACCAACAGCCGGAACCCTTCTTCACGTCGGCAACGCCGATGGAGCCAGTTCGCGTGTCTTGGTGGATGGGTATGGAACCGCCGGTCTTCCACTGGTGACGTTCCGGGCAGCCAGGAACACCGCCGCCTCTCCGTCCGCGCTTCAGGCGGGCGACAACATCGTGACCTTTGGAGGCATTGGATATGGTGCCACGGCCTACGGTGGCGACCGGGTTAAGTTCCTCGCCGTCGCTTCGGAAAACTGGACCGATACTGCACAGGGGACGCAGATCGCCCTTCAGGTGACGCCGGTTGGCAGTACCACGATCGGAACCGCTATCACGATTGGCAATGACAGTTCCCTAACCGGTGCGGGTGGAATCAAATCCACCCACGCGACGAAAGGCATCGGCTACAGTACTGGGGCTGGCGGAACCGTCACCCAGCTTACCAGCCGAACCACGGGCGTCACGCTCAATACGGTGAGCGGCGCAATCACGCTATTCTCTGCGGCCGGATCGACTACCCCAGCGACATTTACCGTGACGAATAGCGCTGTTGCAGCGACCGACACGATTATTCTCAACCAGAAATCTGGCACCAACCTTTATATCCTTCTCGTCACGGCGGTTGCGGCCGGCAGCTTTAATGTCACCGTCTACACCACTGGCGGCACCACGGCGGAAGCTCCTGTAATCAACTTCGCCGTCCTTAAGGCGGTCACGGCCTAATCCCAAAATCGAAGGAACCACCATGGACCTGTCACTCGCAGGCGCTGCTTTCGTGCGCTATGAGGAAGGCTTCGTCGGCCATTTCTACAGAGATGCAGTTGGCGTCGGCACGATCGGCGTTGGCTTCACTTGGGGTTCCGCTGCTTTCCGCCAATGGTGGGCTGCGAATAAGCCCGGAATCGCCTTCGGCCCTGGCGCGACGATGACCCGTGACGAGGCAGAGAAGTGCCTAGTCTATCTCTTTGCGAATGAATACGGGAAAGCCGTCAATCAGTTCCTCGGCCATGACGTGCCGCAGAATGTTTTCGACGGCATGGGATCGCCTGTCTATAACCTTGGCCCAGGCTCGCTGCAATGGCGCTGGGCCGCGCTTGCGAAGGCTGGTGACTATGCGGGCTGCGCCGCCGCCCTTCGCATCACTGGCACGACTGCCAAGGGCCGCACGCTTTCTGGGCTTGTCCGTCGCCGCAAGGAAGAGGCTGCGCTGATCGAAAGCGGCGTATATGCCGGCGTCACAGCCAACGTTTCGTATCAGCGCTCCGATCCGATGTCTGATGGCATGCTGACGCGTGGCGAGCGCGGGCCGGCTGTAGCCTCGCTCATCGCCGATCTGGCGGAACTTGGCTACTATAAGGGCAATCTCGACGACATCTTCGGCTATGGCACGGAAGCCGCAGTGCTGGCGTTCCAGCGCGATCATGGGCTGAAGCCTGACGGCATAGCGGACGCGGGCACGCTCAAAGCCATCAACCTGCTTCTGGTGCCAAAGCCGGCCTCGCCAGCGCCTGCCGCACCCGTTCCCGCACCGGCCATGCCTCCGAAGGCTCCCACCGCTCCTGCGCCCTCCAAGCCAGTCGCCAATCATATTGGCATTGGCGTTGGTGCATTCGCCATCGGCGCGGCGATTGCCAACTACTGGCACGAGCTTGTCGCGTGGATTCACCACTGGATTTGAGGGCATCATCATGTTGGACAAACTGAAGGCGTTTTTCAGCCGGTCAGAGACAATTCTGGTTGCCAGGCTTCAGACTTTCGCAGGCATTGCGCTTGGCGCTTTCCTCGCGCTCGATCCGAGCCTGTTTCAGGCTTACGTGCCCTCGAAATGGGTGCCGGTCTATCTCTTGGGGATCGGCATCATCACCGAGTACGCGCGCCGCCGCAATTCAGATCTCGGAGGGGGCCAGTGATGGACGAACGAATCACCATCCTCGATGCGCTTGTCATCGCGCTCTTCGCCATCGGCGGGATCTGCGGCGGGTTCGTCACCGTCAAGGTGCTCGCTGGTTATGTTCGTGGAATGAAGTACTGATGGGCTGGCTCCTCAAACTCCTTGGCGTCGATCCTGTCGGGAAGATCATTGACGGACTCAATGCTGCCTATCAAGCGAAGCTCTCAGCGCAGAATGACGCCGCGCGCGTCGCTGCCGACGTGACAATCCAGCAGTACCAGGCATTGCTCGAACAGCAGCGCTTGCAAGCCTCGATCGTCACGACCGGCATGTCGCACAAAGCGTTCTGGATACCGTGGCTGATCGCTGCCGTACCGACCGCCGCGTGGTTCGGTTGGGGCATGCTGGACAGTCTTTGCAACGGCGCGCTGCCAGATGCCGCAGCGCTCCCCCCGCAGCTCAAGGAATACGCCGACATCGTGTTCCAGAATATTTTCTACGTGGGCGGCGGGGTTGCCGGTCTCGGTGCCATCGCCAATGCGATCGGGAGCCGCAAATGAGCGCCCGCAAGGTATCCAGCATGACGGAAGACGAATTGATTGACGTTGTCCGTCATGCCGTGCGGGCGGAATTGAACATGGCCGGCCTGCGCATCGATGCCCCAGCCGATGTGGATGAAGCCAGAGCAGATTTCGCCTTTGTCCGCCGCGTGCGCCAAGCCTTCAATGGAGCGGCTGCAAAGGTCGGCGGGGCCATCATCCTCGCCATTGTCTCCGGCATTGTCTGGCTGATCGTCATCGGGGCGCAAGCCTTCCTCGGCGCCAAGACCTGATACGCATTTGCGTATACCTGCCGGATATACGCATTCGCGCATAAACCCTCCTCCCTCCGAAAAGGACTACCGCCGTGGGTGAACATCCGCGCTTAGGTAATCCTCACAAACTGAGAACTTGATGCTGCCGCGCTATAGGCGGCTGCCGCGTCTTCGATGTCGGTAAAAAGTCCAAGATATTTTGGGCCGAAAAATGCCTGCCACTTCTGTGCCCCTCTATGCCAGGAGACGCCTTTAAAGCCAGATTTGTTAGTGGCGTAGATTGGTTTGTTGATCTGGTTCTCCGAATTCGATGCCTCACGAAGATTCGCGAACCGATTGTCGTCTTTCTGACCGTTGATGTGATCAATTTGATCTGCAGGCATTCTGCCCGTCACGTAAAGCCAGGCCAGCCTATGCTCCAGATCTTTAAACCCACAAAGCGAAATAGCGCGATACCCCCTTGGATTTAGACTCCCTGCGCGCTTTCCGGGCCAACGTCCATTCCACCGCAGTATTCCAGCACTAACGCCGCTGCGCATGATCCACGTGAACACGCCGGTCTCGGGCTCGTAGTGAACAACTGACTTCAACAATTCTGCAGTTAGTTCCTGCACTTGGCTCGCGCTCCCTAAGCTTGGTGCTCAAACCTAGCACAACCACAGAAAGGTACCAATGCCATGGGCGAGAATAGTCGCTTCTGGGTAGCTTTTTCGATTCTGTTACTGGCGTTTGCGCTCTTCACGATCATGTCGGTTTGGATGACCATCCAGGCCCACGCTGAACCGCTTCCGTCTCCGCCCATTGTCCATATCACCGATGATCCCGGCGGCAATGTCGGCGTCTACTACCAGAAATACGCCGCACTCGATGCTGCCGGTGCCGAAGTCCATTTCCATGGAATGTGCGCGTCGGCTTGCGGTATCGTACTATTCCAGCGGTTCACTCATATCCGCGCCTGTGCAGACGACGGCGCAATCTTCGGCTTCCACAAGCCATTCCAGGAGCGTGACGGCAAGGTTGTCCGTACCAAGTCAGCCGTGCGCGATACTCGCAAGCTCTGGGCCATGTGGCTCCGGGCTCTCCCCGATCCGCTCCGCAAGTACCTCCAGCGGGTGCGAGTTCCATCGGCGGCCGAAGGCGATGAGCAGAATGTGATGCTGATCCTGCCCGGCAGTCTACTTCTCCCGAAATGCCCGATGACTATCGCAGCGCAGTGACCAGGAGATAAGTCAATGAAATATTTTCTCATCATCACCTTGCTGTATTGGGACGGCGCCCACGAAGTTAGCTCAGTCGATCTGACAAAGACAGGGCAAAATATTGTCGAATGTAACAGGCTGGGCGATCATTGGGCTAAGTGGTATCTCACCAAAAACATCAAGGGTATCACTCTCGTAAGGTATGAATGCATTGAGGATGGTAAGCAATGATCCGTCTCGCCATCCTCAATTTTGCCTTCGCCTGCTTCATCATTTGGGCCGGATGGCTTGGCTACGTCCAGTTCGTTTTCACGCATGACGTATCGCACCTGAGCTACGGCATCGCGGTGCTATTCGCGGTCAGCATAGCCGCTATCTTCTTCGGCAAGATCAGCCACATTGAGCGCGTTGAAGTCTGGCTCGTCATGCTCGGGCTGATAGGGAACCTCATCGGCTTCATCCTCGCCATGAAGGGCATCGACACGAGCGCCCTAGGCTCAGCAGAGGGCGTTCAAAAGGTCGCAACAAATCTCCTTGCTGGCATGGGCGTTGCGTTTTGCAGCAGCCTTGTTGGCGCTGTGGCTGCCATCTGGATTAGCGTCAATGCTTGGGTGATCGGCAAGTGATCTTCACTCTCATTCGCGACATCCTCTCGAACTTCCTGCTCGGACTGACGGCGCTTATCGTGCT
Organism: Hyphomicrobiales bacterium; assembly: GCA_003963125.1. Classification (GTDB taxonomy): domain Bacteria; phylum Pseudomonadota; class Alphaproteobacteria; order Rhizobiales; family Hyphomicrobiaceae; genus AWTP1-13. Next base: position 4,699 of record RXJK01000055.1, read on the forward strand.
GGTCCTCGCGCAGATCAATCCCATCGCCAAGAACAACCCCGACAGCACGAAACCGCCAGGCGACCTCATGGTCTGCATCTCGTGGGCCGGAAACAATGACGTTGACCTGTGGGGCACGGCGCCAGGCCAAAAGATCGCCACGGGCTACGCGAACAAGAACGGCGAGGTTCTGGATCTTGTGCGCGATGATCTCGGCAAGGATGCGCTCTCTCGCCCGCGTTTGGAATGCCAGTTCGCCCGTGGGCTTCCCGATGGTCGTTGGGTGTTCAATCTGCACGGCTTCTCGATCAATGATCCCGAGGTCGCGGTGCATGTTGAAATCAGGCTTGGCGATGCGTTCGGTTATCACCTTCTCCTCGAACGCGACCTGACGATCAAGCACAAGCAGGAGCGGACGATCGCGCAGTTCCAGTTGCGCGATGGGAAGGTTGTCCCCGGTTCGGTGAACGAGGTCTTTGTGCCTCTTAGGTCAGCGCAATGAAGCGCTTCATGGCCTGGTGGCGCGCTCGCCACATGCGGATGCTTCACGACAACGCGCGCTGTGCAGCGGCGGCCTATATGGCGGCCAAGGCTCGCTATGAGAATGCGCTGGCAATCTCGGAGGACGCGGAATGACCCTCCTCGCAAGCACATGGCTTCTCATGGCCGTTGTGATGTGTGGCTTTGCATGGGTAGCCGGAAAGCGTCTCGCGGCGCTCTCCCTACCTCTGGCGGTCGCTCTTGCTGCCTTCGCGATCTATGTCCCCACAGGCACGCCACGCTTCACTCGCCCGCCCGCTGGTAAGTATGCCGTCCTCGGCTCACGCATCGATGTCAACATAGCTATTTACGTCCTGCTTGATAACGTAAACGGCGCGCCCGTTTATTATCGGTTGCCGTACACAAACAGCCAAGCCAACGCGCTCCAAGCGGCCAAGGACGGTTCGCCAGACGGGCAGGGCATAACCGCCAACATTGACGGCGAGGGCGGGGCGCAATTCGACGGTCCCCCGCCTGTCCAAGGCGATCCGCCGAAGACGCCCGAGACACCAACGGTCTCGATTCCCTGACTTTCGCCACCCCTGCAACAATCGAGAGGTGACGGCATGAACGCGGATGGCTCTACAAGCACGCCGCCCGATAGCCTTCTAAGACTAAGGCATCTCCTGCCAGACTTTTCCCGCCCGGATGGAACACGAAACATCCGGGGGCTCGCCAGAGTCCTTGGGCTTTCTCGGGCCACAATCACGCGATACCTCGCCAAGATCGATGTAGAGGACGCGCAAGCTGCGCAAATCGCCTACACGCCCGACATCGACGGGATCGAGGAAACCAAGCCTCGTGTCCGCGTCCGCGCCTACAATCTCTCTGTCACCAAAGACCTTCCAGTTCGCCGCATGGTGGCTATCGGGGATCTTCACCTAAAGCCCGATATGGATGTCGAGCACTTCCGCTGGATTGGCCGTTACGTGGCCGAAACTCGTCCCGACAATGTACTTCAGATCGGTGACTTCTTCGACTTCGAGTCCTGCGAAATGCACAGCGCGGCGGGCTCGGCAAGCCAGATGCAACGGCCTTCCTTCCTCGATGAGATGGGGGCGGGTGAAGACGCCATGGAAGCCTATCATGCCGAAGCTGGCCTAGGCGATTTCCCCCACGATGTCGTCTATGGCAATCACGAAAACCGCGTCGAGCGGCTTGAGGAACTGGCTCCGAACATTGCCGGCACGCTGACGCTCCAGCGTGACCAACTCTTTGCCCGCTACCGATGGAAGACAACGCAATACCGGCACTGGCTGTTTTTCGAAGGGGTCGGATTCACTCATGTCCCCATGAGCATAATGCAGAAGCCGATCGGTGGGCGGTATCCCGAGAACACCATCGGAAACCAAGCTACGCATTCCATCGTATTCGGCCATACCCACCGGAACAATAACGTCACCGTTCCGAAGATCGGCATCAACAATGCAATCACGATCACCAACCTGGGATCGGCGATGCCGCATGGCTACCTCCCCAAATACTGCGATGGTGCCACGACTGGCGTCACCTACGGCATTCATCTTCTGAGGTTGCGTGGCGGTCGCGTCGAAAGCGATCAGTTCATTTCGATGCTCGAATTGTACGAAAAGTACGCATGAGCCGCAGAGCCCTTTTCCTACCGCGCGTTTCCATGTCCACGCGTCCGCACATGGTTATCATGAAGACGCCGACCGAAAGCCCCGAGATCTTTTTCGAGAGCGGGCTTACCCCAGCCGAAGCTCGAAGGCTGGCAACCGATCTTCTCATTGATGCCGATCGCGCCGAGCGCCACCTGGAGACCATGAAATGGCTTGCGAAACATCAGAAGCCGTAGATGAGTTGGCCCGCGCCCTATTCCACCGCTCTACCTCTGTCGGCATATGGGCAGAGCTGGATTATCCGACGCAGTTGTATTGGAGGAAGATGGCTCAGCGGCGATTGCAGGCTGAGCGTTACAAGGAACACTCTTCCCACTTATAACGCGCGTTTGGAGTAATGGTGCCATTGGCATGGATGATCACCATGTGTACCCCAGCTTCACGCATTGCAGCGTCAGCGATCATTTGTTGCTGATGTAGAGCCCGTAGCTCTTCTGCCCTTCGAGACATAAGAGCCTTCATGCGACGGTCGTCTGTATTTTGGAAGAGAAAATTGAACATTTGACGATTCTATCCTGATTCACTTCCCCGCGCTATATCCGCTCCACCAGAACACAGAGCGGAAGCCGGATCTCAGATCGCCGTTTCAGCGGTAGCTCATCAGTCGCTCAGAACGATTTCCACCGGACCAGCCTCAGCCAAATCGACACGATTGCGCAGTTCGCGCGGGTCGCCAGCCAATGCGGACTTCGCGGCACGTATCCAGAACTTTCGCGACGCCTCTGCTTGCCGGTCACGAACAGAAAGAAGGTGGCGTAGATGGTCAGCGTCCATGCCCTCGTATCGCTTTTTGCCTTCCTCGATGCTTTCCATCATCTCCTCGCTCATGCTTCAGAATATAGGTCAGCGCTCCAAGGGCGGATAGGTCACTGGACGCGGCCCGTCTTTGCCCATCTGCGCATACTCAGCTCGCAGCCCATGGCTAGGCAGATACCGTTCGCCATCCCGAGATGTGTCGATCGCTTGCCGCATCCGCAATGACACTTGCGACGACCTCCTGGTCCAGCGATAGCTTCAGCATAGCGGACGTGTTCGGAAGCCGAGGCCCACTGGCCCCAATTTTCTGTCCCGCCCTTCATTGCCGCAGCCAGCGCCGGCGGAGTTAAGTCATTTAGCTTCATCACCACCACCCCATCCACCTGCAGAGTCCCACTATACACCCAACGGCTAACGCCAGCGGGAGAAGGGCGATGATAGATCTCGCGCGGCGCTGGATCATGCGCGCATCGCGTTCTCGATCTTCCATCCGGTGAGCCACGCTTCGGCTTTGGCCGACCACTCCTCGATCGGCTCTCCGGTTTCAGCCGGCATCGCAGTCTTCACATAATATGGGTTGTCAAATTCGGTAAGGCCGAGAGCCCGTGCATTGGCTCCCGCTTTCTGTATTGCTTCAATGTCGGCGCTCATGCATCTTCTCCTTGGGCTAACGCATCCAAAGCGCGGCGGATATACGGTCCGGCCTCATTCCGAGATGCGATCTCCAGGGTTTCCTTCAAGGCGTCGACCAGACCGGCGATCACCTTCGCATCCCGTTCTCTTTGCGCTAGGCGCTCGGATAGGAGCAACTGCGCGACATCTCGATATAGCCGGGCACATGAAATGTCGTGAGCCAGGTACTCACCAGCAAACCGTGTCGCTGTCTGCTGAATATCCTCGGGGATCTCCGGCACGTCCATTAGCTGCGCTCCTTCTCGGCTTCATGCTCGTCATTGAGGCGGTCGCGGAGCTTATCCGCTTTCCCCCATCCGTCACCGCGTAGGACATCGAAGCGCCTTACCGCTCCGCCAGTCGAATTATCGATGACATAGGCGTAGCGGCTCCCCGACGCCTTGCGAATGCTGTATCGCTTCTCCGGCACGTCCATGTGTTACTCCTCTGTGGGGGGCGGGGGGATCACGTCGCCGGTCGATAGATCGATCCCAAGATGATAGGCGGCGGAATTCAGGATGTCCCGCGCGTGCGGATCGTTCATGTCCAAAGCCCGCTTGTGAAGCCACGCAATGGCCCACCGAACGCCAGCCCTATGCGCGGCCTTCGTCCTCTGCTTCTCGTGGTCGCTCATCCTATTCTCCTGTCGCTATTGCCGGCGAGGGGGATCATGCTGCCAGCCTTTGCAAGGTTTTTAGCGATCTGAGTAAACTTGAACGCAGCGAGCGCAAGTTCGATTGCGGCCTCTGCGTTTCCAGCTTTGGCGGCGCGCTCGGACGCCTTGACGTACCGCTCAGCAAGCTTAAGCCAACTCATGATTGCACCAAACAGGCTTGGTCCAGTCGGCGGACAAATTCCCGAAAATACGATGCCGGGTCTACGTCTGCGAACTTGGCCTGATCGGCATAGCCGTCACGAATCTTGCGAACCTTGGCTAAGATTGCACTCGCAGCCTCAGCCTGCTGCTTCCAATAGAGGGTGTCGGCAGTGGCGCGCTCGGCGTATTCTGAGACCTGCTTGCCAGCCAAGGCATCTCGCGCTATTGCGGCGGCACTTCGCTCCGGGGCTAGCGAGAGGTCTAAAAAGTCCGCCTCCGCCACACGCTTTGCCGTGATTTCCCATGACCGGAGATCGGCTTTCAGCTTCTCGTTTTCGTCCTGCGCCATACGGCATTCATGCTGGAATAGCCGCGCGTTATTCTCTGCCCAACGGCAACGCTGGCGGAGAGCGTCAAGCTCATCGTCATAAAAAATTTCCGGGACCATGGTCATCGGCGATGTATGATCGGGATGGGGGATTAGGTCCGAAACTTGTTCTTCAATTTCGGACAATCGGTCTTCCGCTGCTTTGGCCCGGTCCTCAGATTGATAAAGGGTGTCCTTGATGGATCTGTAGGCTGAATCCGATCGCAAAAACTGCCTTGCGAGTATGGCAAGATCATCATCGGGATCAGCGTTTGGTCGGTCGAGAATACGGTTAGCTAGGACGATTGCTTCGTCTGTCTCAGAAGACATAATCTTCCTCCGTTTGCGCATCGACCTCCGGTTGAACGCGCTGGAGAGTTTCAATGTCGCGGTCAATCCAGAGATCAAACGACCCGTAGCGCTCCTGCGGCGTCATCTACTGGAACTGCCAGCCTATCGACCATTCCGCCGGCTGTTCTTGCGTCATAGGGTAGTGGGTGCCCCAATGATCGCGGAGGAAGCGGTAGCGCCTGCCATCCGCTAGTTGCTTTTCGATCTCATCGGCCGCCATCCTGAAATGACTGGCGTCGGATCGTGCGGTTGCCGTGTTCTCTTGCTCGGCGATAACGGCGCGAGAGCGGAGCCGTTCGATCAACTTCGCCGCCCTGTCGTCATCGATTCACTGGTCAACCTGTTCTTCGCGCGGGTCACGCTCGGAATAGCCGCTGTCTGTCTTCCATTGATCGTAGGTCATAACGGTCTCCTTCTTAGAACAAAAGCCGAAACCGCGTTACACAAGGGTATGCGCAAGGGGCTTCGGAATGGGGTTGCGTTACACAGAAAACCCAATTAATTCATCGCTCGTGGAACTCCGGGCGAGGCCTCCAGATGCTTGCGGGCTCCAGCGCAACCGCGCCGGAGTGGGGTTCCGGTTGAATTTCTGGCCGCGGTTGGCGCGGGGAGCGGATTGTTGGGACATGAGCGCTGATTTCTCCGAACGCTGCGTGAAGATGGTCGATGGCCAGGTCCGCA
>RXJK01000071.1:0-23478 GCA_003963125.1 Hyphomicrobiales bacterium
TCAACAGCGCGTCGGCGATGCCCTGCACCGGGTCCTGGTTGAAATCGAGGCCGGTGGTGCCGAAAGCGAGATCGAGATCGGCGACGACGACGTTCGACTTGGAGCCTTCCGACATCGCATAGGCGACGTTGTGGCAGACAGTGCTGGAGCCGACGCCGCCCTTGGCGCCGATGAAGGCGATGACGTTGCCGACGGGATCCTTCTCGGGGTCGTTGTAGATGTTCGACAGGCTCTCGATCAGCAGCAGCGTGTCGAAGGGCGCGACGATGTACTCGCTCACGCCGCGGCGCAAGAGCTCGCGGTAGAGGCCGACGTCGTTCTCGTGGCCGACGATCATGACCTTGGTGCCGGCGTCGCAGTATTCAGCCAGGCGATCGAGTTCGGCGAGGAGTTGGTCCTTGGGCAGGGTGGATTCCAGGATGACCAGATTCGGCGTCGGGCTGTCCGCATAGTGGCGCACGGCCGCCTGCACGCCGCCCATGTGCACGCTGAAATGCGATTTGGCGAGCCGGCGGTCGCCCGCGGCGGTCTGCATCACGTCGACCGTGCCCTGGTCCTCGCAGAAGGCCTGGATCGAGATGCGCGGGATCGGACGCGCGCGCTCGAGGCGCGCGAGTTCCGGCGGGACGGTGGTCTCGGGGAGCGGCTGGTTCTCTGCCGCGGCGTTTGCGTTCTTCGTCATGATCGACCTCGGCTAGTTCGCCTTGGCCGTCGTGTCATCCGAGCCCTTCTCGGATGCCGGCGACTTGCCCTGGCGATACTTGTCGAATACGAGCGCGCGACGCTCGGCGTCCGCGGGATCCATGCTGCGCGGCGTCACGAGATCGGCCGGGTTTGCGACCATGGCCGCCAGGTTACGCTGCTGGGCACAGCCGAAATTGTGGTAGTTCAGGTTACGATAGTCTTGCGCCAGATTGGTCGGCCACTCGCCGCAGTGCGGGCCCTGGGCGACGTAGCGCATGTACGAGAAGCGGATCGGGGCATTGGCCCGGCCAGCCGGGTAGGGGCGCACCTCGATGGCGTTTTCGGCGAAGCCCGCCTCCTTGACGAGGCCGTTGAGCTGGCCGGCCGCCCGCATCGCGGAGACCTCGTTCGGACCGCCGTTCGGCACGGCGATCACGAGCTTGGAATTCCCGGCGTCGGCGGCACGGAAGTGGCGCAGGAAATCCTCCACCTGCGCCTGCTGGCCGGGCGTCAGGCCGCGCGAGCCCGGAGCCACGGTCAGGCTCATCGTGGCCGGTTCCTGGGAGACCAGGATCGGGTGCACTTCCTTGGGGTCGATCAGGGTGTGGCCGGCGTAGTGGTTGCCGGGCTCCTCCAGCGTCTTGCAGCCGGAAAGTCCCAGGGCCATGACCGCGACCAGCGCGAAGGCGCAGCGGGCCGCGCGCCTCGGGCCAGCAATCGGAGATGTCGTCGCGTCGTACATGTCACTCTCCAAGGCCGTTGCCGGCCAATCTCAGTCGACGATGAAGCCGTAGTTGCCCTTGAGACCGCCGTCGCGCGGGGCCTCGCGCGGCCCGTAGACCCGGTTCAACTGCCCCAGGAAATTGGCCTTGAGATCGGAAGCGGGCGCGAGGCCCTTGTCGGGGGTCGCCAGATTGCGCGCGGAGGTCGGGCGCACCATGTACGGCGTGACAATCATCACGAGTTCCGTCTCGTTGCGCGAGAAGTCGCGGCTGCGGAAGAGCGCGCCGAGCACCGGCATGTCCTTGATGCCCGGGATGCCTTCCATGTTCTGGGCGGTCGTATCGGAGATGAGGCCGGCGATGGCGAGCGAGCCGCCCGAGGGCAGTTCGACGACGGAGTTGGCCTGGCGCTTCTTCAGCGCCTTGATGTTGTAGCCGCCGAGCGTGATGGCGCCGTCGTCGGAGAGTTCGCTGACCTCGCTGGCGATGCGCAGACTGATGCGGCCCTCGGAGAGCACCACGGGCGTGAAGGCCACGACGACGCCGAACTCCTTGAACGAGACGCTGACCTTGCCGGTGTTGTCGGTCACGGGGATCGGGTATTCGCCGCCAGCCACGAACTTCGCCGTCTCGCCGGATACGGCCGTGAGGTTCGGCTCGGCAAGCGTACGCACGAGCCCCTCGCGCTCCATGGCCTTGAGCGCCTGGTTGATCTGGACGTTGCCGGTCTTGAAGCCCGTCGTGGCGCCGGAGTTGGAGTAGGCGCCCGTCGAGGTGCTCGTATTGTAGCTGCAGAGCGTGCCGGAGAGGGCGCAACCGGCGGCGCTCGGCGAGCTGTCGACGCCAACGCCGACCTGCGGCAGGGTGCCGAGCACGCCGGCCGTGATGGGCAGTGTATTGCCGGTCAGCAGGGCGGTGGAGAAATTGCCCGAGTTGATGACGGCGCCGATGTTGACGCCCATCTGCTTCAGGACCGTGCGCTGCACCTCGGCGACGGTAATCTTGAGCATCACCTGCTCCTCGCCCTCGACCGTGAGCATGTTGATGACGAGCTTGCTGTCGCCGCCGCACGCCGTGGCGCCGCCGGCCTGCTGGGCGGCGGCCGTCGGCACGTTGCTCGCGACGAGGCCCGACTTGTTGGAGGCGACGAACTGGCAGGCAATGTCAGCGGCACGCTTGGCATCGGCCGGCGTACGCACCGAGCCGGACAGGACGGCGGAGCTGCCGGCCATATCGACCTTCACGTTCGAGCCGGGGATGAACTTCTTGAGGATGCCGTCGAGGCCCTTGAGATCGGCGCCCACGGAGATCTCGAGGGTGAGGATCTGCTGCCCCTTGGTGTCGAAGAAGAAGGCGTTGGTCTGGCCGAGCTTCTTGGCGATCAGGAACACGCGGTTCGACGCCTGCACGACCGCGTCGACCTTCTCCGGGTCGGCAACGAGCACGTCCTTCAGCTCGAAGGGGAACTGCACCAGGATGGATTTGCTCAGGCCGATGGCGACGCGCTTGGCCAGCGGATAGGCGGCGCGCGCGGGCACGTTCAGCACCGAGTGCTGCGACAGATCCTCGAACTCGCCCTGGGCGAGTGCGGGCCGGGGCGCGAGCGCGGCGCAGAAGGCGGCGATGGCCGCGAAGCGCAACACTTGGCTCAATCTCATCGTCGTCCACCTTTTGGACACTGGTTGTGTTCTTGTCTCAGTTGACGCGCGCGCGCGAATGCTTGCCGTAGAACAGCAGGTTCACGAAACTGGTATCCGTCTGCTGCTTCTTCGTTTTCGCGATTTCCTCCTCGTTGCGCAGATCGGCGATGCTGCGCAGGGCGAAGGAGATCTCGCCGCGGGTGTTGGCAGCCGCCAGCACCTCGGCCTGCGACGGGGTCACCTCGAGGGTCGCCGTGTTGCCTTCCGCGAGCCGCTTGCCGTCGCGGACGTCGATCATCTGGCCAATGGCGAGGACGCGCACGTTGCGCATGATGACTTCGGTGTTGTTGTCGTCTGCCCGCGTGTTGCGACCGCGCACGTTGAGCAGCACGTCGACACGGTCGTTGGGCAGGATCATGCGTCCGGCGCCGGTTTCTTCGCGGATGCGGGTCGAATAGGCGCGCATGCCCGTCGGCAGGATCGCGGCCAGCACCCCGCCTTCGCCGATCTTCACGATCTTGGCCTGCGTGACCGGTTCACCAGGCAGCATGGGCGCGCGGGCGACGGTGCCCGCGACTTCACGGATCGCCTCGGGGCGGCGCTTCCTGTCGATGAACTGCGGGTTGAGGGCGTTCACGGGCCAATCCTGCCAGCGCAGGTTCTCAGCCGTGATGGTATCGCCGAGCGGGATGTCGTTGCGGGCGACGAGCACCTGGGCGGTCTGCGTCACCACCTCCTCGCGCACGACAGTCGCGGGCTTCTCGACAAGGCTACGGACGCCGAAGAACGCTGCGAGACCGCATACGCCGGCGATGGCCAACCCTACCAACTGTGCCTGATTCATCCGCGCACACTTCCCGTGAGAGCAAATCAAACTCACGGGGTAGGCTGCGCTACATTCGTCAACGCGGCGTTAATGGCGGTGTCGTTTCGACACTCTCGTGCCGCTCGTGTCAGGGAGGACGCGGGCTCAGTTCGCCAAGGCGTGGAACCACACGGTCTGGGGATAGACGAGCAGGGCCGCGACGGCCAGCGCGACGCCATAGGGGATGCCGCCGGCCGGATTGTGCAGGCGATGTGCCCAGGCCTCACCGAGCAGCGGGCGCGGAAGGGGGAACTGGCGGCCGATCATGAAGACGACGGCCAGGATGCCGCCCACAAGTGCGACCCAGAACATATAGGAGAGCAGGTTCTCGAGGCCGACCCAGAGGGAGATGGCTGCCAGCAGCTTGGCGTCGCCGCCGCCGAAGACGCCACGGGCGAACAGGCCGAAGCCGATGGCGAGGACGATGAGCCCGGCCGCCAGATGGTCGAGCACGCCCCAGATGTCGAGGCCCGCGTACCACGCGGCGGGGACGAAGCCCATGGCCATGATCACCGAGATGCGATTGGGGATCGTCATCGTGAACAGGTCCATGGCGGCGGCAAACGCCACGCCCACGGGCAAAAGGAAGAGCAGCCAGAACTGGGACACGAGGCACTCCAACGCGAAGTCAGGCGCCACTCTAGCGTGGCATGGTTTCCGCTTCGTCACCAGAACCGGAACACGTGCGAAAATGCTGCGCAACACGCCATGTGTTAACGCCCGTCAAGGACTTTGCGCTGCAAAGCGCGTCGCGCATCCCGATCCGGCACACATCGCCGGCGCGGATTTGGAAATCCTTCATCTTTTCGATTCAGTAATCGGAGGCCTGAGATCCGAGGAGGGCTCGTCCCATGCCGACCGCATCCAAGTTCCGCGCTGCGAAGGGCACTGCCTGCGCCATCGCCATCGGGCTGGCACTCGTGCTCGGCCCCGGCGTCGCGCGCGCCACCGAGGATCTCGTCGTCAAGTACGATCAGTCCGAACTCGTGCAGCTGCCGCGGCCGGCCGCCCAGATCATCGTCGGCAACCCATCGATCGCCGACATTTCCGTCAAGTCCGACAAGCTGCTGGTCGTGACGGGCAAGACCTTCGGCATCACTAACATCATCATCCTCGACGCCCAGAACAACATCATCGCCAACCAGCGCGTGCTGGTGCGGCGGGACGAGGCGAAAGTGGTGAACCTGCAACGCGGCGTGAACCGGCAGTCCTACAACTGCACGCCCCAGTGCAACCCGTCGATCACGGTCGGCGACGAGACGGGCTACTTCGATTCGATCTCGAAGGCCTCGCAGAACAAGATCGGGTTCTCGGAACGCTCCGCCGAGCCCGGCGCCAACGCCGGCCCCGGGGCGACGCCCAACCAATAACATCCGTCGCCTGCCTTTACGGGACGTTCACTCCGCCTGGGCCATAGTCCGGCGCGATGCGTAGGCGCGTGGAGAGCTGCGGCGTGACCCGGGCGAGCGACAGGAGCGGCTTGTCGGCACGGGCGCGGTTGCGCGTGCTTTCGCGCGCGTTCTGGGCCGACCGGTCGGGCATCGCGGCCATCGAATTCGGCATCGTCGCCCTGCCCTTCTTCCTCCTGGTGCTCGGCATCGTTTCCGTCGGCACCTACTTCTTCCAGGTTTCCACCATCGAAGCCGCCGCGCAGCAGGCCGCGCGCGCGATCCGCACCGGGCAGCTGCAGCAGTCGCAGGGCTCGTATTCCGGGCTCACGACCGACGCGCAGAAGAAAGCGGCGTTCCTACAGGCCTTCTGCACTGCAGCCGTCGCCGTGCCGAACTGCCTGACGAAGACGTCCATCATCATCCAGAGCAGTTCGCAATTCTCGAGCCTCACCTCCCCCAATTGCGTGAGCGGCGGGAGCATCGTCAGCAACAGTTCGACCACGTTCAGCCCGGGCGCCACCAGCAGCATGGTGATGGTGACCGTGTGCTACCCGTGGGCGCCCTTCACGGGCATGCCGCTCGCCAAGATGGGCGGATTGCAGGACGGGTCGTTCCTCGTGCAGGCGACCGTCGCTTTCCGTACCGAGCCCTATTGAGCGGAACGATGCGGACCTCCCGGACATCAGCAGCGAAGCGTCTCATTCGGCACATGCAGATCGCACGCAGACACGCGCGGCGTTCGCTCTCCGCCTGGAGCCGCAACGAACGGGGCGCGGCCGCGGTCGAATTCGCGTTCATCGCGCCGATCGTGTCGACGATGTTCATCGGTGCGGTGGAGCTGAGCCAGGTGCTCACGGTGGATCGCCGCGCCGCGCAGGTCGCAACGACCATGGCGGATCTCGTCGCACGGACGAACGCGTCGATCTCGCAGTCGAGCATGACCGACATCATGAAGGTCGGCGGCTTCATCATGCTGCCGTACCGATCCTCGGCGCTCGAAACCACGGTGCGCAACGTGACCTCGTCGCCGTCTTCCGCCACGACGGCGAAGCAATCGTGGTACTGCACCTACAATACCAACGGCGGCGGCACGAACACCTGCGCCTGCAACGTCACGTCCTACACGCTGCCCACGGGACTGGTGACGACGAACGACAGCGTGGTGGTGGCGGAGGTGCGCTACTTCTACACGCCGCTCTTGTTCGACATGATCCTGAAGAACACGCTGACGAAGACCGGCAGCTACTACACGCTGTCGAAGAAAGGCTACGCGAAGCCGCGCAGCCAGGCTGCGATGCTTTTGCAGACGTCGGGCGTCGCGTGTCCGTCGCCGAGCTTTCCTTAAAGACCGGATGATGTGCTGAGTGATGGCCGCCGCGCGCCGATTCCACGCGCGCGCGTGCCCCGGCACGTGCTTGCTTTCGCGGCAATGCCGTTGCATTGCGAAAACTGCTTTTTCACCCTATGATTATGCTGTTCAGTCAGAGGGGCGGGGATTTCCGCCGAGTTGGCAATATGGGAAGACGTTCTACGCATACACCGCAGCAATTGCGGGATCTTATTCTTGACGCCGCACAATCCATTATTGAAGCGCAAGGACTTGCAGGACTTTCCGCACGTGAGATCGCACGGCGCATCGAGTACTCGCCGGGCACGATCTACAATATGTTCCAGAACCTCGACGACGTGGTGCTGCACGTTGAGGGGCGCGTGCTCGACGGGCTCGATCAGCGCCTGTCGGAGGTGCTGACCTCGGCGGGCGACAAGCCGCCGGCGCAACGCGTGGCGCAGGCCTACCTCGCCTTCAGCACCCAGACGCCGCGGCTCTGGAACCTGCTGTTCGAGCACCACCTGCCGCAATCGACGCAACTGCCGGCCTGGTATCAGCAGAAGCTCGAGACGCTGACGGGGCGCATGGAGCAGGCGATCGCGCCGGAATTCACGGACGGCACTGCCGAGACACGGCGCGATTCCGCGCGCGCCCTGTGGGCAGCGGTGCACGGGATCACGTCGCTGGCGACCGCCGATAAGCTCACCTCGGTCACATCGCAGGATGCGGTGCGCATGATCGACGATCTCGTCACGACCTACCTCGCAGGCCTTGCCGCTCCCAAGCACTGAGCGGCACAGCGGGCGGCGGTCTTCGCCTGAAAAGCAAATTGCCAGTCGGCCTGTAAGCCGGGTTCTGTCTGGAGGTGCGACCTCCGCGGCGACCATTCATCTGGGACGCGGATTACTCCGCGCCTCGAGCAACCAACCCGGGCGGCAGCCAGGATCTGCCCGGATGCCGCGGTTGCCCGCCGCATCCATGCCGCCCCTATTCGGTCTTGCTCCCGGTGGGGTTTGCCATGCCGCTCGCCGTTGCCGGGAGCGCGGTGCGCTCTTACCGCACCTTTTCACCCTTACCCGCGCGGACGCGGGCGGTCTGTTTTCTGTGGCACTTTCCCTGGGGTCACCCCCGGCGGCCGTTAGCCGTCACCGTCGATCCTTGGAGCCCGGACTTTCCTCCACCGGCGTGCTGGACCGCAAAGTCCCACAAACCGGCAGCGGTCGCCCAGCCGACTGGCGCCTGGACTAAGGGTCGAACGGGCGCTGTCGTCAAGTGGCGTCCATTGCAGGCGGGACCGGGCGATTGACGAGGGCGATGCCCGTTGCGATGAGCACCAGCGCGACGCCGAGCGTCGGCGTAAAGGTTTCGCCGAGCACGATATTCCCGGCCATGACCCCGAACACGGGGACGAGGAACGTGAAGGCCGACACGCGCGTCGGGGGATAGTGCCGCAGCAACCAGAACCAGGCTGTGAAGCTGACGAAGGCCACGGCGATCACGTGATAGGCGAACGAAAAAACAATGGGCAGGCTGAGGTTGGTGATGCCTGCTTCCCCGAGGAGCGGCGAGAGCGGCACGAGGATGATCCCTGAAAAAAGGAGCTGGTAGAGCAGCGTCTTTTCGGGCGGCGCGGCCCGCAGTGGCGTGAGGCGCACGACGAGCGTCGTCGCGCCCCAGAGGATAGCCGCGACGAGGCACATGATGTCGCCGAGGAAAGTGGACTTGCCGGGCGCAAGGAGGTTCTCACACATGGCGACGATAAGCCCGGCGAAGGCTGCCAAGAGCCCGATGGCCTTCGCCATCGTCAGGCGGTCGCCCGGGATCAGAAAATGCGCGCCGCAGGCCACGACGAACGGCGCCGAATAGAGCAGCACGACGCCGCGCGAGGCGGTCGTCAGGTTGAGCCCCGCATAGAGCAGCGCGAATTCGGTGCCGAACAGCGCGCCGACGAGGACGCCCGGCCAGAACGTACGGTCGCGCTCGAACATCGGGATGCCGCGCGACATGGCCCAGGCGAAGACGAGCGCGCCCGACAGCAGAGACCGCAACCCCGCCTGCAGCACTGGCGAGATGCCGGCGTTGGCGATCTTGATCGTCACCTGGCCGCCGCCCCAACAGGCGCAGCAGGCGAGCAGTATCACCACCGCGCGCAGATCGAGGTGCTGCCTCAGGCGCGGGGGCGCCAATGTCTGGGCCTGGCTCATGGGTCTCCCGGGACGATGTGCAGCTGGACCCTACAGCAGGCGGGTCACGTGATCATCGTCTCGGCGGGCAAGGCTGCACTGAGCGCCTGCAGCGTCGCGAACGTCGATTGATCGATGCGGCCATCGACCCGGGCCGGCCGGAAGTGGCGCTGGAACGCGGTGATGACGAACTCGGTCGCCGTATCGAGATGGCCGCTCGGCATGACGGCATAGCCATAGTTTCGCAGCATCGTCTGCATCTCGGCAACGAATGGCCCGGAGGTGCCGAGGCCGACGCCCGTGTCGTCCGCGCGGACGGGAGCGGGGGGCACCCAATGGCCGATGCCGGCGGCGGCGAGCGTGGCCCAAGGAAACCTCTCGCCGGGATCGATCTTGCGCGACGGCGCCACGTCCGAATGGGCGAGCACGCGTTCTGCGCGGATGTGGTGGCGCGCGACGATGTCACGGCAGAGCGCGATGACGGCCGCGATCTGCCTGTCGGGAAACGGCGGATAGCCGGCCGCGTGGCCGACGTTCTGGATCTCGATGCCGATGGAACTCGAGTTGATGTCCGTGTCACCGGCCCAGGCGCCGGCGCCCGCATGCCAGGCGCGTTTTGCCTCCGCCACCATCTGCGTCACGAAACCGGCCTCGTCGACCACGTAGTGGCACGACACCTCGCTCACCGGATCGGAGAGCCAGGAGATCGCTTTCGCCGCGCTTTCGACGCCGGTGTAATGGAGCAGCAGGATGCTCGGGATCGCGCCGCCCTTGCGTTCGCCGAAATTGGCCGAGGGATGCAGCGCGCCGACGACCGGCGAATCCGGCCGCTCGATCACAGCCCCCGTTCCTTGGCGATCGCGTCGTAGGCCGCGTTGATGGCGGCAAGCTTGCGATCGGCCACCGCCACGAATTCCGGCGGCACGCCGCGGCCCATGAGGCGGTCCGGGTGGTTGTCGACGACGAGCTGCCGGTAGCGCGCCTTGATCTCCGCATCGGTCGCGGAACGTTCGAGACGCAAGACTTCGTAGGGGTCGTCCACGTCGCGGACGAAGCGGGCGCGGAACAGGCGATACTGGCTCTGCGTGAAGCCGAAGCGCTCGGCCACGACGGCCAGGAACGCATCCTCGCGCGGGTGCACGATGCCGTCCGACACGGCGACCAGCATCAGCCCCTCGAGCACGTTCTGCAGAAGCTTGCGGTCGTCCTTCAGGAGCGACGCGATCTGATCCGCGTAAGCCTCGAAGCCGGCGACATCCTGCTTCGCCAGATCGAACACGCGGCCGACGTTACGTGCCTGATCGGGGGCGAACGAGAACACCTTGCGGAAGGTTTCGACCTCGATCGGCACCACGACGCCATCTGCCTTGGCCATCTTGGCGGCGAGCGCAATGACCCCGATCGTGAACGTCACGCCCTTCTCGGGCGCGGGCGTGCCGCGCTCGATGCCCAATTTGGCGGCAAGCTCGCTGATCAGCGTGCCTCCCGCATCGCTCACGGCCATCGCAAGGCCGGAAATTCTCTGCCAAACGGTCATGCCGTCCACTATAAGGCGTTTCTGGCTGCGCTGCCATTGTGCCGGCGTGGCGATGCCGCTAATCCCCTGCCCCGAAGACACAATCAGACATTGCGGGACACGCCATGGGCGTCACAGACGACGCAGAGATCCTGGTCCGCCGCGAAGGGCGGGCTGGCCGACTCACCCTCAACCGGCCGAAGGCGCTCAACGCGCTGACCTACGGGATGGTCATGCGGATGTGGGAGGCCCTCAACGAGTGGGCCGCCGATCCGGCCGTGGAACTCGTTCTGCTCGACGGCGCTGGGGAACGCGCGCTGTGTGCGGGCGGCGACGTGCGCTCGCTCTACGACAGCCGTACGGAGGGATCGCAGTTCGCCCGCAAATTCTGGGCGGACGAGTATCGGCTCAATGCGCTCATCAAGACTTATCCGAAGCCTTACGTCGCGATCCAGGACGGCATCGTCATGGGCGGCGGCATCGGCGTTTCGGGCCACGCCAGCCACCGCATCGTGACGGAACGCTCGCATCTCGCCATGCCGGAAACGACGATTGGGCTGATCCCGGACGTCGGCGGCACCTGGCTCCTGGGCCATGCGCCCGGGGAAGCGGGCGTCTACCTCGGGCTCACGAGCGCACCGATGAATGCGGCGGACGCCATCCACGCGCGGTTCAGCGATACGTTTTGCGCCACCGAAAAGCTCGGCGCGCTCAAGGCTCAGCTTTGCGACCCGAAAGGCGGAAGCATCGATACGGTGATCGCAGGGCTGGCGGGCAACCCCGGCCCCAGCAGCCTCGCGCAGCACGCCGGCGATATCGATGCCGGTTTCGCAGCCGACACCGTCCAGGGCGTGATCGACCGGCTCGATGCGATCGGCAGCGAATGGGCGCTGAAGGCCAAGAGCGCGCTCGGCGCGAAGTCGCCCAAGGCCATGCAGCTCACACTCGCCGCGACGCGGCAGGCGCGCGCGCTTCCCTCCCTCGAAGCGGCGCTTGAAATCGAATACCGGCTGGTGTGCCGGCTCTTCGAAGATGGCGAGTTTCCCGAAGGCGTGCGTGCCCTCATCGTCGACAAGGATCGCGCGCCCAAGTGGTCGCCGGCGAGCCTTGACGCGCTGCCTGCCGATCTCGTGGCCGCCTACCTCGCGCCGCTGCCCCCCGGACAGGACCTCGATCTTTCAGCCCACTGATCCAATTGCCGACCGGCGTCGTTCCAGCGTTGCCGGCAAGTGCAGCCCGCATTCCATCCCAAGACTTGAAAGGATCCTCTCATGACAACCCGCGTGACCGTGCATCGCCTTGGGGTGGCGAAGGTTCTCTATGATTTCGTCAACGACGAGGTGCTGCCGGGCCTCGCCGTCACGCCGGGCCAGTTCTGGAGCGGCCTTTCCGGCATCGTGCACGACCTGGGCCCGAAGAACCGGGCGCTGCTCAAGACGCGCGACGAGATCCAGGCCAAGCTCGACGCGTGGCACCAGGCGCACAAGGGCAAGGCGCTCGACCTCGCGGCTTATAAGAAATTCCTCGGTGACGTCGGCTATCTCGTTCCCGAAGGACCCGACTTCAAGGTCGACACGGCCAACGTCGACGAGGAGTTCGCGTCCATTGCCGGGCCGCAGCTCGTCGTCCCCATCACCAACGCGCGCTACGCGCTCAACGCCGCGAACGCCCGCTGGGGCAGTCTTTACGATGCCCTTTACGGCACGGACGCGATCTCCGAGGAGGGCGGTGCTACGCGGGCGGGCGGCTACAATCCCGTGCGCGGGGCGAAGGTGATCGCGTTCGCGAAGGGGCTGCTCGACGAAATCGCGCCGCTCGCGGGCGGTGCCAAGTGGGCGACCGTCACGGGCATTTCGGTGAAGAACGGCGCGCTCGCCCTCACGGCAGGCGGAGCCAGCGCGTCGCTTGCGAACGCCAGCGCGTTTGCGGGCTACAAGGGCTCGGCCGACGCGCCGACGGGCATCCTCCTCAAGCACAACGGCCTGCACGCCGAGATCGTCATCGACAAGGCCAACCACATCGGCGCCAGCGACCCCGCCGGCATCGCCGACGTCATCCTCGAGGCGGCCGTCTCGACCATCATCGACCTGGAAGATTCCATCGCGGCCGTCGATCCGGACGACAAGGTCGGCGCCTATAGCAACTGGCTCGGCCTGATGAAGGGCACGCTCGTCGATACGTTCGAGAAGGGCGGGCGCATGATGACGCGCAAGCTCAATCCCGACCGGACCTACAAGACGCCGTCTGGCCAGGATCTCACGCTGCACGGCCGCAGCATGATGCTGATCCGGAACACCGGGCACCTGATGATGGACACGAGCGTGCTCGACGAAGCCGGTCAGCCGGCGCCGGAGGGCATTCTCGATGCCATGGTGACGTCGCTCATCGCCATGCATGACCTCAAGGCCGCAGGTCCGGTGCGCAACAGCCGCAAGGGCTCGGTCTACATCGTGAAGCCGAAGATGCACGGGCCCGCGGAAGTCGCCTTCGCCAACGAACTCTTCGACCGCACGGAAGATGCGCTGGGTCTCAAGCGCTACACGCTCAAGATCGGCATCATGGACGAGGAGCGGCGCACGACCGTGAACCTCAAGGAATGCATCCGCGCCGCGCAGCACCGGGTGTGCTTCATCAACACGGGCTTCCTCGACCGCACCGGCGACGAGATGCACACCTCGATGGAGGCCGGCGCCATGATCCGCAAGGCGGACATGCGCGCGACGGCGTGGATCAAGGCCTACGAGGACAACAACGTCGACGTCGGCCTCGCCTGCGGCCTGCCCGGGCATGCGCAGATCGGCAAGGGCATGTGGGCCATGCCCGACCGGATGGCGGACATGATGCAGCAGAAGATCGGGCATCCGATGGCGGGCGCCAACACCGCGTGGGTGCCGTCGCCGACGGCGG
The DNA here is from genome assembly GCA_003963125.1 of Hyphomicrobiales bacterium. Taxonomy (GTDB): domain Bacteria; phylum Pseudomonadota; class Alphaproteobacteria; order Rhizobiales; family Hyphomicrobiaceae; genus AWTP1-13. Next base: position 13,239 of record RXJK01000071.1, read on the forward strand.
CGACGCTGCACGCGATCCACTATCACAAGGTGGACGTCGCCAAGCGCCAAGGCGAACTCGCGAGCCGCGCGCGTGCCAAGCTCGACGACATCCTCATGTTCCCCGTCGCCGATCGCATCAACTGGTCGCCCGAGGACGTGCAGAAGGAACTCGATAACAACGCGCAGGGCATCCTGGGCTACGTGGTGCGCTGGATCGACCAGGGCGTCGGCTGCTCCAAGGTGCCGGACATCAACAACGTCGGCCTGATGGAAGATCGCGCGACGCTGCGCATCTCGAGCCAGCACATCGCCAACTGGCTGCGTCACGGTGTGGCGAGCGAGGCCCAAGTGATGGAGACGATGAAGCGCATGGCGGCCGTCGTCGACAAGCAGAACGCGGGTGATGCGCTCTATCGCCCGATGGCGCCGAACTTCGAGGCTTCGGTCGCTTTCCAGGCGGCGTGCGACCTCGTCTTCAAGGGCCGCGAACAGCCCAACGGCTACACCGAGCCGATCCTGCATGCCCGCCGCGTGGAGGCGAAAGCGAAGTTCGGGCGGTAGCGCAAGAGACGTGGCGGTGGCATTGGCATCGCGATCTCTCTGCCACGTCCGCAGTCAACCGCCTTTGTCACCCCGGCACTCGGTTGCCGGGGTCCAACTCCCCACTTGCTCCGGCGCTCGCGGAGGGCTGGATCCCGGTGACAAGCACCGGGTTGACAATGGGGTGTGCGCGTAGGGCGAGGTCAACGCCCATGCGGCGTCACTTCCGCCAGCGCCCGAGGCTCTGCAGGGCTTCCCAGTTGGTCTGGGCGAGGAAGAAGGCGACGAACAGCATGAAGAAGTTGGCCGGCAAAGCGCGGTAGGCGACGTAGATCGCGACCAGCAGCCCCAGCGAGGCGACGACGCGCGTTGCCCACTGCGAGCCGAAGATGGCGCCGATCCAGGCATCGAGCGTGTGCCCGCCGTCGAGCGGATAGGCCGGCAGCAGGTTGAACACGAGCAGCAGGAAGTTCGTGCTGGCGAGCACCGAGAGCGGGAAGGCGAGGAGGCCGTTGCCGGTGCTGGCCGCCATCAGCGACAGCCAGTCGAAGCCGTACCACAAGGCGAGGTTCGCCGCGGGCCCTGCAAGATAGATGATGCTGCGCGCGATCGCCGACTTGGGCAGCGACCGCTCGAAGTGCGCGATGCCGCCGAGCCCCGTCAGCTCGATGAAGGACACGCGCGTCTTGAAGATATAGCCCGCGAGCGCGTGGCCGAGTTCGTGCAGCAGGATCGAGATCAGGATGCCGACGATGATGACGAAGCCGGCCGACATCGCCTGCGTCGAGCCCGCCGTGAAGTACGGGTAGCTGAACAGCAGCAGGATCAGCACGAAGAACATGTCGAGGTAGATCGGGATGCCGCCGATCTTGCCCAATTCCATGCGCATGTGCTGCTCTCTCTCTCTCTCGTTATCGGCTGGCTTGCAGGCAGTGTCCGCGCGCGCCCGTCGTGCTCTACCCTGCCTGTTGGACAGTAACGCCGGTGTCGTGACCGGAGCGGTCTGCAAGTCGGACAGTGGCGTGGATCCCCGCCTTCGCGGGGATGACGGCGAGAATTGGCATGCCCGCTGTCACACCCACCAACGTCATGCCCGCGCAGGCGGGCATCCACGCAAGTCTGGAGGAGGCGGCCGCCATCACGTCAGCTTGCCGCGCTGGGCGAGCGTGCGCAGCCGGAGCGCGTTGAGGCGGATGAAGCCCGCCGCGTCCTTCTGGTCGTAGGCGCCGCGGTCGTCCTCGAAGGTGACGAGCGTGGAGGAATAGAGCGACTTCGGCGAGGAGCGGCCCGTGACGATGACGTTGCCCTTGTAGAGCTTGAGGCGCACCTCGCCCTCGACGCTCTCCTGGCTCTTGTCGATCAGTGCTTGCAGCATCTGGCGCTCAGGCGAGAACCAGAAGCCGTTGTAGATGAGCTCCGCGTAGCGCGGCATCAGCTCGTCCTTGAGGTGGCCGGCGCCACGGTCGAGCGTGATGCTCTCGATGGCGCGGTGCGCGGCGAGCAGGATGGTGCCGCCCGGCGTCTCGTAGACGCCGCGCGACTTCATGCCGACGAAGCGGTTCTCCACGAGATCGATGCGGCCGATGCCGTTGTCGCGGCCGAGGTCGTTGAGCTTGGCGAGGAGCGCCGCGGGCGACAGCTTCTGGCCGTTGAGGCTCACCGCATCGCCCCTGTCGAAGCCGATGGTGATCTCGGTGACCTTGTCGGGGGCTTCCTCAGGGCTGATCGTGCGCTGGTAGACGTAAGGCGGCGGCTCGATCGCCGGGTCTTCCAGCACTTTGCCTTCCGAGGAGGAGTGCAGCAGGTTGGCGTCGACCGAGAAGGGGCTCTCGCCGCGCTTGTCCTTGGCGACGGGGATCTGGTGCTTCTCGGCGAACTCGATGAGCTGCTCGCGGCTCTTGAAGTCCCACTCGCGCCACGGCGCGATGATGCGGATCGACGGCTCCAGCGCATAGTAGCCGAGCTCGAAGCGCACCTGGTCGTTGCCCTTGCCGGTGGCGCCGTGGCAGACGGCATCGGCGCCGGTGGCGCGGGCGATGTCGATCTGCGTCTTGGCGATCAGCGGCCGCGCGATCGAGGTGCCGAGCAGGTAGACGCCTTCATAGACCGCGTTGGCGCGGAACATCGGGAATACGTAGTCCCGGACGAACTCCTCGCGCAGGTCCTTGATGAAGATGTTCTCTTCCTTGATGCCGAGCATCAGGGCCTTCTTGCGGGCGGGCTCCAGCTCCTCGCCCTGGCCGAGGTCGGCGGTAAAGGTGACGACCTCCGCCTGGTAGGTTTCCTGCAGCCATTTCAGGATGATGGAGGTATCGAGCCCGCCGGAGTAGGCGAGCACCACCTTCTTGATCTTGCGTGCGTTGTCAGCCGCCATTCCCAAGCCTTTCGCGCCTTAAGTCCATGGTTTGGCGCGCACTATAGGCAAGAACGGAGACGGGGCAAGTCGCGGTGGCGCACAGCCGCGATCGCGTCGTCAGGCGGCATGCCGGCCCGAGATGGTTTGCATGGGGGACAATTCCCGAAGGCGACCGGCACTCCGCGGTTACGCGTTGCCGCACCTCCCTCTCCCCTTCTTGCGGGGAGAGGGTCGGGGTAAGGGGCAACGCCATACTTCGACGGCGAGCAAACTTCTGCCCCTCACCCTAACCCTCTCCCCACTCCGCTGCGCTCCATGGGGAGAGGGGACAGGGCTCGCGAGCCGTTTGCCTCGTCCTGGCGTCACACCATAACAATAGCGCGCGACGTCGCCACCGCCGTCCTTCCCGCGCCGTCGAACATCCGCGCAGCAACACCCTGAACTCTATCCCCTGCGTTCCCGGAAGACGGGCCGAAGGCCCGGCTGTCCGGACCTTGCCGGGTGGAGTTTCTCCTCGACGGGGCAAGGCCCCGGACAAGCGCTGCGCGCTTTCCGGAGACGCAAAAAAGGGAGTTGCACGGCTTGCGTATCCAGCAGCGCTGAGCCGATTGATCAAGCTAAAGCGTGCGGCGGTGGCTCTACGCCACGCCCGCCCGGAGCAGGTCGTGGATGTGCACGATGCCGACGGGGTGGCCCTTGTCGACGACGAACAGCGCGGTGATGCGCGAGGTGTTGAGCACCTCCAGCGCCGCGGAGGCGAGCATGTTGGGCGCCACGACCTTCGGCCGCCGCGTCATGATCTCGCCGGTCGTCGCGGAGAGCAGGTTGCTGCCCATGTGGCGGCGCAAGTCGCCGTCGGTGATCACGCCGGCGAGCTTGCCATCGGCATCGACCACGCCGAGGCAACCGAAGGATTTCTGCGTCATGGTGACGAGCGCGGCCGTCATCGGCGCGTCTTCGCCGACAAGCGGCAGCGCCTCGCCCTTGTGCATCAGATCGGCCACGTACTTCAGGGACGCGCCGAGCTGACCGCCCGGATGGAACACCTTGAAGTCGTGCGCCGTGAAGCCCTTGTGCTCCAGCAGCGCGATGGCGAGGCAGTCGCCCATGGCAAGCTGCATGGTCGTCGACGTGGTTGGCGCGAGGCCGTGCGGGCAGGCCTCCTTGGCGCGCGGCAGTTCCAGCAGCACGTCGCTCTGCTTGCCGAGGGTGGAGTCCGCCTTCGACGTGATGGCGATCAGCGGCACCTTGAACCGGCGCGAGTAGTTGAGAATGTTGGAGAGTTCCGCGCTTTCCCCCGACCACGACAGGGCGACGATGACGTCCTCGCGGTGGATCATGCCGAGGTCGCCGTGGCTCGCCTCGCTCGGATGCACGAAGAAGGCCGGCGTGCCCGTCGAGGCGAACGTCGCCGCGATCTTCTGGCCCACGTGGCCGCTCTTGCCGATGCCGGTGACGATCACGCGGCCCTTGGCCGAGGCCAGCGTCGCCACGGCTTCCGCGAACGTATGCCGGAGCTTGCCGTCGAGCGCCGCCCGCAGGGCCTGCAGGCCCTCGCATTCGAGATCGAGGGTGCGCGCGGCCGAAAGGAGCGAGCCCGGAACGATGCTGCTAGCGGTTTGCGCCACGCTGGTTGTCCTTTGAGGTCAGTGCATTATGGCGTCCCTCGCGGGCCGGGAAAAGCCGTCCGGCCGCGAATCGAGTTGCCGCTACTCTAAATGATCGGGACCGCCCATGGCACCCCCGCGGCATCTGGGCTCGGATGCGCAGCAAGAACAGGGGCCGGCGGGTGCGGATCCGTTAACGGCCCGTTATGCCGCCTCTTTTCGGCGCAGCCCGCAACCTCTCGTTAATCCGTCTCGGCTAGTTTCGCGCCAGTCGTGTGGTCGCGTCGGCGTCGAGGCTCGTTTGTCGAGGTCGCTTTCGCGTGGCTTACCGTCGCTTGAGGGTCAGCATCTGTCTGTCGGTCGGGCTTGTCGCCGGGGGCATCGGCCTCGCGATGCCGGCTGCCGCGCAGGTGCCCATCGAAACGGTGATCCAGCCCCCCGCGCCCAATCGCGCCAAGGCGCAGCCGCGCCGCCCCCAGCCCGAACAGGTGCCCCTCGACGATCCCGAAGAGGCCGAGCGCCAGCCGCCGCCGCAGCGCGCCGATGGCGACGATCCAGAGATAGCCGAGACCGAGGACGGCACGCCCGCGGAGCGGCGCCTCGTGCCGTCGGCCGGCGAGTTGCGCGAGGATGGCCGCGCCCCCCGCATGCCCGTGGACGGCGTCATCGAGGACGGCAATCCGGCGAGCAACGTCATGGTCGACGGCATCGGCGACCTGCAGCGCGATGGCCGGCGCCCGGAGGATGTCGCCGCATTCAACACGCCGCCCGCGGGCTACGACGCGCTGGCCTTCCAGATCGAACAGCTCGATCCCATCACCGATCGCCGCGTCGATCGCCTGTTCCGCTTCGAGCCCTACAGCCCCGTCGGCCTGCGCTTCGGCAGCTTCGTGCTCTATCCCGAGGCCGAAATCGGCGGGCTCTATAACAGCAACGTCTATCGCAACGGCAGCGGCGCCGGGGCTGGGGCCTTCGAGGGCCTCGGCAGCCTGCGGCTCGTGTCGGATTGGCGCCGGCACGCCTTCGAGATCCGCGCCTCGGGCCGCACCACCTTCTATGATCGCTACGCCAGCGAAGACGACCGTACCTGGAACCTCGAGGCGCGTGCCCGCATCGACATCACGCGGCGCGCCAACCTCGAAGCCGCCGTGTCGCACACCTCGGACCGGGACGTCCGCTCGGTCATCGATGCGCCGACCAATGCGTCCATCCGCGGCGAGTACACCACCGACCGGGTCGCCGCGACCTACAACCAGCAATTCGGGCGCGCGACGCTGCAATTGCGTGGTGGCCTGAGCGAAGTCACGTATGCCGACGTGCCAGCCGTCAACGGCTCGATCATCTCGAACGCGCCGCGCAATTTCACGCAGGTGGATCAGGCCGCGCGGCTGTCCTGGGCGCTCAACCGTAAGATGGCGGTGTTCCTCGATACCTCGTTCCGCCAGCGCGACTACGAGGTGGCGGCGACCGACGGCATCGCCCGCTCCTCGTCGAGCGAGCGCTACCGGCTGGGGCTGCTGTTCTCACCGCTCGGTCCCTCGCTCCGCGGCGAAGTGAGCGTCGGCTGGGGGCACCAGGGCCAGTGGGATCGCCGCCTTCCGGACATGGACGGCTTCCTCTTCGACGCGAGCCTCGCCTGGAAGATGAGCGGGCTGACGACGTTCCTGCTCTCAGCGCGCTCGGACTTCTACGACACGACGCTGGCGGGATCGCCCGGCACACTGTCGCGCGAAGTTGGCCTGCAGATGCGCCACGCCCTGACGCGCAGCCTGATCGGCACGCTCGGCGTGAAGTACGCGCTGTCTCCCTACCAGGGCACGTCGCTCGAAGACCGCCTGCTGACGGGCGAAGCCGGCGTCGACTACTTCCTCAACGCCAATGTCTCGCTGTACGGGCGCTATCAACACCTGGAGTTCCGCTCGACCGACACGACGCGCGATTACACCGCCGAAGTCGTACGCGTCGGCGTGCGCGTGCGGCAGTAATTGCGCGCAGGAAACGGGTCGCTCCTCGGGGCCGCATCGTTCAACGTGGATGCGTTGAAGCTGAAGGCCTGAGGGAACCCGACATGCACCGAACCATAGAGCCGGCCATTCTCTACGCGGGCACGCCCGTCGTTCTGATCACCACGCTCAATGCGGATGGATCCGCCAACATCGCGCCGATGTCATCGGCCTGGTGGCTGGGGTGGAGCTGCATGCTCGGCCTCGACGCGACGTCAAAGACCACGGAAAACCTGCGGCGCACGCGCGAGTGCGTCCTGAACCTCGCCTCGGTCGAACAGGTTGAGGCGGTGGATCGGCTTGCATTGCTCACCGGGAGCGAGCAATTGCCGCTGCACAAGAAACTGCTGGGCTATCGCACCGAACGAGACAAGTTCGCGGCCGCGGGTTTGACCGCCGACACGTCGACGATCGTGGCGGCGCCCCGCATCCGCGAGTGTCCGATCCAGATGGAGGCGCGCGTGGCGAGCATCGCTCCCTTCGCTGCCGATGACGCGAAAATGGCGATCCCGATGCGCGCCATCGAGGTTCGCATCGAGACGGTGCACGTGCGCGAGGATCTGTGCATGGCGGACAACCCTGACAGGATCGATCCCGACCGGTGGAAGCCGCTCATCATGAGCTTCCGCAAGTTCTACGGCGTGGGCGAAGGTGTGCACCCATCCCGCCTCGCCCGCGGCCCGGAGGAAGCCTATGCGCCTTGGAAAATGACGGGCCTGAAAGGCATGGCGGGGCGCGCTGCACTCAGGATCGCCAATGCGAAGCACCGCCGGCCGGAGCCCGCGTCGCTTCGCCCGCCGAGCGAAGCCGACGCGGAAGAAAGCTGGCGCTCCTGACAATGATCCCGGATCAGAACAGCTTCTTCAGCTCGGTCTTGAGGGCTTCCGAAAGCTCCGGCCGGTCGAGCGCGTAGGCGATGTTCGCCGATAGGAAGCCGACCTTGGCGCCGCAGTCGTAGATGGTGCCGTCGAACCGCACGGCATGGAACGCCTGATCGTCGCGCTTCGAGAGCTGGATCATGGCGTCGGTGAGCTGGATCTCGCCGCCGGCGCCGCGTTCCTGGCTCTCCAGGATCGGGAAGATCTGCGGCTGCAGGATGTAGCGTCCGGTGATGTGCAGGTTCGACGGCGCCGTGCCCTGCTTCGGTTTCTCCACCATGCCCGTGATGCGCGAGACCTTCGCGGCCCGGTCCTCGACACCGACGATACCGTACTGATGCGTCTGGTCCTCCGGAACCGGAGCAACCGCGATGTGGTTGCCGCCGTGCTTCTCGTAGGCCGCGATCATGTCGGCAAGGCAGGGCGTCGCCGCGTGATGCAGCATGTCGGGCAGCAGCAGCGCGAAGGGTTCGTCGCCGACGATGTCGCGCGCGCACCACACGGCATGGCCGAGGCCGAGGGGCGCCTGCTGGCGCGTGAAGCTCGTCTGTCCGGCGGCGGGCAAATCGCGACGCAGTTCGGCGAGTTCCTTCTTCTTGCCCCGCTCGTCGAGCGTACGCTCCAGTTCGAACTGGCTGTCGAAATGGTCCTCGATCACGCCCTTGTTGCGCCCTGTGACGAAGATGAAGTGCTCGATACCCGCGGCCTTCGCCTCGTCGACCACGTGCTGGATGACGGGCCGGTCGACAACGGTCAGCATCTCCTTGGGCATGGCCTTGGTGGCGGGCAGGAAGCGCGTTCCGAGGCCGGCGACGGGGAACACTGCTTTACGAATGCGTTTAGGAGAGGACATGCAAATCTCAGCCGTTGACCTGTTGTGAACCATGCGAAATGCCTGCGTGAGGCACTTTAACTTAGCGTAATTTGCCCCGTGGTAGGTACCCTGAGTGAAAAGTTCGTTAGCCTCCAACACGGCACCGCTTGTAGGAGTTCCAGATGACCGTTCTTGTCACAGGCGCCGCGGGCTACATCGGCTGCCATATGGCCTACGAACTCCTCGATGCCGGGGAAAAGGTCGTCATCCTGGACAATCTGTCGACCGGACTATCCTGGGCCCTCCCCAAGGCTGCGACCTTCGTTGAAGGCGATGTCGGTGACCAACCTCTGGTCGAAAACCTGCTTCGGCAACACGGCGTCAAATCCATCATCCATTTCGCCGCTTCCATTGTCGTCCCGGATTCGGTGACCGATCCGCTGGGCTACTATTTCAACAATACGGTGAAGACGCGCGCGCTGATCGAATCCGCCGTCCGCTGCGGGGTCGAGCACTTCATCTTTTCCTCGACGGCGGCCGTCTACGGCATGACGGGCGATGCCCCGGTGTCCGAAACCGCGCCCCTCAACCCGATGTCGCCCTACGGCTCCTCGAAGCTCATGTCGGAGATCATCCTGCGCGACGTGTCGAATGCCTTCCCGATGCGCCACGTCGTGCTGCGCTATTTCAACGTGGCGGGCGCCGATCCCAAGGGCCGCACGGGGCAGTCGACGCCACGCGCCACGCATCTGATCAAGGTGGCCGCCGAGACGGCGCTCGGCAAGCGCGCCTCCATGTCGGTGTTCGGCACCGACTACCCGACGCCCGACGGCACGTGCCTGCGCGACTACATCCACGTGACCGATCTCGTCGGCGCGCACGTCGTTGCGCTGGAGCATCTGCGCAAAGGCGGGGCGAGCGACGTCTTCAATTGCGGCTATGGCCGCGGCTTCTCGGTGTTCGAGGTGATCGACGCTGTGAAGCGCGTGTCGGGCCGCGACTTCAAGGTCGATATCGCGGGCCGCCGTCCGGGCGATCCCGCGCGTATCGTCGCCGGCTCCGACAAGATCCGCAGCAAGCTCGGCTGGACGCCGCGTTTCGACGATCTCGACACCATCGTCGCCCACGCTCTCGCCTGGGAAGAGCAGCTCGGCCGCATGCCGCGCGTCGCCTGACGCTCGGCTCAGCCCACTGCCCCAAAAGCGGCCGAATAGGCTTATACTGGCCTCGGGTCGAAGCGCCGTGCGAACGCCGGCCGAGGCGGGGGCTGAAACGTGCCAAGGATCATTCGAGCGGCGAAGTGGAAGGCGGGGGCGCTCTGCCTTCTCGCGCTCTGCGCCAGCCTGATGCCGCTGCGCGCCGCGGCGCAGACGCAGGAGACCTTCCGTCGTTTCCTCGAAGAGGTGTGGCCCGAAGCCCGCGCCATGGGCGTTTCCCGGCGGACCTTCGACGCCGCGCTCGAGGGCGTGACGCTGGATCTCACGCTGCCCGACCTCGTCATCCCCGGCAAGACGGATCACGATGCCAGGGGCCAAGCGGAGTTCACGCGCACACCGGCCGAATACCTTGGCAACGCTCAGCTCGCGCGGCTCACCGAGCAGGCCCTCAAGCTGCGCAAGGAGCATGCGGCAGATCTCGAAAAGATCGAGCGCGATATCGGCGTGCAGCCGCAGTTCGTGCTGGCCATTTGGGGCCGGGAAACGGCCTTCGGCTCGCACAAGCTGCCCTACTACGCGGTGCAGGTGCTCGCCAACGAAGCCTATCTCGGCCGCCGCAAGGACATGTTCCGCAACGAGTTCCTGCACGCCCTGAAAATGCTCGAAGCGGGCGTGCCGCGCGAGAAGATGCGCTCCTCCTGGGCCGGCGCCCTCGGGCTTACGCAGTTCATGCCGTCGGAATACTTCACGACGGCCTACGACCTCGACGGCGATGGCCGCACCGATATCTGGACCAACGTCGGCGACGCGCTCGCCTCCGCCGCCAATCAGCTCAAGCAGAAGGGCTGGGTGCGCGGCCAGAGCTGGGGCTACGAGGTCAAGCTGCCCGCGTCCATGAGCTGCC
>RXJK01000071.1:23528-58337 GCA_003963125.1 Hyphomicrobiales bacterium
GGCCGGACAATGCCCGCCCCGTGCGCGAGTGGATCGCGCGCGGCGTGGTGCGCACGGGAGCCCGCAAGTTTCCGCCCGAAGCGCTCGATCAATCGGCCTTCATCCTGTCGCCGGGCGGCGCACATGGGCCCGTCTTCCTGGCGCTCGAGAACTTCATGGTCATCAAGCGCTACAACATGTCGGACCTCTACGCGCTGTTCGTCGGCAACCTCGGCGACCGCATCGCGGGCGGCGGTCCCTTCGACACGCCCTGGAACGACGTGAAGCAGATGCCGGCCAAGGGCATCGGTGAGATCCAGCAGCGCCTGCAGGCGCGCGGCCAGCCCATCGCCAAGATCGACGGCAAGGCCGGCATGAACACGCGGTCCCTCATCGGCGTCTACCAGCGCGACCACGGCCTCGAGGTGGATTGCTGGCCGTCCGACAAGGTTCTGGCGCATCTGCGCGGCGAGGCGGCCGGCCCGGGCGTGAAGGAGAAGCGCAAGGCGGTCGGCGCGCGCTGAGCCCGGCGTGCCTGCAAAGTCTTTGTCTCGGAACGAATATTTCTGTGCGTTCTCGCGCGCGGCCGTCACCGAGAGCATCGCGCGAAGCTTGCGGGAGCACGCGAACTGCCGCATTTTGCCCCCTGCTCTCGACAGTCCGCCACGAAGGGTTCGCAGACCGATCATGCGCCTCGTCCGCCCCGTCCTCGCCCTACTCGCTGCGATCCTCGTGGCGTGGCCGGTCGGCGTGCGCGCGCAGGACGTCGCCGGACAGAGCTATATCAATCCCTTCCCCGAGGGTGACGTCTACAAGCTGCAGGCCTACGGCGACGTCTTCGCCGACGGCGTGCTCGCGGGCCTGATGGAATCCTTCTCGGGCGATTCCCGCATCGACGTCTCGCGCAAAGCGCGCACCATCGTCGGCCTTATGCGCAGCGACTTCGACGACGACATGCGCGTCGAGGAAGGCAACCGCGATCCCATTCATGTCGCCGTCGTCATGGTGGGGCTCAACGATCGCATTCCGCTGCGCGACAATGCGGGCCGCCGCGTCCTCGTTGGCTCCGCGGAGTGGCGCTCGGAGTATGGCCGCCGTGTCGAGCGGCTGATCCGCGTGTTGAAGCGCAAGAACGCCGCGATCTACTGGGTGGGCTTGCCCGTGATGGCGCGGCAGGACGTCAACGACGACGCGCAGGTGATGAACGACATCGCCCGCCAGAAGCTCTACCTCGCCGGGGCGAAGTACATCGACATCCAATCGCAATTCGCCGACGAGGCCGGCAACTACAGCGCCTACGGCCCCGATCTCACCGGCAAGAGCCGCGTGCTGCGCGAGGTCAACGGCATCACGTTCACAGCGGCCGGCAATCGCAAGCTCGCGCACTTCATCGAGCAGGAATTGAAGCGCGACCTGCTGCAGGCCCGCTCCGAGCGCGACATTCCGCTGGCCGGCGCCGAGGTCGAGCAGAAGCGCGTGGCTGCCCTGCGTCCGCGCCCGCAGGTGGCCGATCCCTCCTGGAAGGGCACCGTCACCCAGAACCGCGACGAGCGCGGCCAGCCGCGCGCCGCCGACACGGTTGGCGAGCAGAAGGCCGACAACGGCCGCGTGACGCTGCGCATCCCCGCTGCCGGCGGTCGCGCGGAGAGCGTGACGCTGGACATCGTGCGTCCGGCCATTCCGGCGGCCGTGGTGGCCCTGCTCAATCGCAAGGACACCGGCGAGCGTGCGTCGCAGATGGGCGAGGTGGTGGCGGACGAGATCGGCGGCGGGCTCGTGGTGCTGTCGTCGATCACGCCGCCGTCGCAGTCGGGCGCGCCGGGTCTGCCGCGTCGCATCTCGCCGACGCAGACGCCCTACTACGCCGTGCTCGTGAAGGGCGAGCGCGTCACGCCCAAGCCCGGCCGCGCCGACGATCTCGCCTGGCCGCGCGCCGAACCCGATTACGGCTTCACCCAGCCCGCTGCCGCGCCGGCCCCCGCGCCGCAGCCACAGCCCGTACGCCGCAACCCGCGCCTCGGCTCCCGCGAGTAGATCTCCTTCCAGTGGCCCTGGGTCCCGGATCGGCGCCATGCGCCGTCCTTGGATGACCTGATGGGGCGTTCCGAGGGCGGTGCGCGAGAGCTATTTGTGTTTCTTCGCGGCGAAGAAGCTGCTGATGGCTTTCTGCGGTTCGTCGGTCTTGTAGGCGTCGGAGATGGCGTCGATGCCGGCGTAGATGCCCTCCTCGAGTGAGGAGCGCTGCCAACGCTCCATCAGCGCCTTCTGCGCGCGCACGGCGCGCGGCGTTGCGCGCAGGATGCCGTCGATCCAGGGGTCCATGGCAGCATCGATCGTAGCGAGGGGCGCGATCTTCTGCACGAAGCCGATGGCGGCTGCTTCTTCGGCTGAATAGAGCACGCCGGTCAGCAGCATCTCGCGCGTACGTCCCCAGCCGATGAGGCCCGGCAGCAGCGCCGCTTCGATGACGGATGGAATGCCCATGTGCACTTCCGGCATGCCGAAGCGGGCGCCGTCCGCCGCGATGCGCATGTCACAGCTCGCGGCGACCTCGAGCCCCGCACCGAGGCAGAAACCGTTCATGCGGCCGATGACGGGCACCGGACACGTGCGGATGGCCTTGCAGGCTTGATGCAGCCGCGTGATGAAGAGGCGCGCAGCATCGGGATCCGCCGCGCCCAGTTCCTTGAGGTCGGCGCCGCCGATGAAGGCCTTGTCGCCCGCGCCCGTGAGCACGGCAAGGCGGAGATCGCGATCGTCCGCGAGCCGGCGGAAGGTCTCGGCCAAGTCGAGGATCAGCGCGCTCGACAGGCAATTCAGCCTGGCGCTGTTGTCGATCGTCACGTGCGCGACGCGGCCGCCCGAGCGCTCCTGCAGCTTCACGTGCACCCCGGCTTGCCGCATCGTTCCTCTCCTGCTCCACTGGCTTCTGATTGGGCCGACAATGACAGAGGCAGTGATGCCGCTCCAGAACCGAGTGACGCCGGCAGGCGATATCATCGCGACGCCCGAGCGCGGCCTGATGATGGGCAACCGCGGCGGCGCCTTCCATCGCCCCGACCGGACGCTCGGGTCGCGGCGCTGGGCCAGCCGGCAGTGGATCTGCTGCGTCCTGTCGTTCAAGGAACGGCACCGCGCGGTGATGCAGCCCAACCGCTATACGGAACTGTTCTTCCTGGACGAGGCGACGGCGCTGGCCGCAGGCCATCGGCCCTGCTTCGAGTGCCGGCGGGACGACGCCCTACGCTTCGCGATGGCCTGGGCGCGGACCAAGCAAATGGCTGTGCGGCCATCGGCGCCGGAGATGGACGAGATCCTGCACGCGGAGCGGCTAGATGCATGCAGCGGGAAGAGAACTTTTTCGTCTAGTGTGGCGGCGCTCCCCGCCGGGACATTCTTGCGCCTTGATGCTCCCGGGCCGGACTATCTCTATGACGGCAAACGGTTGTTTCCGTGGTCCCCGAGCGGGTACGGGCCGCCCAGAGATGCGCCGCCTCGGCTTCCCGTGCGTGTCCTCACGCCTGCCTCGATCGTTGCCGTACTTTCAGCCGGATATGCGCCTATGCTGCATCCTTCCGCTCTGACCAGTTGCTGACTTCGCATTCTCCAGTGGGGCCTTTCTCGCATGACGCGCTCAACCCTCCGGCGCACACTGCGGCGCATGTACTGGCTGCTGGCCCTCGTGCTGGCGGTGTCGCTGTTCGCCAAGTTCGTCGACCACATCACGCTGCTCAAGGGCTCGGGGCTCGAAGCGGCGCTGAAAGATGGCTACGAATACCTGAAAGACATGTCGCTGCTCATTGCGACCGGCGGCGTCGCCTACATCACCAACGTGTTCCAGAAGCGCTCGACCTTCATCGAGGCGCTGAAGGCGGAGTGGCAGGACATCATCCAGACCAAGTCCGCGCTGTTCACCTACACCCAGCTCGAAAAGCCGACGGTGGAGCAGTACCTCGAAACCTTCTGCACGCTGTCCGAAACCATCGACAACATGCGCTCGGTCTACCGGAACGTGGGCGAGACCGAGGATCTGATCGGGCTCTACCCTTACGCGCCGTTGCACGACATGCGCCGCGTGCTGCAGACGCTCGATCCGCGCAAGGGCGGCACGATCGACGCCGAAACGCGCAGCCTCGCGCGCGACGCGATCCTGCAATCGTTCTACGCCTTGCGCGAAACCTTCCTCGAAGAGCTCGACCTCGAAGAGCCCGATCACCCGCTGCTGATCTCGGGCGGCCGGCGCGTGAAGAAGAGCGGCGCGACGGGCCGCGCGCGCCGTCGCCAGACCTTCGAGCAGGGGCGGCAGGGCAAGGCGGGGATGCCCGATGCGCGCATCGACGAGCTGCTGGCGCGGCTCTACGAGAAGGAGAACTCGACCGCGAAGCCGTGGCGGCCTGTGACTGGGGCGCCGAATGGGGTGGCTCAGCCTGCCCGTCCGCCAGGCTGAGCGGGGACCGCGGCGCTGGCCGACGCCGCGCGATAGGATAGCGATCCACCACGTGCGATCCGGCGACCCTCAGGAAGCGCACGGCGAAGGAAGGCGACCAGGACGAAACCGCACTTTCGATAACCGCGCTGCAGAGGTGGTTCCAGGACCATCGCGATCCACCAGGCCATGCCGACGACAATCAGGCTGGTGATGACCTGCGCCTGCCAGAGCGGGACTGAGGCGGCCATGCGGTTGATGAGCCAATATCCAAAAAGCTGATGCAGGACGTAGAGAGGGTAACTGACGCGGCCCAGCTTTTGGATCAGAGACCGGGCCGGGTATCCAAGCCTCGCTCCGTCACTCAAGACCGAAACGCCGACGAGCGCGATCAGGCCAGCGGCGATCCAGGCGCCGCTCCATGCCGACCATTCCGGCAGGCCAAGCATGCGATTGACGCGGTTGATCTCCCACCAACTCTCGATCGCCAGCATCGGGAAGAGGATTACGAGCAGCGGCCCCATCGAAGGCCAAGACATCCGCCGGGTGCGCGCCGCGTACAGTACGACCCCCGCGATGAAATAGCTCCCGAACTGGAAGCTGTGCGACTGGGCCAGGATACGCGCGGCCAGCGTTGCGCCTTCGGCCGCCAGCATCAGCGTTATAGCGCTGCGCGGTCCGATCGGAATCACCGACCGGCCGCAGAGCCCGAGGAACACGAGGCCGTAGAAAAGCAGCTCGTACTTCAAAGACCACAACGACCAGTCGACGCCGCCATACCGCACCAAGGGCACCACCAGGATGGTCGCGATGTACGACTTGAAGCCAACACCGGGCGTGGGTGGATAAGGCCAAAGGGTCAAGCATATGAACGTGATGCTGCCGCACACGAGCAGGCAAGGCCCCAGGCGCGTGAGGCGGGCGATTGCGAAGTCGAGCGGATCGCGATTTGCCGCAGACAGAACAATCACGAACCCGCTGAGGATGAAGAAGGCCTCAACGGCAAAAAGGAACAGCGCAAGCGCCGGGACATCCAAGGCGCCATCGGCCGGGAGCACCCCGCAGCGCGGCCCGAAGTAGAAGAAGTGATAGACGAGGACCGCTAACGAAAGCGCAAATCGCAAAAGGTCCAAATACGCAAAACGCGCACATTCTCTGCGCATAAAGCACCGAAAGACAAACAGAGCGAAATAGAAAATAGTATCAACGGCACGAACGTATCAAAGCGCCGCGGCAATGCAAGGCTCTCGCGCGACCGTTTATTCAATGCGTCGTCGCATGTGTCATCCAGGCCGGAGAGCGCGAGTTCGCAGCGCCGGGACCTCAGGGGCGGAGGTCGACATCAGTGCTCCTGGGTCCCGGATCGGTGCTGCGCACCGTCCGGGATGACAGGAGCGGGAACGGCGGGCATGCCCGACCAGGGCCGTGCATCGTACGACAGCAGGGATGCTGCCGGCTGCGGGAATGCCGAACGCGTAGCGTCAGGCCGTGTTGTCGCCGAGGAGGGCGTTGCAGACGGCGGCGGTGACCTGCGCCGTGGTGGCCTTGCCGCCGAGGTCGGGCGTGTGCAGCGACGGATCCGCCGTCACGCGTTCGATCGCGCGCATCAGGCGGGCGGCAGCTTTGGCCTCGCCCAGGTGCTCCAGCATCATGACGCAGGACCAGAAGGTGCCGACCGGATTGGCGATGCCCTTGCCCATGATGTCGAAGGCCGAGCCGTGAATGGGTTCGAACATGGAGGGAAACTTGCGTTCCGGATTGAGGTTCGCGGTCGGGGCGATCCCGAGCGAGCCCGCGAGTGCTGCGGCAAGTTCGGAGAGAATGTCGGCGTGCAGATTGGTCGCGACGACGGTGTCGATGGAGCCCGGCCGCAGCACCATGCGCATGGTCATGGCGTCGACCAGCATCTTGTCCCACGTCACGTCGGGGAACTCGGCCGCGACTTCGGCCGCAATCTCGTCCCACATCACCATGGCGTGGCGCTGGGCGTTGGACTTGGTCACCACGGTCAATAGCTTGCGCGGGCGCGACTGCGCCAGCCGGAACGCGAAGCGCATGATGCGGGCGACGCCGGCGCGCGTGAACATCGAGACGTCGGTCGCGGCCTCCTCGGGCAGGCCACGATGCACGCGACCGCCGACGCCGGCGTACTCGCCTTCCGAATTCTCGCGCACGATCACCCAGTCGAGTTCGGGCCCGGTCACGGCGCGCAGGGGGCTCGTGATGCCCGGCAGGATGCGCGTCGGGCGCACGTTGGCGTACTGGTCGAAGGGCTGGCAGATGGCGAGGCGCAGGCCCCACAGCGTGATGTGGTCGGGCACGTCGGGTGCGCCCGCCGAGCCGAACAGGATGGCATCGTGGCCGGCGATGAGCTCCCGACCGTTTTCCGGCATGAAGGCGCCGGTCTTCTTGTAACGCTCGCTGCCCCAGTCGAAATGGTCGACGTGGAAGCCAAAGCTCGCCTCGCGCTTGGCCAAGGCGTGCAAGACCTCGACGCCCGCCGAAATGACCTCGCCGCCGATGCCGTCACCGGGGATCGCGGCGATCTTGTAGGTCGTCATGTGAAACTGCCTCCTGGGGGTTCGCCGCGGTTGCTCTCACGCAGACGCCGCTGCGTCCAGCGGCATTGGCCGCGGAGAGGGAAAAGCTGAGATCCCGCTAACCGCATCGCAGGAACTTTATGAGAACAATACGAGAACATTTGTTGACTGATTCGGGTTGAGCAACTACATTTTCGGCGTACGGCCAATCCACGAGTGAGCGTAGCGGTGAGCGAGCCGGGGCATTCAATTTCCGAGCACATCTGGGACCTCAAGTATCGCCTCAAGGGCGAGGACGGGGCTCCCAAGGATGTCACGCTCGCGGATACGTTCCGCCGGGTTGCGGCGGCGGCTGCCCAGCCCGAGAAGGGGCGCCAGCGCGCGCAGTGGGCCGCTCGCTTCGAACGCGCCATGGCCGACCTCGCGTTCTTGCCGGCGGGACGCATCCTCGCGGGCGCGGGGACAGGGCGGGCGGTGACCCTTTTTAACTGCTTCGTCATGGGCCGGATCGAGGACGACCTCGGCTCGATCTTCGAGAACGTGAAGGAAGCCGCGCTGACGATGCAGCAGGGGGGAGGCATCGGCCACGACTTCTCGACGCTTCGTCCCAAGGGCGCGCCGGTCAAGAGCATCGGCGCGGATGCCTCGGGGCCGGTCAGTTTCATGGACGTGTGGGACGCCATGTGCCGCACGATCATGTCGGCAGGCGCCCGGCGCGGTGCCATGATGGCGACGCTGCGCTGCGACCATCCCGACATCGAAGCCTTCATCGACGCCAAGGGCGAGGCGGCGCGGCTGCGCAATTTCAACCTGTCGGTGCTCGTCACGGACGCTTTCGTGCACGCGGTGCGCGCCGATGCGCCGTGGGATCTGGTGTTCGAGGGCAAGGTCTACCGCACGGTGCAGGCCCGCGCGCTGTGGGAACGCATGATGCGCGCGACCTACGACTATGCCGAGCCGGGCGTCGTCTTTATCGACCGTATCAATGCTGCCAACAACCTCGCCTACTGCGAGACGATCAGCGCGACGAACCCCTGCGGAGAGCAACCGCTGCCGCCCTACGGCGCCTGCCTGCTCGGCTCGATCAATCTCGCGAAGCTGATTGCGCATCCCTTCACGCCGGGGGCGCAGTTCGACGAGCAGCGGCTCGCCGAACTCGTGCCGGTCGCAGTGCGCTTTCTCGACAACGTCATCGACGTCTCGGGCTATCCCCTCGCCGAACAGGCGGCGGAGGCCAAGGCCAAGCGCCGCATCGGGCTCGGCGTCACGGGCCTTGCCGACGCACTGGTCATGATGGGCGCACGCTACGGCTCGCCGGAGGCGGTGGCGCTCGCGGGCCGGTGGATGGCGCTGATCGAGACGGCGGCCTATCGCGCGAGCGCGGCACTCGCGGCGGAAAAGGGCGCGTTCCCGCTGTTCGAGAGCGAAGCCTATCTGGCGCGCCCGAATGTGAAGCGGCTGCCGGCCGACGTCCGGCAGGCGATCGCCGCGCACGGCATCCGCAACGGTCTTCTCACGTCGATTGCGCCGACGGGCACGATCTCGCTGCTCGCCGGGAACGTGTCGAGCGGCATCGAGCCCGTGTTCAGCCTGAAAGCCGAGCGGCGCATCCTGGCGCGCGACGGCACTTCGGCGACCTCCGTGGTCGAGGACTATGCGCACGCGCAGTTCCGCAAGCAGTTCGGCGCGGACGCACTGCTGCCGCCGGCCTTCGTAACGGCGGAGATGCTGTCGCCGGCGGAGCACCTCGCCATGCAGGCGGCCGTGCAGGCGCATGTCGACAGCTCCATCTCCAAGACCATCAACTGCCCCGCCGGCATCTCCTTCGAGGCGTTCAAGGACATCTATCTCGAGGCGTACGACCTGGGCCTCAAGGGCTGCACGACGTACCGGCCGAATGCGATCACGGGGGCGGTGCTGACGGCCGTTGCGCCGGCGGAGGCCTCAGGGTCCGCGGACGCCAAGCCGAGCCCGGCGCCGGCAAAACCCGCGGCCGCCCTGTCCGCCGGCCGGGCGGAGGTCGTCTACATGGCGCAGCCCCTGGCGCGCGATCCGGTGCTTTCGGGCTTCACGTACAAGCTGCGCTGGCCGTCGAGCGACCACGCCATGTATGTGACCATCAACGACATCGAGATGCCGGGGCAGGCCGGCGCTGCAGCGCGGCGTCGACCGTTCGAGATCTTCATCAACTCTAAGAACCTCGAGCACTACGCCTGGACCGTGGCTCTCACCCGCATGATCAGCGCCATCTTCCGGCGGGGCGGGGACGTCACGTTCGTGGTCGAGGAACTCAAGGCCGTGTTCGATCCCCAGGGCGGGCAATGGATGTCGGGCCGCTACGTGCCGAGCCTGCTCGCGGCCATCGGCGAGGTGATCGAGACGCACATGCGCCGGACGGGCTTCCTGGCCGATCCGGACAAGGGGCGGATGATCGACGAGGATGTCGTGCGGCGGGCCGAAGCGCGGGCCACTTCGACCCGCTTCGACAGTTCCTCGCCTCCGGCGGCCCCGGCGGCTGCCTCGCCGCCAGGGGGGCACGCAACAGCGCCATCACCTGCCGGCGCCGCGGCCCCTCGGGACCGATCCTGCCCGCGCTGCAACAACCGCACGCTCCGGCGCGAGGAAGGCTGCTGGGTGTGCGCCACTTGTGGCTACTCGCGCTGCGGTTAGCGCGTCTACGCCGGCCCGTATAACCTCCTCATCTGGCGCTTTTTCCCGATCTCGCGGGAACAAAAGCTTGAGCCGCGCATTCGTTGGATCATGGGCCCTCGGCACCTGCCGGGCTTGGCTCCCCAACCGGCCGGTTCGGCCGTTCCAGCGAGAGTTGCGTTCATGGCGGCACGCGTCATTCCACTTCGGCACGCCAGCGCGACGAGGGGGCGGACCTGCGATCCGGCCCCGCAGACCCGCTATCAGGCGCCGCCGTCGCGCCTGCATTTCTGGCGCGTCGAGCGGCAGCAGCACATGCTTGCCTCCGTCTTCGGGCTTCTGGAATGCCCGACGCTGCCGGCTTCGGTGGCGCTCCTCGTGGCGCGTCGCCCGCATGGCCGGCGTGAGGTCCTCGCGGTCCTCAACCTCGCTGCAGAGCACCCGATGGCCAACCTGGCCCAGGTCCGCCACCGCTGCGCCAGCCTCGGCGGCAACGAGGTGCACGTGCTCGGCGCGCACCTCGACGTCATCGCGCGCGATGCGCTCGCCCGCGATCTGGCGCGCGTGAACGGTGCTGAACTCGTCCACTGAGGATCAGCCGAAGCGATCCTGGCGACGGAAGAGAAAGCGGCGCGAAGGCTCCTTCGGCGGTCGCGGTGGCACCGGCTGGGGGCGCATCGCCATGGCGCGCTGCAACGCCTTCGCAGAAGGGCGCGCGTGCGCATCATCGCCTTGCCCCGGCCGCGCGACGAACGGCCCGACCAGCGCGCCGATACGTTCCAGCTCACGCTCCCGCAGGCCCATCTCCCGCAGATGCCCCAGCGTGTTGAAGAGATAGTCCGCATTGACGCCGGAAATTCCGCGCGCAGCCGCGATGATGCGCGCCTGTTCAGGGATGGACAGGCGGCCCGCGTAATTCACGTGCGAACGCTCGACGATGAAGGCCAGCGCGAACACCTCGCGGCGCTCCTCGACCAGTTCGACCGGGGCATGCACGGCGCGATAGACGCCCTCGACCTGCTCGCGGGCGCGCAAGTAGCCCTCGATCTCGGCCGCGTCCTCGGCATGGATGCGAAAGGCGACGCCGGTGCAGGCGCCACCGCGGTCGAGGCCGAGCACGAGCCCGGGTCGCGCGCGCGTGCCGCGGTGATGGACGGAATAGACCGAGAAGCAACGCCGATAGCCCGTTAGGGTGGAGCGCTGAGCTTCGGCGTAGCGGAAGCCCGGGCGCCACATGAGTGAGCCGTAGGCGAAGATCCAATGCTCGGACGGCTTCATCGCCGGGCTTCAGGACTTGGCGCCGGTTGGCGGGCCCTTGTGGCGGCCGAAGTCCGGCGCGGCGGTGTCCTGGCCCGCCGCGATGATGCCCTTTCGCGTCGCGCGTGCTTCCGCGAAGAGGCGGTGCAGCGTCTCGCCGTCGCCGAAGCGGATCGCGCGCTGCAGGACCGTGATGTCCTCGGTGAAGCGGCCGAGCATCTCCAGTGCCGCCTCCTTGTTGTTGAGGAACACGTCGCGCCACATCACGGGATCGGAGGCGGCGATGCGCGTGAAATCGCGGAAGCCGCCGGCGGAGAACTTGATCACCTCGCTGTCCGTCACCCGCTCGAGGTGGCGCGCCGTGTTGACGATGCTGAAAGCGATGAGATGCGGCACATGGCTGGTGATGGCCAGGACCATGTCGTGATGCGCGGCGTCCATGGTCTCGACGTTGCTGCCGCAAGCACGCCAGAAGGCCGACAGCTTCTCGACGGCCTCAGGCGCCGTGCCTTCGACCGGCGTCAGGACACACCAGCGGCCATCGAAGAGTTCGGCAAAGCCGGACTCGGGGCCCGAATGCTCGGTGCCGGCGATCGGATGTCCTGGGATGAAGTGGACGCCCGGCGGAATGTGCGGTCCGACATCGCGCACCACGGCGCCTTTGACCGAGCCTACGTCCGTGACGATTGCGCCCTTGCCCAGATGCGGTGCGATCTCCTGCGCGATGGGCGCGTAGACACCGACAGGTGTGCACAGGATGACGAGGTCCGCGCCCTTCACGGCATCGGCAGCCGTCTCATGGATGCTGTCGACGAGGCCGAGGCGCTTGGCCGTTTCTCGCGTGCGGGCGCTCTGCGCGTAGCCCGAGATGTGACCGGCGAGCCCACGGCGGCGCATGGCGTGCGACAGGGACGACCCGATCAGGCCGATGCCAATCAGCGCGACGCGCGCGAAAAGCGGCTTGGGCGCCTCGCGGTGCGCGGTCATTTTCGCCCCATGAACTCGGTCAGCGCCGCGACGACGGCCCGGTTATCGCTCTCGGTGCCGATGGTCATGCGCAGGCACTGCGGCAAGCCGTAGGCCGCCACGCGACGCAGGATGATGCCGCGCTGCTTCAGGAACGCATCCGCCGAGACGGCATCCTTGCCCTTGTCCGTGGGGAAGTGGATCAGCACGAAGTTGCCGACGCTCGGGGTGACATCGAGGCCGAGCTTCTTGAGTTCGGCATCGACCCACGGCAGCCAGCGCTCGTTGTGGGCGATGGCGACCTCGACATGGTTGCGGTCGGCCATGGCGGCAACGCCCGCTGCAATGGCCGCGGAGTTGACGTTGAAGGGCCCGCGCACGCGGTTGATGATGTCGGCGATGCCGGCGGGGCAATACGCCCAGCCAATACGCAGGGCGGCGAGCCCGTAGATCTTGGAGAACGTGCGCATCATGATCACGTTCTCGCTGGAGGACACGAGCTCGATGCCGGACTCGTAGTCGTTGCGGCGCACGTACTCGGCGTAGGCCGCATCGATGACCAGCAAAACGTTGGACGGCAGCGCAGCGTGCAGGCGGCGCACTTCCTCGTGCGGGATGTAGGTGCCCGTCGGGTTGTTCGGGTTGGCGAGGAAGACGATCTTGGTGCGCGGCGTCACGGCCTTGATCATGGCGTCGACGTCGGCGCGCAGCGCCTGCTCCTTCACGGGCACGGGCGTGCCGCCGCAGGCGAGCGTCGCCAGCTTGTACATGAGGAAGCCGTGCTCTGCGTAGACCACCTCGTCGCCCGTCCCGACGTAGGCGTGCGTGACGAGGCTGATCAGTTCGTCCGAGCCCGCGCCGCAGACGATGCGGTCGGGATTGAGGCCGTGGCGTTCGGCGATGGCCTTGCGCAGCGCCGTGGCACCGCCGTCGGGATAGCGGTCGAGATGATCCGCCTCGGCCTTGAAGGCGGCGATTGCGGCCGGGCTCGGGCCCAGCGGCGTCTCGTTCGAAGACAGCTTGATGGGTTTCACGCCGCCCGGCGTGGTGCTCTCGCCCGGGACGTAGGGGTCGATGTCGAGGATGCCGGGCTGCGGCACGGGGGCTTTGAGGCTCATGGAGGTCTCTCGTTGTAGCGCCGGACGGCAGGCGGCCAGGCTCAAAAGGCGCGCCAAAATAGGCGCCTAGGTTGAACTTTACCAGTGCAGGCTTGGGGGGCTGGGGCGCGCCCGGGAGCTAGCTTGCGAGTTCCCGGGAGCGGCGGGTGGCGGCCTCGATGGCCTTGACCAGGAGCGGGCGCATGCCGTCTTCGGCCATCAGCACCTGCAGCGCGGCGTAGGTGGTCCCGTTGGGGGAGGTCACGTTCTGCCGCAGGGTATCGGCCCCGAGGGGCGAGCGATGGAGCAGTTCGCCGGCGCCGGCCACGGTCCAGCGGGCGAGCTTCTGGGCGAGGTCGGGGGACAGGCCCTGGGCGATGCCGGCCGCCGTCATGCACTCGGCCAAGTAGAACACATAAGCCGGGCCCGATCCCGAGACGCCGGTGACGGCATCGAGGTCGCCTTCGGCGCTGGTCCAGGCGACTTCGCCGACGGCTGCCAGGAGGCCTTCGCAGGCTGCGCGCTGGGCCGGCGTCACGTGAGCGTTGGGCACGGCCACGGTGATGCCGCGGCCGACGGAGGCCGGCGTGTTGGGCATGGCGCGGACGACCGCGGCGCCGGCGGGCAGGGCCCGCTCGAAACTGGCTATGGTCTTACCCGCGGCGATCGAGAGGACCACGGTCTTCGGCCCCACGTGCCCGGCAATACCGGGCAGCACGTCTGCCATGATCTGCGGCTTCACGGCCATCAGGACGACGGCGATCGGCGTGGACGAGGGTTCGACGGCGGCCTTGGAGACGATCCCGTGCTTGCCCAGGAACTCCAGCGCAGCCGGCGGGGGCGAGGGGTCCTGCACGATGACCTGGGAGGCGGGAAGACCGCGGGCAATCCAGCCCGACAGCAACGCGAGCCCCATGTTGCCCGCGCCGACCAGGAGCAATTTGCCGTCGAGTTCGATCTGCATGACTGAAGCTTGCCTTCGCGATGTCCAACCTTGCCCCAAAAGGTTGGGGCGGGAGGTACATAGACGAAAAGGTCAAGCGGAGCCAATGGAGGCCTGAAAGGCCTCGCTGGGCCTCAGGCGCGGCCCTCGGTCTCGAACATGATCGAGGACAGGGCGTGGCGGCTGTCCTTGCCGGCCCAGACCACATACTGGAAGGCCTGGAAGTAGCGCTCGCAGGCTTCCAGGGCGGCCCGCAGCAGGGCCTCGCACTGGCTGGGCGTGGCGAGTGCGCCGTGCAACATCAGGCCCTGGCGGTACATGATCAGCCCGTCTTCGCGCCACAGATCGAAGTGACCGAGCCAGAGCTGCTCGTTGATCTGGGCAATGAGCTTGTAGACCTCGGCCAGGCGCGTATCGGGCACCTTCACCTCGAAGGCGCAGGCGATGTGCAGCGTCTCGAGGTCGTCACGCCAGTTGAGGGAGACATGGTAATCCGTCCACTCGCCGGCGACCTGCATGGTCAGCTCGTCATCGGCGGTGCGATCCGAGGCCCAATCATGAGTGTGTGCAAGTTGATCGATGAGATCGATCGGATTACGCGATTGAAGGCTCTCGACTTCACCGATGGCCATCCGGACCCTCTTGTTTTGCCAGCCCGTGCACTGGCGTGCTGGACTTGTTTGCGTGGGCATCGCGCCGGCTGGTGAACGAAGTGTTCGCCAGCGCCGTCATCACTCGCGAACTAAGCTGCGCTGCGCTTCGTGGCAAGGCGACGACCGGATTGTCCACGGCCAAAATGGCCGAGAAACGGCAGGGTGTGGCATTTCCGAATCGGGTCTGCGCAAGCTGGGGAAATGCTGTGGAAACAGGCGCAAAACCTTGCGCGTGTCGCGAACACCGCGATGCCCGTGCGGCGCCTTGCCGGCGGGCACGCGCAGCACGCCGACGGCAAGGCGCAGAGGGTCAGGGCAACTTCTGCGCGGCGAGTGCGGCTTCGAGCTTGGCGATGCGCTCCTGAAGCTGCGCGTTCTCCTCGCGCGCCTTTGCCGCCATCTCCTTCACCGCCTCGAACTCCTCGCGCTGCACGAGATCCATGCCGGCGACGAGACGCTCGCCCTGCGCCTTCATGATGGTCTCGACCTCTTTGCGCACACCCTGCGCGGCCCCGGCGGCATCCGTCATGAGCTTTGCAAACTCATCGAATAGACGGTTCGACGTCTGGGTCATGAAACGCTCCGGATCTCGCCGGCAGCCCCATCGGCGGCCGAGCTTTCGCGGCACTATGCTCAGCCGCGATGCCGGGTTCAAGCTGGAGCGCCAATGTGACCTCTCGTCAATCCTTCCCGAGACCGGCTTTCTTGACACCTGCTTCCCAGTGGCACTAGGTGCGGCGCATGCACACGCTCCTCATTCCGTTCCCCGACCTCAATCCCGTGGCCTTCGAACTCGGGCCGCTGTCCGTGAAATGGTACGGGCTCGCGTACCTGGCGGGCCTGCTGCTCGGGTGGCTCTACATCAAGCGACTGCTGCAGCAGGACCATCTGTGGCCCAACGGCAAGGCGCCCTTCGCACTCGCCAAGGCGGACGACCTCCTCTTGTACATGACGGTCGGGGTGCTGCTCGGGGGCCGGCTCGGGTACGTGCTGTTCTACGAACCCGCCTACTTCATCCGGCATCCGGCCGATGTGATCGCCGTCTGGCAGGGCGGCATGGCGTTTCATGGGGCGCTGCTCGGATCGATCCTCGCCATCGTGCTGTTCTCGCGCCAGCAGGGCGTGAACCCGTGGTCGGTGCTCGACCTGTGCGCGACGGCGACGCCGATGGGGCTGTTCTTCGGGCGGCTCGCGAATTTCATCAACGGTGAACTCTGGGGACGGCCGACCGACGTCGCCTGGGCGATGATCTTCCCGAACCCGCTGTCGGGCGGCGTGCCGCGGCATCCGAGCCAGCTCTACGAAGCGACGCTCGAAGGGCTCGTGCTGTTCCTGTTCATCCGCTACCTGACGCACACGAAGCTCGCTTTGAGAAATCCGGGCCTCGTCGGCGGCGTGTTCGTCGCGGGCTATGGGCTCGCGCGCTCGACGTGCGAGTTCTTCCGCGAGCCCGATCCCGGGCATTGGCTGACGATCGGGCCGTTCACGGCAGGGATCTTCTACTCGCTGCCGATGATCGTCGCGGGCGCCTGGGCCATCGTGATGGCGTTGCGGAAGGCGCAGCGGGCCCCGGCCCATGCCGGAGAGTGAGCGCAGGACGCTGCGCCAGCGCATCAAGGACGAGATCAAGCGCGATGGGCCGATGTCCATCGCGCGGTACATGGAGATCTGCACGGCAGACCCCGAGGCCGGCTACTGGCAGCGCGCGGCAACGATCGGCACCGGCGGCGACTTCGTCACGGCGCCAGAGATCAGCCAGGTCTTCGGCGAGCTGATCGGGTTGTGGTGCGCGGTCACGTGGCAGCAGATGGGCGCGCCCGATCCAGTGCGGCTGATCGAGCTGGGGCCGGGACGCGGCACGCTCATGCGAGACGTGCTGCGCACGGTGCAGCGGGCGGTCGCTCCGTTCCATGCAGCGGCACAGGTGGATTTCGCCGAACTGAGCCGGCCGTTGCGCGCCGCGCAGGAAGCGGCGGTCGCAGGCCTCGCGGCATCGCCTCCCTCCTGGCACGACGATCTCGCCGATGTTCCCGACGGGCCTGCGCTCATTATCGCGAACGAGTTTCTCGATGCGCTGCCGATCCGGCAGTTCGCATTCGCCAACGGGGACTGGCAGGAGCGCGTGATCGCGCTCGACGCGGACGGAAACCTGCACTTCGCTTCTCGACCTGCAGAGGCGCCGCCGGAAGCAGCCGGCGGTCAGGGAGGCATCGTCGAGACGCGGGCGGGTGAAGACGCGCTGCTCGGCACGCTGGCAGCTCGAACTGGCTCGCTGGCGGCGCTCTTCATCGACTACGGACCGGCGGAGGATGCTGCTGGCGATACGCTGCAGGCCATGCAGCGTCATGGCTACGTCGATCCGCTTGCCGAGCCTGGAGCTGCGGACCTTACGGCGCACGTGCACTTTGCGGCGCTCGCGCGCAAGGCGCGGGCGCACGGGTTCGCGGTGGACGGGCCGACCACACAGGCGGAGTTTCTCGGTGCGCTCGGGCTGGCGCCGCGGGCCTCGCGGCTGATGGCGGCCAACCCGGCGCAGGCGGCGGCGATCGAACTCGCGGCGCAGCGGCTCGTGGCGCCGACGGGCATGGGCAGCCTGTTCAAGGTGCTGTGCGTGCGCTCGCCGAGCCTGCCGGTTCCGCCGCCCTGGGGTTGAGCCACGGGCTGCCCTCGACTAGAAGCTAGACATGCTCGCCCCTGTCACCGCCCCGTCCCTCGCCGCGCTGCCCGGCATCGCGCACGGGTTCTTCACGCGGCTCGGGGGCGTTTCGACCGGCATCTACGACGCGCTCAACTGCGGCGCGGGCTCCAGCGACGACCCTGCGGCGGTGAGCGAGAACCGGCGGCGCGTCGCCCGGCATCTCCGCGCGCATGACGTGCTGACGCTGCACCAGATCCACAGCGCCACGGCCATCGTCGTCGACAAGCCGTGGGCGGTCGAAGGGCGCCCCAAGGCCGACGCCATGGTGACGCGGACGCCCGGGCTCGCGGTTGGCGCGCTGAGTGCCGATTGCGCGCCCGTGCTGTTTGCCGACCCCGAAGCGCGGGTGGTGGCAGCGGCGCATGCCGGCTGGCGTGGTGCGGTGGGCGGCATCCTGGAAGCCACGATCGAGGCCATGATCACGCAGGGCGCGCGGTGCGAAGCGATCCACGCGGCCGTAGGGCCGACCATCGGCCGCGACATCTACGAGGTCGGCCCGGACTTCCAGGCCCAAGTGCTCGGCCTCGATCCCGGCGCCGAGGGCTTCTTCCACGAGCCCCGGCCGGGGGCGCGGGTGCATTTCGATCTGCCCGCCTACGTAGCAGATCGCCTGCGGCGCGCGCAGGTTGCAGTTGCAGACGGAACTCCCCACTGCACGTACGAGTCGCATCAACTATTTTATAGCTTTCGTCGCTCACAGGCCCGGAAAGAGCCAGATTACGGCCGCCAAATCTCCGCCATCGTCTTGACTTAGCGATTCTTTTCCACAATCTGTGGGCGAGGGGACCGGTTGTTTCGGGTGCAACAGCAACAGTTTTCCCCAGCTCGACACAGTCTGCCGAGGTTGCCAGCGGGCCGCGAATCCATGTGGGGTGCGGTCAATGTCTACAACCGCCGCAAAGTTCGTACGACGGCAACGCGTTCGAGGTAGTTTGAAGAGGGGGACGTCATCGTGACGACCATCGACGCTGCAGCGGCGCGGCGCTCCAGCCCCAGGCTCTCACTTGCGATCGCCCTGGGCCTGATGAGCGTGTCGCTCGCTGGCTGCTCGGGCGGCGGCTCTTCGCTGCTGAGCGGTGATTTCGGCTCGAGCATTTTCGGATCTTCCAGCCAGCCCGTCGCGGAGGCCCAGCCGCCGGCACCGCCTCCGGTGCCCCAGCAGCCGCTCGCGAAGATCGCGCTGGCGCCCATCATCGGCGCGCCGGACGGCGTCGCCCGCCAGATCCAGCAGGACTTCACCAGCACCGTGCAGATGCAGCGCGTGCACGTCGCGGCCAACAAGGACGAGCCGGTCGACTACACGCTGCGCGGCTATCTCGTCGCCGCGAAAGAGAAGAACAACACCAAGGTCTCCTACATCTGGGACGTCACCGACAACACCGGCAAGCGGGTCAACCGCGTGACGGGCGAGGAAGTGCTGCCGGGCGGCGCCTCGAAGGACCCCTGGGCCGCCGTGACGCCGGAAGTGTCGCAGTCGCTCGCCAGCAAGGCCGCGAATTCGTTCGCGGGCTGGATCGCCTCGCATGGCGCCAACACCCCGGTTGCCTCGGCGACGCCGGCCGGCGTCACGAACACGGCGTCCGTGCCCGAGAACCCGAAGAAGCGTACGGCGAGCGAGCCGGCGGCCGGAAAGGCCACCGCCAGCACCGGTGGATCGCTGATGGCGGTTGTGCCGCGCGTGACAGGCGCGCCCGGCGACGGCAGCCAGTCGCTGTCGGAAGCCATCCGCCAGGAACTCTCCGGACGCGGCGTAGCCCTTGCCGAGACACCGAGCGCGAGCACCTACCGCGTCGAAGGGTCGGTCAAGGTCGGCGAGGCCAAGGACAGCAAGCAGCCCATCGTGATCGAGTGGGTGGTGAAGGATCCTCAGGGCAAGAAGCTCGGCACCGTTTCGCAGCGCAACGAGATCCCTGCCGGGTCGCTCGACGGCGAATGGGGCGCCACCGCCCAGCAGGCCGCGGGCGCCGCCGTCCAAGGTATCGTGAAGTTGCTGCCGCAGAAGACCGCCAGCAACGGTTAACGGCCCAGAACGTCGACGAATTGGCCGGTCGCGCCCCTGCGCGGCCGGCCTTTTTTTCGAGCATTCTTACACGGCTCCAGGCGCAAACGCGTTCGAGACGTCATCTGTCGTTTACAATCCACCCGGCGGCTTGCTAGAAGCGCCCCGAACCACAGAGGGCCGTCGAATGCCTTTCGATAGCCAACACGCGCACCGAGGCCGGGGAGCGCCGCGCATGAAGATCGTCGCCGGCAATAGCAATCGACCGCTCGCAGACGCGATCTGCCAGGCCCTCAAGGTCACCCTCACCAAGAGCGTGGTGAAGCGGTTCGCGGACATGGAAGTGTTCGTCGAGGTGCAGGAGAACGTGCGCGGCGAGGACGTCTACGTCCTGCAGTCGACCTCGTTCCCGGCGAACGATAACCTGATGGAACTGCTGATCCTGGTGGATGCGCTGAAGCGCTCGATGGCGCGCCGCATCACCGCCGTCATGCCGTACTTCGGTTACGCGCGGCAGGACCGCCGCCCGGGTCCGCGCACGCCCATCTCGGCCAAGCTCGTCGC
Organism: Hyphomicrobiales bacterium; assembly: GCA_003963125.1. Taxonomy (GTDB): domain Bacteria; phylum Pseudomonadota; class Alphaproteobacteria; order Rhizobiales; family Hyphomicrobiaceae; genus AWTP1-13. The sequence continues at coordinate 43,300 of RXJK01000071.1, forward strand.
CAACCTGATCGAGCGGGCAGGCGTCGACCGCGTCATGACGGTCGACCTGCACGCGGGCCAGATCCAGGGCTTTTTCGACATTCCGACCGACAACCTGCTCGCCGCGCCCGTGATGGTGCGCGACATCCAGGAGCGCTACGGCACGGACAAGCTGCTGGTCGTGTCGCCGGACGTCGGCGGTGTGGTGCGCGCACGCGCGCTCGCCAAGCGCATCAACGTGCCCATCGCCATCTGCGACAAGCGCCGTGAACGCGCCGGCGAGTCCGAGGTGATGAACGTGATCGGCGACGTGAAGGGCAAGCGCTGCATCCTGATCGACGATATCGTCGATTCCGGCGGCACGCTGGTGAATGCCGCCAATGCGCTGCTCAAGGAAGGCGCGCTCGAGGTCAATGCCTACGTCACGCACGGCGTGCTGTCGGGCGGCGCCGTGGCGAAGATCTCGAACTCCAACCTCAAGACGTTCGTGATCACGGATTCCATCCAGCCGACGGAAGTGGTGAAGTCGGCGGGCAACATCCGCGTCTTGTCGATGGCGCCGCTTCTGGCCGAAGCCATTGCGCGGACGGCGCGCGAAGAGAGCGTTTCGAGCCTCTTCTACTGAGTTTCCTCAAAGCTGCGGGGGCTTGGCCGCCTCGACCGAGCGTACGGCCGGTTGAGCGCGATCGATGCCGACCGAGCTGACGACGGCTGCAAACAGCGCCAGCAGCAGCGTGCCAGCCACGAAAACCATGCGTAAGGAAGGGTCCATGATGCGAGCCTCTGGGTTCGAGCCGGCCGCTTTGCGCGCGGTGCGGCTCTTGTTTCGATCGCGGCCAAGTCATCCTTGCGGGATGATGGCCGCCTTGTCCTCGATATGGCCCTCGATTTCAGTATCGGGAGGGCAGCGTCACACAGGCGTGAGAGGGATTGATCGGCCGCTTCAGCCTTTGTTCCCGCGCCGCGGACGCTTTATCGTCGCGGCATCGCACACGGGGACGAGACCAGCATGAGCAGCCGCATCAACGATGGCCTGTGGGCCTGGAAGCAGGCCGAGAACAACAACCGCATGATCGCCTTCCAGGACGGCACCGCGCCGGCCGGCCCCGGCTGCGTCGAGCTTTCGTTCTTCGGCAGTTCCGCCTTCCGCATCACCTCGCCCGCCGGCGTGACGATCATGATCGATCCCTGGCGCAATCCGCCCTGGGGCAATTGGGATTGGTACCTCTACGACTTCCCCAAGACGCAGGTGGACATCGGCGTCTCGACACACGCGCACTTCGACCACGACGGGCTGCACGCGCTGAGTGCCAACGTGCTGCTCGACCGGCTCGTCGGCACGTACAGCTTCGCCGACGTGACGATCACGGGCATCGCCGACAAGCACGTCAGCGACTCGAGCCATAACGCCTACGACTGGGCGCGCATGACGCGCGAACTCACGCACATGAAGACCGATCCGCCGGACAACTGGCGCTCGTTCGACAACTCGCTGATCGTGGTGGAGACGGGAGGCCTGCGCATCCTGCACTGGGGCGACAACCGGCCCAATCCGCCCGAGCGCGTGTGGGCGGCGATCGGTGCGGTCGACGTCGCACTGCTGCCGATTGACGGTTCGGAGCACGTGATGAGCTATGCGCAGGTCGACGCGGTGATCGAGCGGCTCAAGCCGCGGATCACGGTGCCGCATCACTACTACTCGTGGGACATCCTCACGCGCGGCTCGACGCTGCTGCCGGCCGACGCCTGGATGAAGACGCGCCCGCATGCGCGGTGGCTGACGGAGGGGACTGTGCGGCTCCCGGCCGACGAGGTGAAGGCAATGCCGCCGACGGCCATGTATTTCGGCAACCACGTTGGGTTCACGAAGCCGAACCCGAAGGAGCGGCCGGTCGGGGCGTGAGCTGAGGACCTTCGGTTCGCTGGAGCCACATCGGCCTTATTCGATCTCGATCGCATGCCGCCCCTGGGTCCTGGGTCCCGGCTCTCCGCTTCGCTCCGGCCGGGATGACAGTCCAATATTCGCTCACCCTGTCATCCCGGAATTGCCGCAGGCAATATCCGGGACCCAGGGGCGACGTGTTCAGGAGTCGGCGGTGTCCGTAGGTCGGTTGAGCATCGCTGAACCCGACGCGCGAATGGGACCGCCGTGTCGGGTTGCGCCTACGGCTCTCCCCACGTTCTGCATCCCCGGATGGCGCGCAGCGCCAGTCCGGGGTCTTGCCCGGTTGCGGTCCGATCCGACCTCGATCCACGCACGTGCCCTCATACAACGCGGCAAGGTCCCGGACTATCGCGCTCGCGCGCGATTTCCGGGAACGCAATTGGAGAGGGCGGCGTCCTGCGTCGGGTAGTGGCGTCCGCGGCCGATGTCAGCCGCGGCCGGGGTCGTACTGGTGCTTCTGCTTCCACTCGGAGAAGAAGTAGGAGAGTTCGTCGTCGACCTTCTCGGGCAGCACGATGCGGATGGCGACGAGCTGGTCGCCGTGGGCGCCCGTCGTCAGGTTCTTCACGCCCTTGCCCTTGAGGCGGAAGATGCGGCCCGAACTCGTGCCCTTCGGGATGGTGAGCTGCACGCGGCCCGATACGGTCGGCACCTCGATCTTGCCGCCCAGCACCGCCTCGTCGATGGTGATCGGCAGGTCGCACTTGATGTCGTCGCCCTCGCGCGTGAAGGAGGGGTGCGTCCGCACCTTGATCTCGACGAGCGCGTCGCCCGGCTCCATGCCGCGCACGCCGGCCATGCCCTTGCCCTTGAGGCGCAGGACCTGCCCATCGGTGACGCCTTCGGGCACGCTGAGATCGAGCGTGCCGCCGTCCGGCATGGTGACGCGCTTCTTGGCGCCGTTGACGGCCTCCAGGAAGTCGACCTCGAGCGTGTAGCGGACGTCGCGGCCGCGGGTGGTGAAGGGATCGTAGCCCTCCCGGGCGCCGGCGCCGCGGCCCCGATTGAAGAGGTCGGAAAAGACGTCGCCGAAGCCGAAATCGGCATCGGGGCCCGCGCCGCCACGGCCAAAACCACCGAAGCCCCCGCCGGCGCCTGCATAGGTGCGGTGGTAGGCGCGCTGCGGCTCGCCGTTGGCGTCGATCTCGCCGCGGTCGAACTTCTTGCGCTTCTCGGCATCGCCGATGATCTCGTAAGCGGCGGAGACGCGCTTGAAGCGCTCTTCGGCTGCCGTGCGGTTGGCTGGGTTCAGGTCGGGGTGCAGCTCCTTGGCGAGCTTGCGGTAGACGCGGCGGATCTCGTCATCCGAGGCATCGCGGGCTACGCCGAGCACTTTGTAGGGATCCTCGGCCATGCGTCAGGTCCATCCGTGGCGTAAGCGGGCTTTTCCGTGTGTCAGACCACTCTACGGCAGAAACGTGGCCGGTACACGTGCGCGCCCTGAGCTTCCGGGGGATTTCAAGAGGATCTGCCGCCGCCGCAACAGCGCCAGCCCTAGCGCTTGACCCGGAGCTCGGGCTGGCAGTCGACCAGCTCGGCAAGCGCCCCGAAACGCCGCCGCAGGCGTTCGCCGTCGAGGGCGGCGTAGGCCGGAGGGAGCGTCAAAACGAGGCGGTTGCCCTCATAAGATAGGGGGGCCTCGTCGATGATTCCAGACTGGCCGATGGAGATCATGTGGGCCGTGCGGATGGCGGCGCCGACAATGCGGGCGCGCTTGTACTGACGCTTCGAGATCAGGCTCTTCAACCGGTCGGGCAGGCGGTCGCCCGCCTCGCCCTCGCCGCCGCCCCCGGCGTGGCGGAAATAGACCGACAGCGCCAGGAACACGCGGTCCTGGTGGTCGACGCCCGCCAGCGCGCCGTGGGCGATAAGGATGAGGCTCTGCTCGCCGCGATAATCGGGATGCGAGCGCCAGGAGATGTCCGAGATCAGGCAGGCGGCGTGGCGCAGCCGCTTTTCGTCGGGGGATTCCTTCGGGCCCGGCCCGTCGAACAGCGCGTCGGTCCACTTCGCCAGCTCTGCGCCGTGTTCGGCCGAGCGCGAGCGCAGTTGCGCGTATTCCTGGCAGAAGGACAGCAGCGGGTCCTTGCGGCGCTCGGCGGCCGGCAGCATGCCGTAGAGCAGGCCTTCGCGAATGCCGAAGACGGAGAAATGCACGCGCGCGGGCTGCAGCTGCTTCAGGAGACGCTCCAGCACCAGGGCGCCGAAGGGCAGTACTTCGCGGCGCGGGCGGGCGACATCGGTGATGCCCTTCATCGCTGAGATCTTTTTCGCCCGGCGGATCTCCTCGCAGAAGGCGATGGCCTCGCGGGTGGGGAGCGTATAGCCGTGCATAACGCGCAAGGGATAGTCCGAGACTTCCATGTGCATGCGGGCGATTGAGCGCCACGTTCCGCCGACGGCGAAGAAGTCGCGGCCGCGTCCGGACGCCAGCCACGGCACCTTGCTGATGTAGGCGTCCGCCACGTCGAGCGCCTTGTCCATGCGATCGCCGGCGACATCGATGAGGCGCAGGCCGCCCAGTGGCAGCGTCACCGCCTCGCGCAGCTTCTCGCCCCCGACATCGATCAGTTCGAGGCTGCCGCCGCCGAGATCGCCGGCGATGCCATCGGGGTTCCTGAAGCCCATCAGGATGCCGTTGGCGGCGAGCGCCGCCTCGCGCTCACCGGACAGCACCTGGATGCTCACGCCGAGGGCCTGCTCGCCGCGGGCGATGAAGTCGGGGCCGTCCTTGGCGTCACGGCAGGCGGCGGTGGCGATGGCGCAGATGCTCTTGACGCCCAGGAGATTGGTGATGGCCTTGAAGCGGCGCAGCGCGTTGAGGGCGCGCTCGACCGCCTCCTTGCCGAGGAAACCCGTGGAAGCCACCTGGCGCCCCAGGCCGCACAGCACTTTCTCGTTGAAGGTCGTGGTCGGGCTGCGCACGAGACCCTCGTAGACCACGAGGCGCACCGAGTTCGAGCCGATGTCCACGACCGCGATCGGCTCCAGATCGCCATCGCGGTCGAGTTCGCGCCGTTCGCGCATCCAAGCGTCCTCGCCGGTGGACCTGCCCGCGGGCCGGCCTTCTTTGCGGCAGTGTCTACCCTCGTGCCGCCGCTCGCGGCAAGCCGGACGCAGCGTCGCGTCAGCCCGGCTGTGCAAGGCTGAAGCGGCGCGGGAAGCTGTCCTTCAGGGACTGCCCGCGGCCCGACAGGCTCGGGTTGGTCATGAAATATTCGTGGGCGTTGAAGGGTTCCTCGCCGGGTTTGAGCTTGACGCGCTCGGACGAACCGTCGGCCAGGACGTTCCAGCTCTGCTGGTTGTCCTTCATGTTGGCGACCATGATCTGGTCCAGGATCTGCTCGTGGACGGTGGGATTGAGGATCGGCAGCATCACCTCGACGCGGCGGTCGAGGTTGCGGGGCATCATGTCGGCCGAGCTGATGTAGACCACGGCCTTGGCGGACGGCAGCCCGTGGCCGGCGCCGAAGCAATAGACGCGGCCGTGCTCCAGGAAGCGGCCGATGATGCTCTTGACGCGAATGTTCTCGGACAGGCCGGGGATGCCCGGCCTAAGGCAGCACACACCGCGGGCGACGATGTCGATCTCGACGCCCGCCTGGCTCGCCTCGTAGAGCGCATCGATGATCTTGCCGTCGACGAGCGAGTTCATCTTCATCCAGATGGCGCCCTTGCGGCCGGCCTTCACGTAAGCGATCTCTTCCGCGATGTGCGACAGGATACGCGCGCGGATGCCATGTGGGCTCGCGGCCAGGCGCTCGATGTCGGCGGGCTCCGCGTAGCCGGTGATGAAGTTGAAGATGCGCGTGAGGTCGCGGCCGATGACGGGGTCGGCGCTGAAGAACGACAGGTCGGTGTAGATCTTCGCGGTGACGGGGTGATAGTTGCCCGTGCCGACGTTGGAATAGGTGACGAGCTCGTTGCCCTCGCGGCGCACGATCAGGCCGAGCTTGGCGTGCGTCTTGAGCTGCAGGAAGCCGTAGACCACGTGCACGCCGGCGCTTTCGAGATCGCGCGCGAGGCGGATGTTGACCGCCTCGTCGAAGCGGGCGCGCAGCTCGACGACGGCCGTGACGCTCTTGCCCATCTCGGCCGCTTCCATCAGCGCGCGGACGATCGGGCTGTCGTTGGAGGTGCGGTAGAGCGTCCACTTGATCGCAAGGACGTTCGGATCCGCCACGGCCTGGCGCAGGAACTGCACCACGACGTCGAAGGACTCGTAGGGGTGGTGGACGACGATGTCCTTCTTGCGGATCGCCTCGAAGCAGTTGCCGTCGTATTCGCGGATGCGCTCGGGGAAGCGGATGCTGAACGGCTTGAACAGCAGGTCGGGGCGCTCGGAGACGATGAGCTGTTTTGTGTCGGCGAGGCCGAGCAGCCCTTCCTTCACGAACACCGCATCCTCGCGGATTTCGAGTTCGCGCGTGACGAAGTGCTGGAGGCGCTCCGGCATCTGGCCATCGACCTCGAGGCGGATGACGTGGCCGCGGCGGCGGCGCTTGAGAGCCGTCTCGTAGAGGGCGACGAGATCTTCCGCCTCCTCCTGCACCTCGATGTCACTGTCGCGCAGCACGCGGAAGGCGCCCTGGCCCTTCGGCACGAAGCCCGGGAACAGGCGGTTGAGATACATGACGATGACGGATTCGAGCCGCACGAAGCGGATCGGCTGCGGCGCCTCGCCCTGCGGGGCTGTCTCGTCGGCCGGCAGGCGGATGAAGCGGGCGATCTGATTGGGGAGCGGGACCACCGCGTGCATGGTGGTGCCGTCGCGCTCACGCTTCAGCTCGATGCCGATGGTGATGCCGCCATTCTGGATGAACGGGAAGGGGTGCGAGGGATCGACGGCGATCGGGGTCAGGATCGGTAGATACTGGGACATGAACTGGCGGTCGAGCCACGTGCGCTCGGGCCCGGTCAGGTCGGTGGGCTCGATGACGTGAATGCCCTGGCCGGCGAGCAGGCCCTTGAGCTCGATCCAGTACTTCTGCTGGTCCCCGACGAGCAGGCCTGCGAAACGGTTGATCTCGGCCAGCTGCTGGCTCGGCGTGAGGCCGTCCTGGCTCTGCTGCGTCACGCCCGCCGCGACCTGCCCGTACAGGCCCGCGGCGCGGACCATGTAGAACTCGTCGAGGTTGGAGGCGGAGATCGACAAGAAGCGCAGCCGCTCGAGGAGCGGGTGATGCACGTTCGCCGCCTCTTCGAGGACGCGGCGGTTGAACTGGAGCCACGACAACTCGCGGTTGACGAAGCGGGCGGGGCCGACCGGGACCGGCATCGGTGGCTGGGGCGCGGGCGCAACTTTGGCTGCGGGCGCCTCGGCAGATGGCCGGAATTCCTTGGCTACGACGGCGCTCGTGGCGGCACGTGCCGCCTTGGTGCCACGCCGACGCTTCTGCTTGGGTTTCGAAGTCTCTGTCATCGACACCGCCGCTGCCTCTCCAGACCGGGGCGGATATTGTGACCCCATTTTATCGGTTTTGCGACAGCCCCGACAGTTCGTTGATTCGCTTACCGAAACCTTGATGGCTTAGACGGCGCGGCGGGTCAGAACGGCACCGGCCAAGGCGCGCGAGACGCGGCGGTGCGTGGCCATCGCTAGCGTATCGATCTCGGCCACGATCTCGGCCGCCGCCTCCATCGACTGCTCCATGTGCAGGGCAATGTAGCTGATCACCTGCGGTTCGACCGTGAGCTGACGATCCGCGAAAAGCTTGACCAGGACGGCCTTCAGCAGCCCCTCGTCCGGATTGGCGATGGTGACGATAGGCAACGCCCTCAGACGCGAGCGCAGGTCCGGCAGGCGGACGGGAAGCTCGCCGGGCGCCAGTTCGGACGTCAGCAGCATCGACAACTTGCGTTCGCGCACGAGATTCAACAGGTGGAACAGGACGCGCTCGTCGGCGATGCCGTCGTGCAGATCCTCGACGACCAGCGCGCCCGTGGTGAAGGCGATATCGTCCTCGCTGAGCTGGGATGCCTCGAGCCGGGCGGCGCCCGACTTCAGGCGCCAGACGTTGGCGAGATGCGTCTTGCCGGCGCGCGGCGGGGCCACCACGAGCATCGACGCCTGCGGCCAATCCGGCCAGCGGTCGACGGCGGCGGCGGCAGCGCGGTTCGCCTCCGAGATGAGAAAATCCTCCGCCCCGAGCGCGGGGCGCTGCGCGAGATCGAGTACGAGCTGGCCGGCGGCCTCTGTCATGCGCTTCCTCCTGCTGCCGGACCGCCCGCATGCGGCGCGACCGCGGCGCCGCGATAAAGGGCGCTCTGAAGGTACATATTTATGGCAAAGCGGATCAGAACGCTCGCGGCGGCGGCGAGCGGCACGGCGATCAGCGTGCCCACCAATCCGAACAGGTAGCTGAACACGAACAGCGCGAAGATCAGCCAGACGGGATGCAGGCCGATCTTCTGGCCGACGAGGCGGGGCGAGAGGAATGCCGTGTCGATGGCGATGCCGGCCGTAAGGACCGCGACGACTTTCAGCAGCACCGTCACGTCGGCCCCGTACTGGACGAAGGCGAGCGACAGGGCCGTGATGAGGCCGACGAGCCAGCCGATCACCGGGACGAAGGCCAGCACTCCCGTCGTGAGCCCAACGAGCAGTCCGTAGTTGATGCCCGCCCAACTGAGGCCCGCCGCATAGAGCAGCCCGAGCACGATGCAGATGGCGCCCTGGCCGCGGATGAAGGCCGCGACCGCGTCGTTGATGTCGATGGCGAGCTTGCGGATGACGGCGGCATGGTCGCGCGGCAGCGCCTCGTCGAGGCGCGCCAGCATGTGGTGCCAGTCGACGATCAGGTAGAAGACCACGACCGGCGTGATCAGAAACAGGGCGATGAAGTTCACGACCGCGAGCCCGCCGCTCAGCAGCGACGTGAGAACGGCCGCGACGGTCGAACCCCAGTTCTGGGACAACCCGTCCATGCCCTTGTCGAGCGCGACCTTGAGGTTCGGGAAATTGGGGCCGAGCCAATCCTGTGCGATGTGCTCTGCCGTCGCCCGCAGCTTGGCGAGTTCACCCGGCAGGCTCGTCGCGAACTGGCGGATCTGTTCGACCACCAGGGGGCCGAGGAAGACCACCGCAAGCGTGATGACCACACCCGCCACGCCGACGATGAGCGTCGCCGCCAGCGCGCGCGGCAGGCCGATGCGCTCGAGCCCGTCGGCCAGCGGGTTGAGGAAGTAGGCGATGACGACGGCCGCCACGAAGGGCAGCAGGATATCCTTCAGCGCCGCCACGACGAGCAGCACGACGATCAGGGCAATCAGCCAGAACAGGAGCTGCTTCTCGATGCGCATGACCGGTCTCCGATACCGGCCGCAGCTCTAGCCGCCCAAAGCGACAAGCCTGCGGCTCAGCTTCCAGTCATATGCGTAAACCAGCCTCGGAGGTAGGCCGCCAGCGAGAGGAGGGTCAGTGTTCCCGTAATCCACACCAGGGCGGAGCGCACCATGCCGAGCCCCAGGCCGAAGGCAGCATCGGCGAGCACGGTGGCCACCAGCACGATCTGGAACAAGGTGTTGATCTTGCTGATGACGAGCGGCTTGATCGCCACCGGCTGCGACATCACCCAGGAGACCATCACCGCCAGCACGATCAGGATGTCGCGGCTGACGACGGCGATGACGAGCCACAGCGGTAGTTCTTTCGCCACGCCGAGCGCGATGAACAGGCTGACGAGCAGGAGCTTGTCGGCCATCGGGTCGAGGATGGCGCCGAGTTCGGTCTGCCAGGAAAACCGCTTCGCCAGGTAGCCATCGAGCGCGTCGCTCGCGCCGGCCGCCACGAAGACGAAAAAGGCCGTGCGCGTCTCTCCGGTGACGAGAAGCCAGAAGATCACCGGGACCGACATCACCCGGGCGATGGTGATGAAGTTGGGAATGTTGAGCTTCAAAACGTCCAGCCGTACTTCGAATTCGTGAGGACCGCGGTGGAAGCCTGCATCATCGCGCCGAAAGGACCCAAGCGCCACCACTGTTGCGCAGGGCGAGGCCCTGCGCCTCCAGCGCCTGCACGAGCCGCTGCGGGCCCTCGGCATAGCTGAAGGTCACACGCGCGCCGCGGGCGGAGAGCCCCGCGACATCGAGGTTCTGCAAGCCGGGCGTAGCCGCGAGCCGGCGGCTGATGTTCTGCCACTCGGCCATGCCGCTGAACTCGACGGAGACCTGCATAGCCGCACCGCCAGAGGCGGCCGCGGGCGGCGGCTGCATGGCCGGCGCGGGGGCGTATCCGACGGGCGCAGCCGGCGCGGGCATGCGCGGGGGCGGGGGCGGAGCCGCAACCATGTCCGTGCTCGGATTGGCGATGGCCTTCCAGCGCCCTTCGAGGACGCCCAGCGAGACGACACCGGCCAACTCTGCGGCATAGGAAGGATCGCTCGGATCGATGCGGTAGGCGCGCTTCAGCGTGAAGGCGCCGACGGCGTCGCGGCCGGCGAGCGTGACCATCAGCTTGCGGTTGCCCGCGTCGGGCTCGGCGAGCGCGACCACGATCAGTTCGGAGCGCGTGGCGTTGACGAGGCTGCGGATGGCCGCGCCATCTCCGTTGGCTAGCGCGGCAACGGCGTCGGCCGACATCTCCGGCTTCAACGGCACGAGCTTGACCGGGGACAGCGCGTGCTCGAGGTCGAGGCCCTTCCACACGCCCGTCCACGACGGCTCGTCCTTCGGCGGCGTGCCGGGCGCGGACCGCCACACCGGAATGACGACGGCCTCGGGCGCCTGCTCCTCGACGATCGGCAGGCCTTCCTGCTGCAGGAGCGCGCGAATGGCGCGCGGCTGGAAGGCGAAGTCGAGGCTGGCGATGTAATCGGTCGCGGAGTTGCGCTCGGCGCGCACGCGAATTCCCTCGATGAGGTCGCCGGGCTTGGCGACGCGCACGTTCTTGAGACGCGGGTGCGCCGTGACCGGGACGAGGCGCTTCAGGAGCGAGCGGAAGGCTGCGCGCTGCCCATCGGCCAGCGCCTTGTCCTTGGCCGCGACGGCATTGTCCGCGCGCGCTTCGACAGGATAGTTGCCGACCGTGAAGATGGCATCGGCGGGGGCCGCCTCGGCGCTGCCGAGCGCCAGTCCGACGACGCCCGCCAGCAGGCCGGCGAGCCGGCGCAGCCGCCGATCGATGAACAGCGTGTTCGATATTCCCAGCATGTCTTCTGCCATGGACCGCCCCGCCGCGTGCGTCAAGACGCTGGGCTCGCACGGCAGAGACCGAAAATCCCAAGCCCTGAAAAACCAGAGCGAAGAATTTGCCCTTGCCGGCCGTGCCTGCTATGCCGCCGTCCCATCATCCCCGCTTCTCCCGGCGAAAAAAAGAAGCCGCGGAACAGGATGCCGGCGCGAGCACAGGCCGCGGGCGCGTTCGTCCAGCCGGCGGTGCGTCGAGGGCTCCCGGCGCGATCTGACGGGAAAGCGGGACGCTAAGCGAGGCGCCGATGCCCAAGCCTGACGACGGCCGAAATTCCGTTACCTATCGCGATGCGGGGGTCGACATCGATGCCGGCAACGCGCTGGTGGAAGCGATCAAGCCTTTGGCGCGCTCCACGCGCAGGCCAGGGGCCGACGCGGCGTTGGGCGGGTTCGGGGCGCTGTTCGATCTCAAGGCCGCCGGGTTCGAAGACCCGATCCTGGTCGCCGCCAACGACGGGGTCGGCACGAAGCTGAAGATCGCCATCGATACGGGGCAGCACGCGACGATCGGCATCGATCTCGTCGCCATGTGCGTCAACGACCTGTTGGCGCAAGGCGCTGAGCCCCTGTTTTTCCTCGACTATTTCGCCTGCGGGAAGCTCGACGTGGAGACCGCACGCAGCGTGGTGGCCGGCATCGCCGAGGGTTGCCGGCAGGCCGGCTGCGCGCTGAGTGGCGGCGAGACGGCCGAAATGCCCGGCATGTATGCCGCGAAGGACTATGATCTCGCAGGATTTTCTGTCGGGGCGGTGGAGCGCACGAAGCTGCTGCCGCGGCCCGATGTGCAGGCCGGCGACGTGCTGCTGGGTCTTACCTCATCCGGCGTCCACTCCAACGGCTATTCGCTGGTGCGCCGCCTCGTGGCCGGGCAGAACCTCGCGTGGGACGCGCCGGCGCCGTTCGCTGCCGGACGTACCGTCGCCCAGGCCCTGCTGGAGCCGACGCGCATCTACGTCAAACCGGTGCTCAACGCGATCCGGAAGACGAACGCCGTCAAGGCGCTAGCTCATATTACGGGCGGCGGGTTGTCGGAGAACCTGCCGCGGGTGCTGCCGGATGGCCTTGCCGCGCATGTCGATCTCTCGCGCTGGTCGGCGCCTGCCGTGTTCGGCTGGCTCGCCAAAGCTGGCCGCCTCGACGACGAAGAAATGCTCCGCACGTTCAATTGCGGCATCGGTCTCATCCTCGTGGTCGCGCGCGACCAAGTGCAGGAAGTCGCCGCCGCCCTCGCGGAGGCCGGCGAACGCTCCATCGAGATCGGGGCCATCGAGCCGGGGCGGGGCGTCAAATCCCAGGCCAAGGGCAAGGGCGAGGCGGAGGCCGTCCGCTACTCGGGGTCGCTCGGATACGCCCCATGACGGGTTCTCCACGCAAGCGCGTCGCCGTGCTGATCTCGGGGCGCGGCAGCAACATGATGGCGCTGGTGAACGCCTCGCGGGCCGCCGACTATCCGGCCGAAATCGCACTCGTGATCTCAAACAAGCTCGATGCAGCAGGCCTCGCGTGGGCGCGAGAGCAGAACCTGCAGACCGCCGCCATCGACCACAAGGCCTTCCCCTCCCGGGAGAGTTTCGACGCAGCGATCGATGCGGCCCTCGTCGCCGCGCAGATCGACTACGTCGCCCAGGCCGGGTTCATGCGCATCCAAACGGCTGGATTCGTTGAGAAATGGGCCGGACGGCAGATCAATATCCACCCGTCGCTGCTGCCGCTGTTCAAGGGACTGCATCCGCAGCGTCAGGCGCTCGAAGCCGGCGTGCGGGTGTCCGGCGCGAGCGTCCATTTCGTCACGCCGGAACTCGATTCAGGGCCGATCATCGCGCAGGGCGTGGTTCCGGTCGTTGCGGGGGATACGGAGGATCGGCTGGCCGAACGGATTCTTGCTATCGAGCACCGCATCTACCCCGCGGCCCTTGCCCTCGTGGTCGAGGGGAAGGCCAAACTCGTGGGCGGCCGCGTGAGCCTCGAGGCGCCCGTTAACCAGCGCCAGACACTGGTCTCGCCAGGAGGCGAGCGGGTTTGCTAAGCCGCATCAGATCAGGGAAATTCGTTTCCGTGCGGCAGTATCGAACATGGACAGCCCGAAAGGGCCGGTGATACCTCTGCCCCAGGTCAAGTACATCGGGTGCCTCCTCTACCGTCGTCGGTCACAGGCGCATCTCGATCTTGCTTCGGCTCGGGGCCCTGAGGGGACTATGCTCCACGCGGATGCGATATCCGTGTGCAGTGCCCTGCGCTCGGATCTATCGGCTCGGCACCATACGAACGATGCCGGCCCCCACCGTGGAGCCTGCCAATGACAGCGCCTGTCTCCCACATCGATCAGCTCGGGGAAGAATCCTCCATCTGGTTCAAGCTGACGCCCCTCGCCAAGGGCCCGCAGAACCCGATGAAGATCCTGATGCAGATGGCGGAGCGGTACGGCGGCGTCATTCCCATCAACATGGCGAACCAGCGCGTCGTGCTGCTGACGGAGCCCGAGCACTTCAAGCGCGTGTTCGTCACCAAGGCCGACGACTACATCAAGTACTTCGATGGCCTGAAGCCGATCTTCGGCAAGGCCATGATCACCCACGACGGCGCGTTGTGGCAGAAGATCCGCATGCCGCAGCAGCCGGCCTTCCATCCCGACATGTTCGTCGAGTACGTGCCGTTCTTCCTGCAGGCGATCCGCACGAAGATGGACACGTGGGCGAAGCTCGCCAAGTCGGGCGAGTCGTTCGAGATGGTCGAGCAGACCTGGACGCTCGCCGCGGACATGATCTGCAAGGCGCTGTTCGACCGCGATATGCCGTTCAATCCGCACTTCGTGTTCAAGTGCGTGAAGCTCTACACCGACGTGATGAACCACAAGGCCGTGCGCGACAAGAAGGTCGCCGGCGAGGAGTTCGACGTGTCGGAGGAATCGGTCGCCAAGGCCGTGGAGACCTGGGCCGGCGTGATGCCACAGGTGCTCGCCGCCGATCCGCGCGAGAACCGCGAACAGACGCTGCTCAAGATGATCGAGGCCGCGGTTGCTGATCCGTCGATCCCCGAGTTCGACCAGCAGCAGGCGCTCGACGAATTGAAGCAGTACCTGTGGGCCGGCACCGAGACGACGGCACTGACGCTCGCCTGGGCCATGTACGAAGTGTCGAAGCGCCCGGAAGCGCGCGAGCGCATCCGCCGCGAAGGCCTCGAGGTGTACGGCGATCGCGATCCGACGGCGGCCGACTATTCCGCGCTCGCCTACACGCGCGCGGTGATCCAGGAGACGATGCGCATCTATCCGCCGATCTGGATGTTCATCCGGGTCGCCGCGAAGGCCGACGTGATCGACGGCAAGGAAATCCGGCCCGGCGATCGCGTGGCGCTGTTCTCCTACGGCGTGCACCACAGCCCGAAGTACTGGGAAGATCCGGAGGAGTTCCGCCCGGAGCGCTGGCTCGGCGACGCCGCCAAGAAGCGCAAGCCCTACACGTACATTCCCTTCGGCGGCGGCAAGCGCTCCTGCATCGGCGGCGCCATGAGCCAGGTCGAGAACACGCTGGCCTTGTCGATCCTGCTGCGCCGGTTCCGCCCGGAGTACGTCGGCGCCGAGCCTCCGGGCATCAACGCCACCGTCACGCTCACCCCGCGCGGCGGCCTGCCCTTCAAGATCCACGAGCTGAACTGAGCGTTCACACGCTGCGCTTTCAAAGCCCCGGCCCCCGCGCCGGGGCTTTTCGTTTTGGGGCGTCTCTCCAAACGACCGCTGCCCGTGGCAGAAACTCGCTCTGCGCTTTGTGAATGTCGCTGCCCCTCACCCCGGCCCTCTCCCCGCAGGCGGGGAGAGGAGAAGAAGACGCAGCGCGCTTGGCGGAGAACGTCGCCCTTGTTCCCTCTCCCCATGCAGCGGAGCGGAATGGGGAGAGGGTGAGGGGCAGAAGCCTGCTCAACGTTTGGA
>RXJK01000133.1 GCA_003963125.1 Hyphomicrobiales bacterium
ATCTGCGGCACTTTCAGGTGGCCCTGCGCGCCCATGGCGAACCCGAACCCGTCCTGGCCGACGCGGACGCCGGCGTGCAGGATCACCCGGTCCCCGACCAGCGCATTGGTTAACGACACCCCCGGTCCGATGAAGCAGTCCCGGCCGACGGTCACGCGGTAGCCGACGACGGCGCCGGCCGCAATCACCGTGCCGCGGCCGATCTGCGCCTCCCGCCCCACGACCGCCCCCGCCTCGATGCGGGCCCCCGCCTCGACATGCGCAGACGGGTGAACCAGAGGATCGCCGGCTTCCGTCATTGCCGACTTGGGATGGAGCGCATCGGGATAGAACAGCGCGAGCGCTTGCGCGAAAGCCCGATAGGGCTGGGCCACGGGCATGGCGACCGTTGCCGCCGGCACGCGCGCGACGAAGCCCGGCGCGACGAGGCAGGCCGCGGCTTGCGTCGTGGCGAGCTGCGGCAGGTACTTGCGATTGTCGAGGAACGACAGATGCCCGCTCGCGGCCTCGCCGAGCGGCCGCACATCGCGGATCATGAGCGCCCGGTCTGCGCCCTCCGGCAACTGGATCCCGAGCTTCTCGGCGAGCACGCCGAGCGCCATCGGTTCCGATCTCGTGAAGAAGCCTGGATGCTCCATCGGGCCCCCTTTGGCAGGACCACATCGTCGGCAATGCGCGCCCCATGCGCGTCGTCCGGCGACGTTCGCGGCAGTCCACGAAGGGGGCGCGCGGCAGTCGAAGCCGGCTGACCATCTTCGCGAAATGACAGAAACTGGCTGTAAGGCCCGGTGACGTCGCTGGCAAGCTTCTGCGCGCCGCTGTCCCGCCTCGAAAGCCCTTTCAGGAGGGAGAAACTACGCCGCTACCGCACTCAGGCAGCAGATGGCCCGCCGGTAACCGAGCCGGGCATGAAAAGGGGGACCGAAGTCCCCCGTTTCCGATCAGAACTTGGTGGAGGCGCCGAACTGGATCAGCTGCTCTTTGTCGAACGACTCTTTGACGAGCGCCTTGCCGATGTCGAGGCGCAGCGGCCCGAGCGGCGAGTTCCACAAGAGGCTGATACCGGCCGTCACGCGCGTTGCCGAGGAGTCGGCAAGGCAGACGTCCGTGGGGGACGCCGTCCCGCACGTACCGTACTTGTTGTCCAGCTTCTTCGCACCGGCACCTGCACCGAACACCGAACCGGCGTCGACGAAGGCCGCGAGGCCCATGCCCACCTCTTCCGACACGTACGGGATCGGGAAGCGGATTTCCGCCGTCGTCGACCAGTACGTATTGCCGCCGAGCGCGTCACCCGTCGTTATGTCGCGCGGACCGAGACCGGCGCGGGCGAAGCCACGGATCGTTTCGCCACCGCGATAGAACAGGTCGAGCAGCCGGACGTCCTTGCCACCCCAGCCCTCGATGTAGCCGCCGATGGCGCGGCCGACGAAGGTGACGCGGTCGGCGATCGGGTAGTAGTAGCGGCCTTCCGCCGTGTAGCGGAAGTAGTTCACGTCGCCGCCGAGACCCGCCATTTCCGCCGAGGTCATCAGGTAGTAGCCGGACGTCGGGTTCTTGGGATGATTGCGCTTGTCGTAGGCGAGCGCGAGGCCGTAGGCGGAGGTGACGTAGTCGCCCTGGGCTTCCTTGATTGCAGCGGACGCCGTCGACTGCACATCCGTCAACGTGTTGTAGGTCAGCGTGTAGCTGTTCGTCAGCCACAGGCCTTCCGCCAGCGGGATGCCGAGGCGGACCGAGCCGCCCGTCGAGCTGGACGCGAACTGCTGATAGCTGCTGACGAACGTCGTCCGCGTGAAGAGATCGAAGCCCGCGGACAGGTTGCGATCGAGGAACCGCGGCTCGGTGAAGCTGAGCTGAGCGTTGAGGCGCGTCAGCGAGCCGGACAGTTTGAGCTGCAGGTACTGGCCGCGGCCCATCAAGTTGCGCTCGGAGATGCTGATGTCGCCGATCACGCCTTCTGCCGTCGAGTAGCCGGCACCGAACGACAGTTCGCCTGTGGACTGTTCCAGCACTTCGACGTCGAGCGTCACGCGGTCGGGCGCCGAGCCCGGACGGCGCTTGATCTCGACGCCCTTGAAGAAGCCAAGGTTCTGCAGGCGCTGCTTGGCCTTGTCGACCATCAGCGGGTTGAAGGCGTCGCCTTCGGCCAGGCGGAACTCGCGGCGGATGACGTAGTCGCGGGTCCGCGTGTTGCCGTTGATGTTGATGCGCTCGATGTAGACGCGCGGGCCTTCGTCGATCGTGTAGGTGACGTTGATGGCGCGTGCGGCGGCGTCACGGGAAGCCTTGGGGCGGACGCGGGCGAATGGGTAGCCCTGCTCGGAGACGAGCAGCGTCAGCTTCTCGACCGTCTTGTCCATCGAGGCCTGGTTGTAGAGCGTGCCAGCCACGGTCAGCATCTCGCCGCGGAGCGAGTTGCCATCGACCTGCGCCAGCAGCGACTCGATCTCGACCGAGCCGAATTTGTAGATCTCGCCCTCGTCCACGACGAAGGTGATGAAGAACCCGGACCCGTCGCGGTCGAGCTCGGCGTTGGCCGAGACGACACGCACGTCCGCGTAGCCGTTCTTCAGGTAGTACTGGCGCAGCAGCTCGCGATCGAGCGCGAGGCGGTCGGGATCGTAGACGTTCGTGCTCTTCAGGAAGTCGAACAGACCCGACTGGCTGGTCGTGATGATGTCGCGCAGCTGCGAGTCGGAAAACGCCTTGTTGCCGATGAAGTTGATCGCCTTCACCTTGGTGGCGCCGCCTTCGTCGATTTCGAAGACGACGTTGACGCGATTGCTGTCGAGTTCGATCAGCTTGGGCGAGACGGTCGCGGCGAAGCGGCCCTGACGGCGATAGACGTCCAGCACGCGCTGCACGTCGGCCTGCACCTTGGCGCGCGTGAACACGGCGCGCGGCTTCAGCTGCACTTCGTTCTCGAGCGTGGCCTTGTCGACTTCCCGGTTGCCCTCGAAGGCCACCTGGTTGATCACCGGGTTCTCGGCGACCGTGATGACGACGACGGGGCCGTCGCGATCGATCTGAACGTCCGAGAACAGGCCCGTCGCGAACAGTGATTTGATGGAAGCGTCGACGCGGCTCGCGTCGTAGGCATCGCCCACGCCGAACCGCAGGTAGGTGCGGACGGTCTCGGGCTCGACGCGGCGGTTGCCCACCACGCGGATTTCACGGATCGGTCCGCTTTGCGCGAACGCTGATGTCGCGGTCACGACAGGCTCGATGCTTACCAGCGCAACCAACGCCAACAAGCAGGCCAGGATGTGCCGCCAGTCCCCCGACTTGCGCGTCCCTAAGACAAGCATCCTTGGGTGTGCCTTTCCCTCGCGCCGTCCCCTCAACTCACGCGTCACGATCCTTCGGCGAGGATACGTGCAGCCGGGCATCTTACGCCTACACTGCCTTTGCCCACCGCGTACCGGCTCCCGGCCGGAACGCCAAAGACTGCTTAGGTTTTTCCCGGTCGGCGGACCGGAAGCAAGAAACCCTGGGCTATGGTCTTAACGATTCAGGAACCCTCTTGGAAGTGGCAACTTTACGCCATGCAGAGTGATTCTCACTCCTTCTTAACCACTCCCCCCAATCCACCGCTTGACGATCCCAAGATCGTTCCAAGTGGCGAAGATCATGAGGGCCAAAACCAGCGCCAGACCGATGCGGAAACCGATCTCCTGGCTACGCTCGCTGAGCGGCCTGCGACGAACCGCCTCGATCGCGTAGAACAGCAGGTGACCACCGTCCAGTAGCGGCACCGGGAACAGGTTGATGAGCCCGATGCTGACCGACAGCACCGCCGTCAACTGCAGGAGGGGCAAGAACCCGTCGCTCGCGACCTGGCCGGACACTTCGGCGATGCGGATCGGCCCGCCGACCTGATCGGGCGACTCCCGGCCCATGATCACGTCGCTCAGGTAACCCAGCGTCCGGGTGACGATGAACACCGTTTGCTTCACCCCCATCCCGACGGCCTCGACCGGCCCGAACTTGCGGACTTCCCAGTCCTTGGACGAGTTGGTGTTGCGCCGGATGCCGATCACGCCCTGGCGCATCTTGTTGCCGAAACGGTCGGAAATCTCTTTGCGATCAGGGGTCGCCTTGAGCAGCACGAGCTTGCCGGCGCGGTTGACCTCGAAGGTCAGTTCCCGGTCGGCGCTGGCCGAGACGATGCGTTGCATGTCCCCGAAGCTGTCGATCGCCTCGCCGTTGATGGAGACGATCAGGTCGCCGGCCTTGAACCCGGCACGTGCCGCGGCCCCGTCCGGGATCACGTCGTCGACCCGCGGGGCGGTGACGGGCATGCCGAAGATGGCGAAGGTCGCCGCGAAAATAGCTATGGCCAACAAGAAGTTGGCGATGGGCCCCGCCGCCACGATGGCCGATTTGGCCCACAGCGGCTTGGTATGGAAGGCCCCGGCCCGCTCCTCGGGGGTCATCTTGTCGAGGGCTTCCTTGGAGGGGACGCTGGCGCCGTTCTCGTCGTCGGCGAACTTCACGTAGCCGCCGAGCGGGATCCAGGCTACCCGCCAGCGGGTCCCGTGCCGGTCGAAGAAGCCGAAAATCTCCTTGCCAAAGCCGATCGAGAAGGCCTTGACCTTCACCCCGCACCAGCGGCCGACCAGGAAGTGCCCAAGTTCGTGGATGAAAACCACCACGGTGAGCACGAAGAGGAAGGGCAGCAATTTGCCGAAGATGCCCTGCAGTCCGCCTATCCCCTGCCCGATCAGTTCCATCTCGGCCCGACTCCAGATCTTTGCGACCACGCCGGCGGATGGCTCCCTGCCCCGCGCCGCATGGTCTCTTCGTCAATTTAGGCAGATCGCGCCGCTATTGCGATACCTGCCGGCGTTTTCCTGCGACCAACCTGTGGGCACACGCCGTGCCTCACGCCAGCCGCTCACTCACGACCATCGAAACCCGCCCCAGCAAGTTCGAAGCCAGGATTTCGGCACAGATGCGCCGGCCTGCGGCATCGGCCTCCAGAACGTCGGCGAGGTCTTGCCACGTGGTCGAGACAGCCCCTTTCGCCGCCCGCTCCATCGTTTCCTCGACGAGTTCGGCGATTTGAAGGAACCCTATCCTTTGCTGCAGGAAGGCCTCGACGGCTACCTCGTTGGCGGCATTGAGAATTGCCGGCGTCATCCCGCCGGTCTCGAGCGCCTGGCGGGCGAGCTTCAGACAGCGGAATTTATCGCTGTCGGGGGCTTCGAAGGTGAGCGCGCCGAGGGCGACGAGGTCGAGCCGCTTGGTCGGCGTCTCCATGCGTGCGGGCCAGCTCAGCCCCAAGGCGATCGGCGTGCGCATATCGGGACAGGCGAGTTGCGCCAGCACCGAACCGTCCCGGAACGCGACAAGTGCGTGCACGATCGATTGCGGATGCACCACGACGTCGAGCTGGTCCGGCCGCGTCGGAAACAGGTGGTACGCCTCGATCAGCTCGAGGCCCTTGTTCATCAAGGTCGCGCTGTCGATGGTGATCTTGCGCCCCATGGACCAATTGGGATGCCGCAGGGCAGCATCCGGCGTGACGGTCGCGAGCCGCGCATGGTCCCAGCCGCGGAACGGACCGCCCGACGCGGTCAACGTGATGCGCTCAACTGAACCCGGCTCGGCGCCCGCCAGCGCCTGGAACACGGCCGAATGCTCGGAATCGACCGGCAACAATTCCGTGCCGGCAGCGCGCACGGCCTCCATGAACACGCTGCCTGCGGAAACGAGGCATTCCTTGTTGGCGAGCGCGACCCGGCGCCCCTGTTCGACCGCCGCAAGCGTCGGCTCGAGACCAGCGGCGCCCGCGATCGCCGCCACCACGCAATCGGCGGCAAGCTGCGCCGCCTCGATGATGGCGTCGCCGCCCGCACCCGCACGAATGTCCGTTCCCGCGAGAAGCGACTTGAGGGCGCCATAGCCGCCGGGATCTGCAATGGCGGCGAACTCCGCCCCCACCGCGATCGCCTCGCGGGCGAGCGCCTCGACATCGCGATGGGCGGTCAGCGCCGCCACCTCGAAACGGGGCGGGTCGCGCTTGAGAAGATCGAGCGTACTTTGCCCCACGGACCCGGTCGCGCCGAGCACGGACACGCGCTTCCGCTCCGTCCCCTCGGAGGGGAAGGCAGCGCTCGCGCGGACCGATGAAGAGGTCAAGCAGTGATCCTTGGGTGTTGGGTCACGGCCCGATCAGGAGGGCGTGCGCGGGGGAGTATATGTTGACGAGAAGCGCGGCAAGGCCGACGGCGAGTGCGGCCGCAACGAGACCATCCACCCGGTCCATCACGCCGCCGTGGCCTGGGATCAGGTTGCTGCTGTCCTTCACGTGAAAGTGTCGCTTCAGGCCCGATTCGAACAGGTCGCCGGCCTGCGCGACGACGGCGAGAAGCCCGCCGACCATCGCAAGCCGCGGGGCCGAGGTGACGGGCACCAGATAGCCGTAGATGCCGCCGGCGAGCGCGCTGCCAGCGACCGCGCCGGCAAGCCCGGACCACGTCTTGTTCGGTGAAATGAGCGGCCAGAGCTTGGGCCCGCCGATCAGCCGCCCGGCGATGAATGCGGAGACGTCCGTCGCCACCACGACGAGCACGATGTAGCCGATCGCCAACAGGCCGAGATGCACGTCCGAGCGCAGCCAGATCAGCGCGATCGCCGGCAGGCCCGCATAGAAAACGCCCACGGCCGAATAGATGCTGGGGCCACCGATGGTCAGAACGAACACCAGGATCGCCCCGATGATCACAAGCAGCACGCCGAGCCCGGGCCATCCGAAAGCGGCCAGTGCCGAACTCACCGCGGCCACCACCATGTGCAGCCCCGTGACGGCATCGAACCGCGTGCCGCGCACGAGGTGCCCCCATTCCCAGCTCAGCGCCGTCGCGATCACCACGACGAGGCCGTAGAAGGGGATCGGACCGGACGCGATCACCCCGGCCGCGATGATGGCCATCACGACGCCCGAGACGAGCCGGAGAGGGAAATCCTGGCCGAGGCTCCGTCCGTGCGGGGCCGTTCCGTTGTCGGGCTCGCCGGCGTTGTGATCGCCCTCGTTCATATCCCTGCCTTGCTGGCCTTTTCTGCGCCGCCCGCGGCGGACCCGGCCATTTACTCGGCGGTCTGGGAGACGACGCCGCCGAAGCGCCGCTCGCGCTGCGCGAACTCGTCGATCGCCGTCTCGAGGTGCTCGCGGCCGAAATCAGGCCACAGAACGGGCAAGAACACAAACTCCGTGTAGGCGCACTGCCACAGGAGGAAGTTCGACAGGCGCACCTCGCCGCTGGTGCGGATCAGGAGCTCCGGGTCGGGGATGGCCGATGTGTCGAGCGCCTGCCCGAGAAGCTCGGGCGTGATGGCGTCAGGCTCGAGTTCGCCCCGCTTGACGCGCTCGGCAAGCCGCCGCGCGGCTTCCGTAATCTCGGCGCGTGCCCCGTAGTTGAAGGCGATGATCAGGTTGAGGGACGTGTTGTCCGACGTGAGATCGACCGCCTCGTCGATCAGCGCCAGGAGATCCGGGTCGATGCCCGCGCGCGCGCCGATCACGCTGATGCGCACGCCGTTCTGGTGCAGCTCGGCGAGGTCGCCGCGGATGAAGCGCTTGATGAGCCCCATGAGGTCGTTGACCTCCTCGGCAGGCCGGGTCCAGTTCTCCGACGAGAAGCTGAAGAGCGTGAGGTGCTGCACGCCGAGTTCGGTCGCCGCGCGCACCGTGCGTCGCACCGCCTCGACGCCGCTGCGATGCCCCATCGAGCGCGGCAGCTTGCGCTGCGCCGCCCAGCGGCCGTTGCCGTCCATGATGATCGCGATGTGACGCGGTACCTTGGCCGGGGCCTTCCAGCTCGCCGTCTGGCTGTGTGTGTTCATGGAGAGGCTTCGCACGCGTTGCAGGAGCGGATCAGACGAGCGGCCTCATCCTCGACGAAGAATGCGCCACGATGGCAACTTTCACAAACCATATCGAAAACGGACTTGTCCAGCGTCCGGCTCGGAATTGAGCGGCACGACCGGCATTTGCAATCGGCGCCGCACCCTTTGGTCGAGCTGTCGGTGGGCAAGCCGGGTGCTGCTGGCTGCAACAGGGATACGACAACCGGGACGTGCGCCGATGGCGCGCGGACCCGGCCAATGCTGCGTCACCAAGGTGACAAAGCGCAGCCTCACACCTGCTTGATCTCGGCTTCCTTGGCCGCGAGCACCTGATCGACTTCCTTGATCATCTTGTCGGTCAGCTCCTGCACCTTGGCGCTGTCCTTGTGGTGCTCGTCCTCGCTGATGTGGCCATCCTTGTCGAGCTTCTTCAGAAGCTCCATGCCGTCGCGGCGCACGTTGCGCACGGCAACCTTGGCGGTCTCCCCGTACTTGTGCGCGATCTTGACGAGTTCCTGCCGCCGCTCGGTGTTGAGGGCCGGGATCGGCAGGCGGATCAGCGAGCCGTCGATGATCGGATTGAGACCGAGGTTCGATTCCCGGATCGCCTTCTCGACGGCCGAGACTTGCCCGCGATCCCACACTTGCACCGAGATCGTCCGCGCGTCGGGCGTCGACACCGTCGCCACCTGGTTGATCGGCATGCGCGAGCCATAAACCGTGACCACGAGGGGGTCGAGCAGGTGCGCACTGGCGCGCCCCGTGCGCAGGCCCGACAGCTCCTTCTTGAAGGTGTCGATGGCGCCCTTCATGCGGCGCTCGAATTCCTTGATGTCGAATTTCTGCACGGCCATGGGCGTAGTCCTCGGGCAAATTTCCTGAAGCGCGCGGGCGCTCGATACCGCCGGCTCGAAATGCAGTCGGCGCCGCGCCGGTCAGGCGTCGCCCGTGACCAGGGTTGCCACGGCCGTTCCGCGCAGCACCTTCAACAGATTGCCGGGCTCGTCGAAGGAGAAGACAATTACCGGAAGACGGTTGTCCCGGGCAAGCGCAATGGCGGCCCCGTCCATGACCTTGAGATCACGGGCGAGAACTTCGCTATAAGTCAGGCGCTCGTAGCGGACGGCATTGGGGTCCTTCTTGGGGTCGGCCGAGTAGATGCCGTCGACCTGCGTGGCCTTGCCCATGGCATCGCAGCGCATCTCGACGGCGCGCAGCGCGGCCGTCGTGTCGGTGGTGAAGAAGGGGTTGCCCGTGCCCGCGGCAAAGATCACGACGCGGCGCGTCTCGAGGTGGTGCAGCGCCTTGGTGTGTACGAATGGCTCGCACACCGTCGGCATGGGGATCGCCGACATCACTCGGGCCTCGACGCCCGCCTGTTCGAGACCGTTGGCGAAGGCGAGCGCGTTCATCACCGTGGCCAGCATGCCCATGTAGTCGGCCGTGGCGCGCTCCATGCCCTTGGCGGCGCCCTGCAGACCGCGGAAGATGTTGCCCCCGCCGACCACCACGCCGATCTCGGCCCCGGCGTCGAGCGCCTGCCGGATCTCGCCGGCCATGCGCTGCACGACGCTCATGTCGATGCCGTAACCCCCAGTGCCCATCAGGGCCTCGCCGGACAGCTTGAGCAGAAACCTGCGGTAGACCAGTCCCGATTGCCCGCTCATGCCGTCCTCCGCAATGCGCCGCTGCCCTCGCGCACCGCGATAAGCCCGTCCGCGGACGAGGGCAAGGGGGCGCGGCGCCAGGAGGCGCGCAAAGCTGGCGGCAGCCTCAAGGGCTCATGGCGAGATCCAATGCAGCCTGGACGTGCAGGGCGACCGTGTCGAAAACCGGCACGGGCACGTTACCGGCATCGAGCAACAGGCCGACCTCCGTGCAGCCGAGGATAAGGCTGTCCGCCCCGGCGTCCGCGATCCGGCGGGCAATACCCTCGTAGGTCTTGCGCGAGGTGTCCCTGACGATGCCCTGGCACAGCTCGTCGTAGATAATCGCATGCGTCAGCGCCCGGTCCGCTGCATCGGGCACGATCGGGGCGAGACCGAAGCCCTCGCGCAGGCGGCCGATGTAGAAGTCGTCCTCCATGGTGAATCGCGTTGCCATCAGTCCTGGTCGCCGGTGGCCCTGGGCAACGAGCGCACGCGCCGTCGCATCCGCAATGTGCACCACCGGCACCGAAACCGCCGCCGTGATGTGGCCGACGATCTTGTGCATCGTGTTCGTCGCGAGGACGATGAGCCCGGCGCCGGCGCGCTCGAGGGACAGGGCGTGCCGGGCCAGCAGGGCGCCCGCATCCTCCCACTGCCCCTCCGCCTGCATCGCCGCCACCGGCGCGAAGTCGATGGAGCGGATCAGGAGCTCCGCCGAGTGCAGCCCGCCCAGGCGTCGGCGAACCTCGTCGTTGAAGAGCTTGTAGTAGATCGCCGTCGATTCCGCGCTCATGCCGCCGAGCACGCGAATGTTGCGCTCCT
>RXJK01000254.1:0-11133 GCA_003963125.1 Hyphomicrobiales bacterium
GGCGCGGGATCTGGTAGGTACGGCCTATGCCCTTATGGCAGATGGCATGCGCGGAGAGGCCGCCGATCTCCTCGTCGCGGAAACGGATGCTGCCGCCAGTCGGCTGGTACATGCCGGCGACGCAGTTGAAGGTGGTGCTCTTGCCCGATCCGTTCGGGCCGATCAGGCCGAGAATCTCGCCCTCGTTGACGTCGAACGACACGTTGTTGACGGCGGTGAAGCCGCCGAACTTCTTGGTCAGCCCCGAAACGGTGAGAAGAGCCATTGCGCGCGTCACTCGAAGGGCGTGCCGACATTGCGGCCGGCACGCCGGTTTGCTGGTGATCAGCGCGCGTAGGCGTGTCCGCTCGGCAGTGGCAGCACGGGATCGGCGGTGCGCAGCGCCGATGGCCACGCGATCTTCGTTTCGCCGTCGACGAACTGCATGACGACGGGCGAGGAGCGCTCGTTCTGTCCCGCCATCTCATGGCCCGGCGGATAGAACTTCACGCCGTAGCCCTGGATCGTGCCGCCCGCCGGGATATCGGTGTCGAGGGCGGCCTTGCGCAGGGCTTCCGGATCGACGCCGCCGTACTTCTTGATGGCGCGGGGCATGACATCGCTGAAGAAGATCCAGGCCTGGTTGAAGCCCATCGAGACGTGCGAGGGCACTTCCTTGGCGCCCGTCTCGGCCTTGTAGCGCTTCACCATCTCGGCCGTGAGGTCGCCAAGGCCCGGTGCCAGCGACTTGGGATCGAGGAGTTGGGCTGCGACCGGATCGACGTTGTAGAGATAGTTGATGTCCTTGCCGAAGGTCTCGGTCAGCTTGTCGATCTGCGCGTGCCCCGAGCCGTGTCCGATGAGCGCGGACCACTTCAGCCCCGCCTCTTTCGCCTGACGCATGAACAGCGTGATGTCGGGGTTGTAGCCCGTGTGCAGGATCACGTCGGGCTGTGCGCGACGCAACTTGGTGACAAGCGCCGAGAGATCGGTCGAGGTAGCGGCGTAGCCCTCCTTGTGCACGATCTGCATGCCGAGGGATTTGCATTTCGCCTCGTTGCCGGCCGCGACGCCCGAGCCGTAGGGACCGTCCTCGTGGATGATCGCGACCTTGAGATCCTTCACATCTTTCTTGAGTTTGCTCTGCGCATTTTCGGCGATGTAGGAGCAGGAGGCCTCGCCGAACTGGTCGGAGTGCACCTGGGCGCGGAACACGTACTGCAGGTTCTTGCCCTTGCAGACGGCGGATGCGACGCAGATGTTGGCCCAGAAGAACTTCTTGGCGGCATCGACCTTGGTGGCGAGCGGCACGCACTGGGCGGACGAGAACAGCCCCATCAGCATGTCGACCTTGACTTCGTTCAACATGCGCTCGGCTTCGTTGATGGCGACGTCGGTCTTGGACTGGGCGTCCGCGTACGTTGCAACGATCTTGTAGCCTTCCACGCCGCCGCGCTCGTTGACGAGGTCGATGGCGATCTTGGTGGCGATCTGGCCGGGCAGCGAGCCGCCGCCGGCGAAGGGGCCCGTCATGTCGTAGATGACGCCGACCTTGAATTCCTTGGTCTGGGCCGAAGCCCCGGATGCGGAGAACAGCGCCTGGGCAGCGCACGCAATGACAATTCCAGCCTTGAGGGCTCGCATCAAAATTCCTCCCGTGACGCCAATTCTTGTTTTTTGGTTTGTAAGTGTGCGGATCGGGGAGCGGTTTTGTCAACCGCAACGCCGCGAATGACTTTTCATCGCCCGCACATGGGCTCGGCGGGGCGTGCGCTGCCGGTGAAAGGTACTTTGCGATCTGCTAGGATTTCGAAGCGGGGGATCGGGCCCCTGGGCGCAGAAGAGGGCATTCAATGGCCGAAGTCGTTTCGTTCGCAGATGGCGGGTTCAAGTTCGTCAAAGGGGTGTCGCAGTATTCAGCGGGGGTTGCCGCACTGCCGGGTTACGTCCTGGAGCGCTATCGCTTCGCCAAGCCCGTGCCGCTGGCCGAGGGGTTCAAGCGGATCGAAGGCATCATCAAGGGCGCTGGACGGCCGTTGAGCGCCTTTGCGGCCTGCGAACTTCGCTCGCCGGCGCCGTTTACCGAGGCGGGCTTTGCAGCCTTCAATGCCATCTACATCGAGACGCTGAAGCAGTGGGGCCTGTTTGCGACGGGACACAACGCGGTGGCCCGCAGCAACGTCTGCCCCGAGATCGCGCCGCCGGCGGAGCCGAGCTTCCACGCCTTCACGATCGCGAAGGCATCGCCGGGCGCGCCCGCGACCTTCGTGGTGGCAGGATCGGGCGAGGCGCCGGAAGGGTTTGCCACCTATCGCGACCATATCATCGCGCGCGGCGATACGAGCCCCGCTGGCCTCAAGGAGAAGGCGCGCTTCGTGCTCGGGGAGATGGAGCGGCGGATGGGCGCCCTGGGATTTGCCTGGCGCGATACGACCGCGACGCAGGTCTATACGGTGCACGACCTGCATCCGTTTCTGGCCGACGAAATCGTGCGGCGTGGTGCGAGTGCGGCGGGCCTCACGTGGCACTTCAACCGCCCGCCCGTGCAGGAACTCGAATACGAGATGGACTGCCGCGGCGTGCGCACCGAGCACGTGATCGACTAGGGTTTCGGGTGGGAGCGAGGCCGACGACCTTCTGACTTCGCCCTTCAACCGGCCTCCTGTGTGGGTTCCCGGAAGCCTTGCGCGAGCACGGCTTCCCGGATCTTTCAGCTTGCCGTAGTTCTCGACGGGTAAAGATCCCGGCTCTCGCTGCGCTCGGCCGGGAAGGCATTACGAGCCCTTCTGGCGGCCGGGCCAGTAGGCGGGCAGCGCGCTGCCGTCGCGCTTGCCCCAGCCGTCACGGGCTGCCTCATCGAAGATGGCGAGCGTGCGCTCGACCAGCGGCAGCGCGGCGCCGCGCACCTTCGCTTCGGCGAGCATCGTGCGCAGATCCTTGCGGATGTTGTCGATGTCGAAGGCGGGCGGCGCTGGATTGCCGGACAATGCGTCCGCGATGGCGGGCCCGCGCACCTTCAAGACGTTGGGCGCGCCCGAGGTATCCGAGAACAATTCCATCAGCGCCTTGTTGTCGAGGCCCAGGTGGCGGCAGAGCGTGTACGCCTCGCCGAGGGCCTGATAGGCGACGATGAGCGGAAGATTGATCGCAAGCTTCATGCTGGCGCCGGCACCGACAGGGCCGAGATGTTCGACGCGACGACACATCTGATCGAGCAGCGGACGGGCTCGCGCAAAATCGTCCGCGTCACCGCCCGCGAGGCCCAGCAGCTTGCCCTGCCGCGCCGGCCCGGTGGTGCCGCCGACGGGGCATTCGACGAAGGCGGCTCCGCCCGCTTTCACCTTCGCGGCGAGCGCGACTTCGTCGGCCGGCTGCACGGTGCTCATCTCGATGACGAGCTTGCCCTTGATGTCCGCCGCCAAGATGCCGGCCGGGCCTTCGTAGACCGCCGCCAACGCCTCGGCGTTCGTCAGGATCGTGACGATCACGTCGACGGACGACGCCAGTGCTTTGGGAGTGTCGGCAACCGCGGCGCCTGCCTCGCGCAGCGGCGCGATCTTCTCCGGCGATCTGTTCCAGACCGTCAGTATGTGGCCGACTTCCATGAGACGGAGTGCAAGGGCGGCGCCCATCCGGCCGACGCCGGCAATGCCGATGTGCATGCGTTCCACCTTCCAACACGCATTATCCTTACGAACTGGCCTAGCATCGGTCCTGTAATCTGCCAATCCCGGATCATTTTTCGCGCTGCAAGGCGCGACGACACATGCGGCGCGTTAACGGGTTCGTTGCGCACGCGAAGCTCGCGCCGGAACCTTGGCGGCGGCGCCTACGTTGAAGAAACAAAAGTCACAACGTGGAGATGATCAAATGCCGATCGTACTTTGGATCCTGGGTGTGCCGTTGAGTATCGTGGTGCTGCTGATGCTGTTCGGCGTCGTTCACTTCTGACCAAGCAGCGGCCGCGTCGCGTCGGCGCGGTCGCCTCAAAGAGGAGATCGACCATGCTTGGTACCATCCTGATCATACTTCTGATCATTGCCCTTCTGGGCGGGTTCTCGGGGTATGGCGGCGGGCCATTCTACGGCACCGGCTACTATGGCGGCGGCGGCATCGGGCTGCTGCTCATCATCGTTGTCGTGCTGGTGGCGACGGGCCGCATCTAGATCCCAGCCGACAGCCAACGCAGGTACGCCGGCCGGGCCGAAGGGGCCAGGGCCGGCGTTGCCTATTCGCGAGATGGAATGGGGCCCCCCGGGAGAGCGCTGCGCAGGACGCCTTCTTCCGCCGAGGCAGACAGGGACGCCGTTTTGCGCGAAGATGGGGATGGAGATTATCCAGGCCATCGGGGGCGTGCATGACAGAGAAGATGCTGGCGAGCGTGCAGGGGCGGGTGGGCATCCTCACCTTCAACAATCCCGAGAAGCACAACGCGGTTTCCTTCGACATGTGGGAGGCGGCGGAGAAGATCCTCGATCGTTTCCAGAGCGATCCGGACGTGCGCGTGGTGGTGCTAACCGGGGCCGGCGGAAAGGCGTTCGTTTCGGGCGCGGATATCTCGAAATTCGAAAGCGAGCGGGCCTCCGAAGAGGCCGTGCAGCGCTACAACGCGATCGTCGAGAAGGTCTATTCGCGCATCTATGCCTTCCCCAAGCCGACCATTGCGATGATCCGCGGCTACTGCATCGGCGGAGGCCTCAATCTCGCCATCTGCTGCGACATGCGCTACGCGACGGAGGGCTCGAAGTTTGCGCTGCCGGCGGCGAAGCTTGGCCTCGGGTACGGCTATCCCGGTTTGCGGCGCTACGTTGAGACGTTCGGCCCTGTCGCGACGAAGGAGATCTTCTTCACGGCGCGCCAGTTCACGAGTGCCGAGGCGATGCGGTGGGGCCTCGTCAACGAGATCGTGCCGGACACGGAACTCGAAGCGCGCGTGATGGGGGTGGCCGAGACCATCTCGGACAACGCGCCGCTGACCATCGCGACGATCAAGCACTGCACCGTCGAGATCCTCAAGAATCCCGAGGCGCAGGACATCACCTCGTGCAGCGAGATGGTGGCGCGCTGCTTTGCCAGCAACGATTATCGGGAAGGCCGGCAGGCGTTCCTCGAAAAGCGCAAGCCCAAGTTCACCGGCACCTAGGTCCCGGCACTGCCGAAGAGCGTGCGCCAGGACCCGCGCAACGCCTCCACAAAACAAAGGGTCTCACGTCAGGAGGAGACAGGTCGTGGCTGAAGGCATCCGGCGCCTCGTGGGCGCCCTCGTCGTCGCGCTAGCGGGCAGCATCGCCTCTGCCCATGCGCAGGATACCTATCCGACAAAGCCGATCACGCTGATCGCGGTGTTCGCCGCCGGCGGCCCATCCGACACGCTCGCCCGGCAGATGGCGGAGCAGATCGGACGGCAGTGGAATGCGCAGCTGATCGTCGAGAACGTCGCCGGCGCTGGCGGCATGATCGGCACCGTGCGCGGGGCGCGGGCGGCGCCGGAC
The DNA here is from genome assembly GCA_003963125.1 of Hyphomicrobiales bacterium. Taxonomy (GTDB): domain Bacteria; phylum Pseudomonadota; class Alphaproteobacteria; order Rhizobiales; family Hyphomicrobiaceae; genus AWTP1-13. The sequence goes on from RXJK01000254.1 coordinate 5,472, forward strand.
GGCTACACGATCCTGACGCAGCATCAGGGACATGCGGCGGCGCCGGCGCTCTTCACCGGGCTCAAGTTCGACCCGCAGGGCGACTTCGAGCCGGTCGGCCTTATCAACTTCGGCGCGTCCGTGGTGCTGAGCCGCAAGAGCCTCGAGACGAACTCCATGGCGGAGTTGCTCGCGTGGTTGAAGACGAAGGGGGCCGACGCCACGATCGGGCATGCCGGCATCGGCTCCAACTCGTTCATCTGCGCGTCCGTGCTCCAGCACGTGACCGGGCTCAGGCTGTCGATGGTGCCCTACCGCGGCACGGGCCCCGCGATGAACGACCTCGTTGCGGGGCAGATCGATCTTCTGTGCGATCAGGCGATCACGTCGGTGCCGCAGATCCAGGCGGGAACGGTGAAAGCCTATGCGCTGACCTCGCCCGAGCGGCTGAAAGGTCTCGATGTCCCGTCGAACACGGAGGTGGGGTTGCCCGATCTCAACTCGACGACGTGGAATGCGGCTTACGCGCCCAAGGGAACGCCCAAGGCCATTCTCGACAAGTGGAACGCTGCGCTGCAGGCTTTCGCCGAGGATCCCGCCATCGTCGAGCGCTTCGCGGCAACGGGCTTCGCGCCGTTTCCGAAGGACATGCGCTCGCGCGAGGCGCATGCGAAATATCTCGCGGATCAGATCAAGTTTTTCGAGACGCTCTTCACGGCGATGGACGTGAAGAAGCGCGAGATCAACTGATGCGACGGGTACGCTAGGGTACGTCGCACTTTTTCCGCCAGCGACGCCCGCTGGAACTTCCCGTGTCTCTGCCGGTTGGGTCGATGTCCCTGTCGAGGGGAGATCGGCTCTCGTCGACGTGTGCGGGCACCGCTTCGGCGCAACGGCAGGGTCGCCCAAGATGGCCGACGAGAAGCAGGTCTCGCGGCGCAAATCCCTACATTTCAGCCGCGATCGTCATCGGGGCCGTCGGCACCATCGCTGCGCTGTGCCTGCTCCTGATCAAGATGTGGAAGGCGTAAATGCAGATGAACAGGTGGCTTGCGGGGCAAGCGCGCGCGGCCGGACGTACGCGTGCGAGCCTCGTCGCAGGCGGAGCCTTTGTGATGGGCTTGTCGGCGCTCGCGGCGCAAATCGGCGCGCGCTGGGCTGAGCGAACGCATCCGCCGCTCGGACATTTCGTCCATGTCGACGGGCTCCAGGTGCACATGATCGAGGCCGGTAGCGGCGCGCCCGTCGTGTTCCTGCACGGCAACGGCGGGATGATCTACGACGTCGTCGTGAGCGGGCTGTTCGACCGGGTCGCCGAGCGCGGGCGCGCGATCGCCATCGATCGGCCGGGCTTCGGCTACACGCCGCGGCCCAGAGGGCACACATGGGGCGCGCGCGAGCAGGCCGCTGTCGTCGCGCGTGTGCTCGACGAGCTCGGTCTCGAACGGGCGGTGATCGTCGGACATTCCTGGGGCACGATGGCTGCGCTCGCGTTGGCACTCGACCGGCCCGAGCGTGTGGAGGGCCTGGTGCTCGTCGCGGGCTATTACTTCCCCTCAATGCGCGAAGATACGGTGCTGTTCTCTCCGGCGGGGCTTCCGGCGGTCGGCGATATCGTGTCGTCCACCGTCGGGCCGTTCGTCGGCCGTGTGGTCGGGCCGCTCCTGATCACACGCATGTTCGCGCCCAAGGCGCCGACGGAGCGGTTCAACCGGCAGTTTCCGCTCGACCTCGCCCTGCGTCCCGGCCAGATCAAGGCTTTCGCGCAGGACGCGCTGCACATGGCCACGTCGGCGCAAGAACTGTGCCCGCGTTACGGGGAGCTGCGCTGCCCGGTCACGATCGTCACGGGTGACAGCGATCATATCGTCGATGTCGATTACCAGTCGGGGCAGCTGCACCGGACAGTGCCGCAAAGCCGGCTGGTCGTCGCCAAGGGCGAGGGGCACATGGTGCATCATCATGCGCCCGAGATGGTCGCGGATGCGATCGCGCAGATGATGCGCAACGCGGCGGTTCCGGAGGCTCCGGCGCCAGCGACGGCGCGGCCGACGGCCAGCCTCTAGTCCGGCGCGAAGGCGTCAGGAGGTGCAGTGGCGTCCGGCATGCAGGCCGCGTCGGGAGCGGGCCAAGTCGGCAGTGGCGGCAGGCCGAGTGCGGTTCGCACGGCCGCGAACGAGCGACGGTGCACGTCGGTAGCGCCCCGTTTGCGAAGCGCTTCGAGATGCTCGGGAACGGGATAGCCCTTGTGGCGGGCGAAACCGTAGCCCGGGTGGCGCTCGTCCAGCTGCCGCATGAGCGCGTCCCGTGCCGTCTTCGCCAGGATCGATGCGGCGGCGATCGAGAGGCTTTTGGCATCGCCCTGGACGATCGAGGTCTGGGGGAGCGCCACGTCCTTCAGTCGACGTGCGTCGATCAGCAGGTGCTGCGGGCGGTGCGACAGCCCCTCGACGGCGCGGCGCATCGCGAGGATGCCGGCCCAGTAGATATTGATGCGGTCGATGTCCGCGACGTCGACCATGGCGACCGACCAGGTGATGGCCTTGCGCTTGATGATCAGCGCAAGATGCTCGCGCTCGTCTGGATCGAGCTTCTTGGAATCGTCGACGCCTGGGATGCGCGTCCCCGGCGGGAAAACGACCGCTGCAGCCGCCACGGGACCAGCGAGCGGGCTCATGCCGGCTTCGTCGATGCCGGCTACGTGCAGGAGGCCGCCCTGCCACAGCGCGCTCTCGAAGCGCAACAGCTTGCGCAGGCGCTGGCCTTCCGCCCGGTTGGCCGCGCGGCGCTGGTCGATGGCTGCCAGGATGGCGCGCATCCCCTCGCGCGGGTCCGCGCGCAGCGTCTGCTCGGTTTGCCTATCGAGGGTGCGCCCCTCGAGAACATAACGCCGCCGGATCTCGGTGAGGGACATGGGCATGGCGTGTCTCCTAACCGGGGTACGGGCGGGCTGCAATCGGAGGCGTGGGCTTGCGGCTTGGTTCGCGACACGGAGGCAGGCAGGACGGGGCCTGAACTCGCGCCTGCAACCAAAGATAGAGCTGAGCCAGAACGAGGAGCGCAGATCGTCGTGGCGGCAAACGCTTCTGGCCCTAGGGCCAAGCCTTCGCTCGTTTGGCAGTTGGGAAATCCGAGGGCCGTTCGGATGCGTACTGTCAATCCGGCTGCGTCTGGTTGCGCCTGTGCTAAGGGCAGAGTTGGAAAGCGCTGCCGTCAGTTCAACCTCTCGTAACCGGGTTACGTGGGCGCTGCTGTGGGATTGTGTTTTCGCCGTCGTGCCACTAGTTGTAGGAATTGAGTATATGGCACAGGCTGTGATGTTCAGAGTTGCAATCCGAAAGCGTCGCCGCAAGCGGGCCCGCAAAAACGGGCTGGTCATTATACAAGTCCGGTATGTGGTCGATTATATCGATCCGATTTCCAAGCGCCGCAAACAGCTATTCTACGCCACCCAGGAAGAGGCGATACGCGCGCGCGAAAATCTCATCGCGCAGCGGTCGCAAGGCGTGCGCCCGACGCGCGACCTCTCGATCAAGGATGCATTCGACCACTGGGTGACGACCAAGAAGTCCGTGGTGCGCACGCCAACGCTCGCGGGTTACGAGAAGGTGCGCCGCTACATCGTCGGACCGCTGGTGGTGGGCACGTCGCAGGAGCGGCGCGCCTTCGCCATGGGACGGAAATCCGCGCAAAGCATCTCGTTCCGGGAGATGCTGGGGGATCGGCTCGCCTCGGAGCTGATGACGTGGGAGATCCGGCGCTGGCACCAGGAGCTGAGCGAGCTCGTGAGCCCTTACGCGGCACGCCTCGCCAAAGGCATCCTGCACGCCGTGCTCAAGCTTGCGGCCGAGGATTTCGGCATCCGTACGCCGGTGATGCCGAGCGGTCTCGGCCGCATCCGCGACAAGAGTAAGAAGCGCATCCTGTCGCTGGAGGAGGGGCGCTTGCTGCTGCTCGATGCTGCGCGCAATCCCGTTGAAGGCACGCCGGTCGCGTTCGCGTTTCTCACCGGCATGCGGCCCAGCGAACAGCTCGGGCTGATGTGGGACGATGTCGATCTCGAGCAGCGTTTCATCGCCGTGCGGCGCGTGCGCGAGGTGCGCGGCGGCATCGTGCACGACACCAAAACGGCCGCGGGCTTCCGGCGCGTGCCCATCTGCGACACGCTCTATGCGCTTCTCGAAGCATGGTCCGCAAGCTGGGGGCGCGAGCCTGGCACCTACGTGTTCCGCTGCCGCGGCGGCAGCCGGCACGAGCCCGGGAAGGCGATGATCTACAGCAATTTCCTGCGGACCTATTGGCGCCCGTATCTCGAAAGCGTGGGCGTTCCCGTGGTGCCGCCGCATTCGGGCCGGCATTGGTTCATCAGCACGCTGCAGGCGCTGGGCGTCGAAGTCGGCCTCGTCGCCAAGATCGTCGGGCATTCGAATCCCGCGATTACGCTCTCGCGCTACACGCAGGCCGTTCGCTCGGACATGCAGGGTGTCGTCGCCCTCGACAAATTGTGCGAGCGCGCGCGGCCCGTTCCAGAAGACGCCGTCGCGCATCTGTAACCCGGGCGGTAACCGCCGCACGCAGCTTCCCTCCACCACGTTCGGCAGCAGGCACAGAAGGCCCGTAGAACAGGCTATTTCTGCTGCGTGTGCGCTGGCGCCGGGCCGGCATGACAAGTGCGACCAGTCGCCTTGCCATGGCATCCGCGGTCGGGATTTTGCTGAGCCTGAGCTCTGCGAAGGCCGCTGACCTCGGTGGCAACTGCTGCGCGGATCTGGAAGAGCGCGTGGCTGAGCTCGAAGCGACGACCGTCCGGAAGGGCAATCGGAAAGTCAGCCTGACCCTCACCGGTCAGATCGACAAGGAAATCATGTACTACCGCGATGATGTGCGGAGCCGTACGATCGCCGGCGTCGATAACATCAACAGCTCGACGCGGTTCTTTTTCACGGGCGATGCGAAAATCTCGTCCTCGGTGAAAGCGGGCTTCGAAATGATGGTCGAATGGGCCGGTCAGACCCGTTCGGACACGATGACCCAGCTCGGACCGACCACGAACCAGTACTTCACGGGTGTGGGCAACGCCGGCGCGACGCAGCTTCGTATCCCGACGCTGATTGAACCTTCCGGTGACTCTGCACTCGCTGTCCGTACCGCCAATTGGTGGCTGGAAGACACGCGCCTTGGCCGTATCACCGTCGGCCGCGTGAACATCCAGGGTCCGGCATCGACGATCGACGTGTCGGGCGGCGATCTCAACCTGGTGGCCTGGAACAACATCTACCTGCAGGGTGGCGGCTTCTGGCTGCAGCGGACGGATACCACGCAGCTCAGCACGACCAACGTGCAGGGCATCAGCGGCTGGTGCTACGGCTGCTCGCGCGCTGAAGGCATCCGTTGGGACAGCCCGAGCATCGGCGGTCTGCTCCTCGGCGCCTACTGGGGTCAGCAGGATCGCTTCACGGCACAGGCGCGCTACGCCAACGAGTTTAATGGCGTGCAAGTGGCTGCCGGTGCTGGTTATCAGCATGACAACCAGCTCGGCTATGAAGATCCCGGCCTGACCACGGCGAGCCGGACGGACGTCGAGCAGCAGGGTTACGCGCTGTCGGTCAAGCACGTCGCTTCTGGCTTGTTCATCCAGGGTTCGTACGGTCAGACGCACTGGAAGCTGCTCAACAACTCGACC
>RXJK01000254.1:11183-17298 GCA_003963125.1 Hyphomicrobiales bacterium
ATGGCGAGTCTTGGCACCTCCAGGGTGGCTGGGCGCGTAACGTCACGGGGCTCGGCATGACGACGCTGTACGGCGAGTACGGCTCGGGCCATGGCTACGGCTCCGGGACGACCATCAGCACTGCGGCCGTCAGTGCGGGTGCGGGCAACCCGCCGAACAACGCGAACTTCACGTCGCTCTGCAACAACGTGACCTGCACCATCACGTCCGACTCGATCGATTACTACGGCTTGGGCGTGACGCAGAAGGTCGACTCGGCGGCGATGACGCTCTACCTCGGCTGGCGTCACTTCGATCCCAAAGTGTCGACGAGCACGAACGGCGCGATCCCGCTTTCGTCCTTCGACACCGTGATTGGCGGCGCGCGAATTCTGTTCTGACCTAAGTACGGTTTAGAACACAGGGCCTGATTGAGGGAGCCATTCCGGGAGGAATGGCTCTCTTTTTTGCGCGGGAATGTCCGGCGCGTTTGTCCTGTAATTCGATGTGAATGAAGTCGGATTATTCGCGTCTGTAACCCGCATGGAACCGTACCGTAAGCCAGGATCGGCCAAACACCACAAGAGAAAGCGCACTTCGGTAGGATAAGCCGAGAAATGCATTTTGGTAGGAGTGAGTCCAACAGCTGGTCGTCACAGCCCGGTTGCCTACGTGCCCCACGACCGTCCTGAACAGGAACCATTTGTCGGCCGCTGGCATTGTCGGGGAGGCAGGAGCCGCCCTTGCGACGCTCCCGGAGGGTTGAATTGCGTGTGATCGTGTATTCAGCTCAAGGTTGCGCCGGGCGCTAGACCGTGAGGGACACGATGCTCGATATGCAGGAGACGGCCGAGCCAGGATCTCTGGCCACGCTCACCCAGCGCCTCGTCGCCACGCGGGCGCATTCGCTAGATCTGACAGCGCCGCTCACCCCCGAAGACATGGTCGTGCAGCCGATGGAGGATGCCAGCCCCACGAAGTGGCATCTGGCGCACGTGACGTGGTTCTTCGAGACGTTCGTCCTCGCCAAATATCTGCCGGGCTACCGGGTCTTCGACGAGACATTCAACTACTGCTTCAACTCGTACTACGAGACGCAGGGACCGCGGCAGCCGCGGCCCAAGCGCGGGGTGCTCTCGCGGCCATCCACCGATCGGGTTCTGGCCTATCGCGCGCATGTGGACGACGGGCTCAAGGCTCTTTGTGCGTGCCTCGGCGAACAGGCTGCCGTCGTGGCGCCCCTTCTCGAGGTCGGCATCAATCATGAGCAGCAGCATCAGGAACTCCTGCTGACCGATGTGCTGGCGCTGTTGGCAGCGAACCCACTGCGACCGGCCTACAGTTCGGCGCCGCTGGGTGCGCAAGCGGACACGGCCTTGACGGCCGATTGGGTCGCGTTCGACGGCGGCATCCATCGGGTAGGACACGGCGGCAGCGGCTTTGCCTGGGACAACGAGACGCCCTGCCACGACGCCCTGGTGCATCCGTTCCAGCTCGCCGACCGGCTGGTGACCAAAGCGGAATGGCTCGCGTTCATGGCGGACGGCGCCTACGACGCGCCGCTTCTGTGGCTGTCGGACGGCTGGGCGACCGTTGTGCGTGAGGGCTGGCGCGCGCCGCTCTACTGGGAGGAAAAGGACGGCGTCTGGCTGACCATGTCGCTGCAGGGCCTCAACCCGGTCGACCCACGCGCCCCTGTCACGCACGTCAGCTACTACGAGGCCGATGCCTTTGCGCGTTGGGCCGGCGCGCGGCTGCCGACCGAGTTCGAGTGGGAGGTTGCGGCTGCTTCGCAAGAAACCGGTCAACCGGGCGGGCAGGCAGTGTCTCAAGCGCCACGGCTCCGGCAACTCTTCGGCCACGCCTGGCAATGGACGCAGAGTGCCTATCTACCCTATCCGGGCTACCGGCCGCCTGCAGGCGCACTGGGGGAATACAACGGCAAGTTCATGGTGAGCCAGCAGGTGCTGCGCGGCAGCTCGTTCGCCACGCCCGAGGGGCACTCCCGCGCCACCTACCGCAACTTCTTCTATCCGCATCAGCGCTGGCAGTTCACCGGCGTGCGGCTCGCCCGGGAGATTTGACGTGATGCTTAGCACTTTGCACCGGGGCGACGCCGGCCCAGCCACGGCTGCGCGCGAAGAATTCCGTCGCGACGTGGTGGCGGGGCTTTCGAAGCGCCAGAAGTCGCTGCCATGCCGCTATTTCTACGACGACCGCGGCAGCGTGCTGTTCGAACAGATCACCGAACTGCCGGAGTACTATCCGACGCGCACGGAAGCCGCGATCCTCAAGGCCTCGGCGGCTGAGATGGTGGCAGACTTCCCGGCGGGCGCGGTGCTCGTCGAGTTCGGCTCCGGCTCGAGCCGGAAGACGGAGCTGCTGCTGCGGCAATTACCGGGCTTGCGGGCATACGTGATGATCGACGTGTCGGCGGGTGCGCTCGAAGATGCGCGTCAGCGGCTGGGACAGACTTTCCCCCGGCTCGACGTGCGCCCGGTCGTTGCCGACTTCTCCTACCCGGTGGCGCTCGCGCCGGATCTGCAGGGCGCGCCCAAGATCGGCTTGTTCCCCGGCTCGACCATCGGCAACCTGGGCCAGCCCGAGGCGCAACGGCTGCTGCGCCTGTTCCGGGCCGTACTGTCGCCCGGGGGACGGCTCATCGTCGGCGTCGATCTGAAGAAGGATACGGGCCTGCTGCATGCGGCCTACAACGACGCCGCCGGCGTCACGGCCGCTTTCAATCTGAATTTGCTGGCGCGCATCAACCGCGAACTCGAGGCCGACTTCGATCTCGCCGCGTTTGCGCACAACGCGCCCTACAATGCGCGGGACGGGCGCATCGAGATGCATCTCGTGAGCCGGAAGCGGCAGTCGGTTCGCGTGGGTGGATGCACTTTCGCTTTCGCCGAGGGCGAGAGCATCCACACGGAGAACTCCTACAAGTATTCGATCGCGCAGTTCCGCTCCCTCGCGGTCTCATCCGGATGGACGCCCCGCCAAGTCTGGACGGACCCCGGCCAGCTCTTCAGCGTGCACGAACTCGTCTCGGCTTGAGCTGATCTGGATTGGCCGGAGCGGTCTGCGCTGCGCGCGCGCGGCGTGGGGAAAGCCTCGCCGACGGAAGGAACGCTTTACAACCCATCTGCTTCTGGGAGACAAGCCGGGCACACGAGTTGCCTGCGTTCGAGCGCGCGAAAGGATCGGGATGGACTTCTTTTCCGACGACCAAGTCCGCCACCTGATCCACAACTATGGATATTGGGGTCTCGGAGCGATCGTGGGCCTGGAGAGCCTCGGGCTTCCGCTTCCCGGCGAGACGGCCCTGATCATGGCGGCGATCTACGCCGGCACGCATCCGGACGTGAGCATCGTGGGCGTGATCGGAGCGGCGGTTGCGGGTGCCGTCATTGGCGACAATATCGGCTACTGGATCGGGCAGGAAGTCGGCTACAGGCTCGTTCTGCGGTGGGGCCGCTACATCGGACTGACCGAGCGCCGCATCAAGCTCGGCCAATACCTGTTCCAGAGGCACGGCTCCAAGGTCGTGTTCTTCGGCCGCTTCATTCCCATTCTCAGGGTGATGGCCGCGTTCCTGGCAGGCACCAATCGGATGAACGTGAAGGCGTTCGTCGTGGCCAATGCGGTCGGCGCGATCGCGTGGGCGACCTTGATGGGAACGCTCGCCTTCAAGTTCGGAAAGGTGGTTGCAGCTTCGAGCGGAACCGCGACGTGGGTTCTCGTCGGGTTCGGCGTGGCGGTCCTGACCGCCACCACGCTTTTCCTGCGGTCGCACGAGGAGCAACTCGCGGAGGAGGCCGAGCGTGCGCTGCCTGGCCCTTTGAGACCTCCGCCCGCCTTGCACCCGCGCCATGCCCGTGACGGTGCAGCCCGCCCGTAGCTTTCGTCGGCCGGACGGGAACCGGTGCCTGGCTCTCGTGTTGGCAGACGAAGCCAAGCGCGAGGCGCCGCCATGTCCGCAAAGCCCAAGTCTCCCTACAGTGGCGATGCTGGCGGTTGGGGCTCGGTGAAGGCCCTCGTCAGTATCCTGGTCCAGGAGCGCGTGCCCTTCATGGGCAGCGAGATCCTCTGGACGCAGAACAAACCCGACGGGTTCGTGTGCGTCGGTTGCTCCTGGGCGAAGCCGGCCCATCCCCATACCTTCGAGTTCTGCGAGAACGGCGCCAAGGCGACGGCCTGGGAGATCACTTCCAAAACGACGGATCCGGAGTTCTTCGCGTATCACACGCTGAGCGAACTGCGCACGTGGTCCGATCACGCGCTCGAAGAGCACGGGCGGCTGACGCACCCTTTACGCTACGATCCCGCCACCGATCGCTACCAGACCGTGACGTGGCAGCAGGCTTTTGCCGAGATCGGTGCGGAGCTCAAGGCGCTCGATCCACGCTCGGTCGTCATGTACACGTCGGGGCGCGCCTCGCTCGAAACGAGCTACATGTATCAGCTGTTCGGGCGCCTCTACGGCACCAACAACTTTCCCGACAGCTCGAACATGTGCCACGAATCGACATCCGTGGCGCTGCCGGAGGTAATCGGCGTGCCGGTCGGAACGGTGCATCTCCAGGACTTCAAGGCCACCGACTGCATCTTCTTCTTCGGCCAGAACACGACGACCAATTCGCCGCGCATGCTGCATCCGCTGCAGGAGGCGGCGATGCGGGGCGTGCCGATCGTGGTGTTCAATCCGCTGCGCGAACGTGGGCTCGAACGCTTCACCAATCCGCAGAGCCCGACGCAGATGATCGCGGGCGGTACGCGCATCGGCACGAACTACTATCAACTCACGTGCGGCGGGGACATCGCCGCCATCGTCGGTATCTGCAAGGCGGTGATCGCGGCGGACGACGACGCCTTGGCTCGCGGTGCGCCGCGCGTGCTGGACGTCGCATTCATCGAGGCCCACACGCATGGCTTCGAGGCCTTCGCGGAGTTCTGCCGCGCGCAGAGCTGGAGCGTTCTCGAACGTCGGTCGGGCCTCAGGCGCGAAGAGATGGAGACTGCCGCAGCCATTTATGCCCGGTCGAACGCGGTCATCGCCAACTACGGCATGGGCGTCACGCAGCACGAACACGGCGTCGAGACCGTGAAGATGATCGTCAACCTGCTGCTGATGCGCGGCAACATCGGGAAGCCCGGTGCCGGTATATCGCCGGTGCGCGGACACTCCAACGTCCAGGGCCAGCGCACCGTCGGCATTTCCGAGAAGACCAAGCTGGTGCCGCTCGACCGGCTGGCGGAACTCTAGAGCTTCGAGCCGCCGCGCTGGGATGGGCTCACCACCGTCGATGCCTGCGAAGGGATCATCGCGGGGAAGGTGCGCGGGTTCGTGAGCCTCGGCGGAAACTTCCTCCGCGCGGTGCCCGATCGTTCCCGCATGGAGCCGGCCTGGTCGCGCATGCGGCTATCGGTGCAAATCGCGACGAAGCTCAATCGCTCGCATCTCGTGCCGGCCGAGGTGACGTACGTCCTGCCGTGCCGGGGCCGAATCGAGATCGACGAGCAGGCGTCGGGTCCGCAGGTGGTGTCGATGGAGGATTCCACGGCGTGCATCCATGGCTCGCGCGGGCAACGCAAGGCCGTCAGCCCTGTGCCGTTGTCCGAGCCGGCGATCGTCGCCGGTCTCGCCAAGGCGACTTTGCCGCCGAACCCCAGGATCGACTGGGACGCCTGGGTCGGAAACTACGCGCTCGTGCGCGATGCGATCGAGGCGACCTATCCCGACCAGTTCAAGGATTTCAACCGGCGCCTCTTCACGCCAGGCGGATTTCCGCGACCTATCGCGGCCCGCGAGCGGACGTGGAAGACGCCCAACGGGAAGGCCAACTTCACGGTGCCCGACAGCCTGTCCAGTACGAAGGAGCATGGCCCCGGCGTCTATCAGTTGATGACGCTGCGTGCGGACGGGCAGTTCAACACGACGATCTACACGATCGACGATCGCTTCCGCGGCGTGCGGGGAGATCGCAACGTACTCCTCATGAACACCGCCGACATCGATCGGCTGGGCTTAGACGAGGGCGCGACGGTCAAGGTGTCGACCGTCGCGCACGACGGCATCGACCGGGAACTAGGCGGGCTCAAGGTGCGTGCCTATGCGATCCCGGAAGGATGCGCG
>RXJK01000305.1 GCA_003963125.1 Hyphomicrobiales bacterium
AGCGCTACACCCGTAACAGCCGCGAGCGCGCGAGCCAGCTGGCCCATGCCTCCGACCCGATCGCCTATCCCGACGTCGGGCTCTACCACCCAGGCGCCCGCGCGCGCATCACCGCCGATGTTGCCGCCCTGCCCCGGCCGGCCGCGGCGAAGGGGACCGTCGGTCTTCTTATCCTTCGCTCCTACGTACTGTCGGGCAACGCCGCACATTACGACGGCGTCATCGCCGCATTGGAGGCGCAGGGCTTGCGCGTCATCCCGGCCTTTGCCAGCGGGCTCGATGCCCGCCCCGCCATCGAGCGCTATTTCCTGTCCCCCGCCGGCGTCCGCATCGACGCACTCGTGTCCCTCACCGGTTTCTCGCTCGTCGGCGGCCCCGCCTACAACGACGCGCGCGCCGCGGAGGACATCTTGGCGCGGCTCGACGTTCCCTACGTCGGCGCCCACCCTGTTGAATTCCAGACGCTCGAGCAGTGGCAGGCCGACGACCGCGGCCTCACCCCCATCGAGGCGACCATGATGGTCGCCATTCCCGAACTCGATGGTGCCATCCTGCCCATGACCTACGGCGGCCGCGCGGCATCGGCTCCGGGCGAGACGCGTCGCGACATGTGCGTCCACGACGAGCGCGCGGACATGCTCGCCCGTCGCGTCGCACGTCTCGTCGACCTGCGCAAGACGCCCCGCGAAGACCGCAAGCTCGCCATCGTCCTTTTCAACTTCCCGCCGAATTCCGGCGCGACCGGCACCGCGGCCTATCTCTCTGTCTTCGCCTCCCTCCTGCACGTCCTGGGCGCGATGCGCGACACGGGCTATGCCGTCGATGTCCCGGCCAGTGTCGATGAACTGCGCACCCGGATCCTCGAAGGTAACGCAGAACGCTACGGCACCGCCGCCAACGTCGCTGCCCGCATCGGCGTCGATACCCACGTGCGCCAGGAGACGTGGCTCTCCGAAATCGAACGCCAGTGGGGCCCCGCCCCCGGCAAGCACCAGAGCAACGGTCGCGAGCTGTTCGTGCTCGGCGCGAACTTCGGCAACGTCTTCGTCGGCGTGCAGCCCGCCTTCGGCTACGAGGGCGATCCGATGCGCCTCCTGTTCGAGCGGGGTTTCGCGCCGACGCACGCCTTCTCCGCCTTCTACCGCTGGATTCGGCAGGACTTCGCGGCCGACGCGGTGCTGCACTTCGGCACTCACGGCGCCCTCGAGTTCATGCCCGGCAAGCACGCCGGTCTGAGTGCCGCCTGCTGGCCCGATCGCATGATCGCCGACCTGCCGAACTTCTATCTCTACGCCTCGAACAACCCCTCCGAGGGCGCGCTGGCCAAGCGCCGCGCAGGCGCGACCCTCGTCAGCTATCTGCCCCCGCAACTCGTCAAAGCCGGGCTCTATCGCGGCCTTCAGGAGCTGAAATCATCGCTCGAGCACTGGCGGACGCAAGCGCAGGAAGGCACCGAGACGCAGCGGCGCGCCCTCCTCAGCCTCATCCAGGCCCAGGCCAGCGCCGTGGAACTGACGCCGGCAACCCCGCCCTGGGATCCGGCCGCTGCCGATGCGCACATCGCAGCCCTGTCGCGCGCGCTCTATGAAGTCGAAACCTCGCTCATCCCCAGCGGCCTCCACATCATCGGCACGCCGCCAACCCCCGACGTCGTCGATGCGCTGATCGCAGACCTTTCGATCGCCGATCCCGAGCAGCGCGCCCGTGTCACGCGCCTGCTGGGCGAGGATCACGAGACGCCCTCGCTCCTGCACGCGCTCGATGGCGGCTACGTCAGGCCCGCCCCCGGAGGCGATCTTCTGCGCACACTCGACGTGCTGCCGAGCGGCCGCAACATCCACGGTTTCGATCCCTTCAAGATCCCGAGCGCCTTCGCCGTGCAGGATGGTGCCCGCCAGGCCGAACGCCTGCTCGCGCGGCACAAGGCCGAGGGCCAGGGCCTGCCGCGCTCGGTAGCCATCGTGCTGTGGGGAACCGACAACCTGAAGACCGAAGGCGGTCCCATCGCCCAAGCGCTCTGGCTGCTCGGCGCCGAGCCGCGTCATGACAGCTATGGCCGCGTATGCGGCGCCCGACTCGTACCTATCGAAAAGCTCGGCCGTCCGCGCATCGATTGCGTCATCACGCTTTCAGGAATTTTCCGCGACCTGCTGCCTCTGCAGACGAAGCTGCTGGCCGAAGCAGCCCTCCTTGCCGCCACCGCCGACGAGCCGGTGGAGCAGAACTTCGTGCGCGCCCATGCCCTCGCCTTCGTCGAGGCCAAGGGCGGCACCATCGAGGACGCGGCCCTGCGCGTCTTCTCCAACGCCGACGGCGCCTACGGCTCCAACGTCAACCAGATGATCGACCAGGCCTGCTGGTCGAACGAGGACGAACTCGCCGAAGCCTATGTGCGGCGCAAGAGCTTCGCCTACGGCACCGACGGCCGCCCATCCCGGCAGGATGCGGTGCTCTCCCATCTGCTGACGCACGTCGACGTCGCCTACCAGAACCTCGACTCGGTCGAGCTCGGCGTGACGACGGTCGATCACTACTTCGACACGCTCGGTGGCGTCACGCGCGCCGTCCGCCGCCTCCGCGGCAGCAATGCCGCCGTCTACATCGGCGACCAGACCCGCGGCGACGGTCTGGTGCGCACGCTTTCGGAGCAGGTGACGCTCGAGACCCGCACCCGCGCCCTCAATCCCAAATGGTACGAGGCGCTCCTCGATCACGGCTACGAAGGCGTCCGCCAGATCGAGGCCCACGTCACCAACACCCTCGGTTGGTCCGCGACCACCGGCCAGGTGCAGCCCTGGCTCTACCAGCAGCTCACCGAGACCTTCATCCTCGACAAGGCCATGCGCGAACGCATGACGCGGCTCAACCCGGCGGCCTCCGCCAAGGTCGCGAACCGCCTGATCGAGGCGCATACCCGCAACTACTGGGCACCCGATCCGTCTGTCCTGGAAGCCCTCCAGGAGGCCGGCGACGAGATCGAGGACCGGCTCGAACGCATCAAGGAGGACGCGCTCCCATGAGCACGGTCGCAAGCCGGCAGCTTTTCAATCGCGTATCCCGTGGCGACGGCGCGGGCAGCGTCCAGGTGGCGCTCGATCCCAACCTCGCCATCGGCAACGCCAAGGTGTTCGCCGTCTACGGCAAGGGCGGCATCGGCAAGAGCACCACGTCCTCCAACCTGTCCGTGGCCTTCAGCAAGCTCGGCAAGCGCGTGCTGCAAATCGGCTGCGACCCGAAGCATGATTCCACCTTCACGCTGACGAAACGCCTCGTCCCAACCGTTATCGACATCCTCGAGCAGGTGAACTTCCACTCCGAGGAACTGCGCATCGAGGACTTCGTCTACCAAGGCTTCAACGGCGTCATGTGCGTCGAGGCAGGCGGCCCGCCGGCCGGCACCGGCTGCGGCGGCTACGTCGTGGGGCAGACGGTGAAGCTCCTCAAGGAGCATCATCTCCTCGAGGATACCGACGTCGTCGTGTTCGACGTGCTGGGCGATGTGGTCTGCGGCGGTTTCGCCTCGCCGCTACAGCACGCGACTCGCGCCCTTGTCGTCGCCGCCAACGACTTCGACAGCATCTTCGCCATGAACCGCATCGTCGCCGCCATCCAGGCCAAGGCGCGCAACTACGAAGTGCGCATGGGCGGCGTGATCGTCAACCGCAGCGCCGGCACCGATCAGATCGAGAAGTTCAACGCGCGCTCGGGGATGCGCACGCTCGCCCATTTCCAGGATCTCGATGCCATCCGCAAGAGCCGCCTCAAGAAGGCGACGCTGTTCGAACTCACCGACGTGCCGGAACTCGATCCCGTGCGCGAGGAGTACATGCGCCTTGCCGACATGCTCTGGCAGGGCGTCGAGCCGGCCGATGCCAAGCCGCTCAAGGACCGCGAAATCTTCGATCTCCTGGGGTTCGACTGATGCCCACCTTGTCCTACATCGAGCGCCGCTGGCAGCTTGAGACCTACTTCGATCGCACGGCCAAGGACGCCTGGGCGCGCCTTACGTCCGATGCCCCGGTCGGCCGCATCCGCGCGACCGTGCGGGCCGGCCGTGACAGCATGCGCGAGACCCTGCTCGACTGGCTGCCCAAGGATCTGTCGGACGCACGCCTTCTCGATGCGGGCTGCGGCACGGGCACGCTCGCCATCGATGCCGCCCGGCGCGGCGCCAGCGTCACGGCCGTCGACATCTCGCAGTCCCTCGTCCGCATCGCCAAGGATCGCGCCAGGGCGGGTCAGCAACCTCTGGCGATCGACTTCCGCGTCGGCGACATGCTGGCACCCACATTGGGCACCTTCGATCACGTCGTCGCCATGGACAGCCTGATCCATTACACGACGCCCGATATGGTCCGCGCGCTCGGCATGCTCCTGCCCCGCGTCCGCCGCTCGGTCGTCTTCACCTTTGCCCCGCGCACACCGCTGCTCAGCATGATGCACGCCGTGGGCCGCGCCTTCCCGCGGTCCGACCGTGCGCCCTCGATCGAGCCCGTGCGCGAGGCGCATCTGCGGACCCTTCTCGCCGCCGATAAATCTGCCAAGGGCTGGCGCCTCGCTCGCAGCCGCCGCATTACGAGCGGCTTCTATATCTCGCATGCCCTGGAGCTGGTGCGCGCATGAAGCGGATCGGCGACATCGCGGTCGGTCTGTGGAGCGGGCTTGGGCCCCGCTTCCTGCCGTTCGCCGATGCCGCCACCGCGGAGGTTCCGCTCTCGCGCCTGCTGCGCCTGTCGCTGTTCCAGATCTCCGCCGGCATGGCCATCGTCATGCTCAACGGCACGCTCAACCGCGTCATGATCGTCGAACTCGGCGTCTCGGGCGCGCTGGTCGCAGCGATGGTGTCCCTGCCGATCGTGTTCGCACCCTTGCGGGCCCTTATCGGCTACCGCTCGGACGTGCATCGCTCCGCGCTCGGCTGGCGCCGCGTGCCCTACATCTGGATGGGCACCATGCTGCAGTTCGGCGGCTTCGCAATCCTGCCCTTTGCCCTGCTCGTACTTTCTGGCGATGGCCACGGCCCCGCCGTTTTCGGCAAACTCGGCGCCGCGTTCGCCTTCCTCCTGATCGGCGCCGGCCTGCACACCTCGCAGACCGCCGGCCTCGCGCTTGCGACCGACCTGACACCCCAGCATCTGCGCCCGCGCGTTGTCGCCTTCATGTACGTCATGCTGCTCATCGGCATGTTCGCGAGCGCGCTCGCCTTCGGCGCGCTGCTGGCGGACTTCGGTCCCGTCAAGCTCATCCAGGTCGTGCAGGGCGCGGCCCTCGTCACCTTCGTCCTCAACAGCATCGCCATGTGGAAGCAGGAGGCGCGCAACCCGGCCGCGACCGATCTAGCCGAGCCTGCACCGCCCTTCCGCAACTCCTGGCGCACGTTCGCCAAGGCCGGTCGCACCCGCCGCACGCTTGCCGCTGTCGGCCTCGGCACGGCCGCCTTCAGCATGCAGGACATCCTGCTCGAGCCCTATGGAGGCGAGGTGCTGCATCTGACGGTCGGCGCAACAACAGTGCTCACCGCCATCCTCGCCATCGGTACGCTCGCGGGGTTCGCACTGGCAGCCCGCGCCCTCTCCCGCGGTTTCGACTGCCATCGGCTCTCCGGCTTCGGCGCCGTCATCGGGCTGTTCGCCTTCAGCGCCGTGATCTTCTCGGCGCCTCTGGCGTCTCCTCTTCTTCTGCGCATCGGCACGCTCCTCATCGGCCTCGGCGGCGGGCTCTTCGCGGTCGGCACGATGACCGCCGTGATGGAATTGAGCCAGGACGGCAACAGCGGCATCGCGCTCGGCGCCTGGGGCGCCGTGCAGGCGACCACGGCCGGCCTTGCCATCTCGCTCGGTGCCATCGTCCGCGACGTCGGCTCGGCGCTGGCCGTCTCGGGATACCTCGGCGACGGCCTGTCGGATGCCGCCATCGGCTACCTCGTCGTCTACCACATCGAGATCGGGCTGCTGTTCGTGACGCTGGCGGCGGTCGGACCGCTCGTCAACGCGGGCCACGCGGACAAAGCCGCCCGCGCAAAGTTCGGATTGTCGGAGTTCCCTGCCTGAGCTGAATGGGAGAATGGTCATGGGTCGCGGTGCAATAACAGGATACATCGATGTCGCGCAGGTCGTGCTGTACGCATTCTGGGTCTTCTTCGCGGGCCTGATCTTCTATCTGCGCCGCGAGGACAAGCGCGAAGGCTATCCGCTGTGGTCGGAAGCGACGAGCACGGCGCCGATCACCAATTTCCCGCCGATCCCGCCGCTCAAGGCCTTCAAGCTGCACGAAGGCGGATCGGTCCTCGTCGAAGGCGGTCGCCCCGACACGCGCCCCATCAAGGCCGAGCCACTCGAGCCATGGCCGGGCGCACCTCTCTACCCAACGGGCAATCCCATGCTCGATGGCGTCGGGCCCGCGTCCTACGCGACGCGCGCCGACATCGCTGAACTCACCTACGAAGGCGAGATCAAGATCGTGCCATTGCGGGCCGCCCATGGCTTCTTCCTCGAAACGCGCGATCCCGATCCACGCGGCATGACCGTGAAGGGTGCTGATGGTGCGACGGCGGGCGTCGTCAAGGATGTGTGGGTCGATCGCTCCGAGGTCGTGATCCGCTATCTCGAGGTCGAACTCGCGGGCTCGGGCAAGCACGTGCTCGTGCCCATGAACTTCACCCGCGTCAGCGGAGAGACGCGCACGATCTCCGTCGTCGCCATCCTGGCCAAGCAGTTCATGGACATCCCCGCCCTCAAGTCGCCCGAGCAGGTGACGCGTCTCGAGGAGGAGAAGATCTGCGCCTACTTCGCCGGCGGCTATCTCTACGCCACACCCCTCCGTGCGGAACCCCTGCTATGACCCAGTCCACCGTACGCTACGAGACGCAGGACGACTTCGCGACGGAACCCGTCCGCGGCCTGCCCGAGTTGCTGCCGAAGGGCGAGCGCATGCTGTGGCAGGGCGCCCCAGCCTGGAAGCCGCTTGCCGCCTCGGCCTATCACGCACGCATAGCGGCGCTGTATTTCGGGGTGCTGCTGGTTTGGCGGCTGGCGAGCGGCATCGTCCACGGCGAAGCGGCAACGAGCATCCTCGCCTCGCTCCTCGTCTTCACGGGGCTTGCCGCAGCGTGCGTGCTGCTTCTCGTCGGGCTCGGATACCTGGCCGCCCGCACCACGGTCTACACCATCACCTCGCGACGCCTCGTGATGCGCATCGGCATCGCGTTGCCCATGACGCTCAATCTCCCCTTCAAGGTAATCGCGTCGGCGGCAGCCCGCATCAATCGCGACGGTACGGCGGATATTCCTCTGACGCTCGCGCCGCCCAACCGTCTCGCCTTCCTGATCCTCTGGCCGCATTGCCGGCCGTGGAGCCTGCGGCGTCCCGAGCCCATGCTGCGCGCGGTCCCCGATGGCGCGCGTGTGGCCGAGATCCTGTCGACCGCGCTCAAGGCGTACGCGCTCGGCGAGATCGCCAAGGCCTCCCCGGCGCCGGCCGCACAGGCACCAGCGTCCTCCCCGCAACCCGTCGATGTCGTTGCAGCGTAGCGAGATCCACCGATGCCAGCATCAGGCACCGAGACCCGATCGTTCCAGATCCCCCGCCCCGTGCTCATCGGGATGTGGGCGCTCGTCCTCTTTGCCATCGTCGTGACGGGGCTCACCCGCATCTTCGCTGGCGACAAGCCACCGCGCCAGGGCGAGCGCATCGCCAGCCGCGACATTCGAGTTGCGGACCGAAGCGACGGCGCCGTGCTCCTTCTCGATGCCGCGGGCGACCGCCCGATCACCACACTCGATCCCGGCACCAGCGGCTTCATCCGCGCCACGCTGCGCGGGCTCGCCCGCGAGCGCAAACGCACCGGCGCCGGGCCCGAGACGCCCTTCCGCCTGACCCATTGGGCCGACGGCCACCTCACGCTCGACGACCTCGAGACCGGTCGCCAGATCGATCTCGGCGCCTTCGGCATCACCAACGCCCAAGCCTTTGCACGACTGATCGAGTACAGGGAGAAACGCCAATGATCGGCTTCAGCCGGCAAATCCTCGACGTGCCATGCACGATCGAGATCGAGCATTCCGCCGAGAGCCTGCACGCCCATGTCGAGCTCCTGGGGCCCATCAAGCTGGAACCCGGCGACGAAGTGCACGTGCACGGCGCCCCAATCCATACCAGCTTCGGTGACCGCCTCGTCCTGCAACGCACCGCCACCGTCACGCGCGTCGGCACGCTGGAGCGGCTCTTCACGCGGGCGCTCGCCTATCTAGAGCTGACCGAATTGTACGAAGTGGGTTTCCAGGCACGGAGGACGTCATGATCCCGATGGAAGGCGGCAGCGGCCCCAACGCAACGACGCGCATGGCGCAGCAGGACACGATGCTGAGCCCGCGCTTCTACACGACCGACTTCGCGGCACTCGATCGCATGGACGTGAGTTCCGTCCGCGGCGAGTGGGACACCCTGATGGCCGAAATGCGCTCCGATCCCAACAAGCGCCATTTCACGCGCAACGAGACCTGGGAGAAGGAAGTCCGCGAACTTCCGCCGGCGCTGCGCGAGGAGTTCATCGACTTCCTGGTGAGCTCAGTCACCGCTGAGTTCTCCGGCTGCGTCCTCTATGCGGAAATGAAGAAGCGGGCCAAGAACCCGGACATGAAGGAACTCTTCTCCTTCATGAGCCGCGACGAGGCACGCCATGCGGGCTTCATCAACGAGGTGCTGAAGGATTTCGGCATCGGCGTCGACCTCGGCTTCCTGACGAAAGCGAAGAAGTACACCTACTTCAAGCCGAAGTTCATCTTCTACGCGACCTATCTGTCGGAGAAGATCGGCTACGCGCGCTACATCACGATCTACCGGCAGCTCGAGCGCAATCCGCAGCTGCGCTTCCACCCGATCTTCCGCTGGTTCGAGCGCTGGTGCAACGACGAGTTCCGCCACGGAGAGGCCTTCGCGCTGCTGATGCGCGCCAACCCGAAGCTCCTCCAGGGCCACAATAAGCTGTGGGTGCGCTTCTTCCTGCTCGCCGTATTCGCCACCATGTACGTGCGCGACCATCAGCGACCGGAATTCCACAAGGCACTTGGCGTCGATCCGCGCGACTATGACATGCAGGTATTCCGCACATGCTCCAAGATCACCGAGCAGGTGTTCCCGCTGACCATCGACATCGACAATCCCGCATTCCTCGCGAACCTGGAGCGGTTGCGCGAAGTGTCGGAGGCAAGTGCGGAAGCACGCGCCAAGGGCGGCATTGGCGGGCTCGCAAGGCGCCTCGGCCTCGCGGTATCGGGAGCCTCGGCATTCGTGCGGCTTCTGATGATGCCCGCCAAGCCCAATGCGATCCCGCAGAACGTGCGCATCGCCGCAGCCTGGTAGGCGCGAGAAGGGGGAGGGATCTGTGGTCGGTTACGTCGCGGCAGTCCTGTTCGCGCTGTTTGTCTGGTGGTTCAGCACGGGCGCGCTGATCTACCTGAACTTCCGGCCACAGCACACCTTCAAGTGGAGCCTGCTGGGCGCGACAGCGATCCTGCTCGCGGCCGTCTATGCGCTCTTCGCCAGCGCGGCGGACACGAGCCTCGCCGGCACCTACACCGCTTTCACCGCGACGCTCCTTATCTGGGCTTGGCTCGAGATCACCTTCTACATGGGGCTCGTCACAGGCCCCCGGAAGATACCCTGCGCGCCGGGCTGCAAAGGCGTCCGCCACTTCGGCCACGCCTTGATGGCGAGCCTCTGGCACGAACTCGCCATCGTGGCCTGCGGCGGCGTCGTCTGGTTAGCCAGCTACCGGGCCCCGAACGACATCGCCCTATGGACCTTTGCGACCCTGTGGTGGATGCATGAAAGCGCGCGCCTCAACGTGTTCCTCGGCGTGCCGAACCTGAGCGAACACATCCTGCCGCCGCATCTCGCCTACCTGAAGAGCTTCTTCCGACAGCGGCCGATGAACCTCCTTTTCCCGGTGTCCATCACCCTATCCACAGCGGCATTCGTGATGATCGCGAACACCGTTGCCAGCGCACCAGCCGAGAGCGCTGCGACCCACGGCCTGCTGCTTGTTGGCGCGCTCTTGGGGCTCGCCATTCTGGAGCACT
>RXJK01000389.1 GCA_003963125.1 Hyphomicrobiales bacterium
CGGTAGCACGAGACCGATCGCGAGAAGCAGCACGAGAGCGGCCGCCGCTCCGCGCTGGACCCCGGCGAGCCCCTCGAGATAGGCGCGCGCCTCATCGGTGCGCGCCTGCACCATGGCTTTCATTTCGGCGACGCTCGGTATCGAGAAGCCCCCCCCGCAGCCTTGGGCGCCGGCGCCAGCAGCGCACGCAAACCCGCGACCGAGCGCGGCCGCTCGTCGGGCTTGAGGCGCATCGCCTTGTCGATCCCGGCGAGAAAGCGTGAGTCGAACCGGCCGGCTGCGGCGGCGAAGGCCGAACTCTGCCGCTCACCGAGCTGCCGCGACGGCGCGTCGTCCGGCCGGCGTCCCGTGACGGCCCGGTAGAGCGTGGCGCCCAGCGCGTAGATGTCCGTCCAGGGCCCGTACTGGCCTGCCGAGGAGGTGTATTGCTCGGGCGCCGAGTAGCCGTGCTTGAAGATTAGCGCCGACAGGAGCTGCGAGTGGCGCTTGATCTCCACCCGCGCCGCGCCGAAGTCGAGCAGCACTGGCGCGTGGGTCCCCTCCTCGATCATGATGTTGTCGGGCGAGATGTCGAGATGCAGCGTGCTGTTGGAATGCACCGCCTCGAGCGCCGACAGAAGCCCGTCGACGATGGGCGCGAGATCGCGCTGCGTCAGTTCCTCGGGCCGCGCCTTCAGCCAGTGCTCGAACGTCTTGCCCTCGACGTAGCGCAGCAGCATGTAGACCGTGTTGTTGGCCTCGAAGACCCGGATCACGTCGACGATGTTGGGGTGTTTGAGCTGGGCCAGCGTCCGCGCCTCGGTGAAGAAGCGGTCGCGCGCCCACTTGAAGTCTGTTGCGGGGGCGGCCCCGGAGCTGGCCCGCACGCTCATCCCCTGCCGCATGGCCAGGCCTTGAGGGAAGAATTCCTTCAGGCAAAACCGCTTGTGCAGTGCCTCGTCCCAGACCGCATAGGTGATCCCGAACCCGCCCTGCCCCAGAACACGCTCGATGACGAGGTTGTCGAGGGTCGTGCCCGCCGGAAGGGCATCGTCTGTGAGGTCCCGCATGGCGTTCCCCAGGAAGTCTCCTGAATGAAAGGGCCACACCGGCAGGCTTCCATGCAGTTCCGCAGGGAACAAGCCGCCATCACGTCCCGATGAGCAGGCGCGAGCTTGGCTTTCCACGGCCAGCGCCGGACATTGATCCGGGCCGGGCAAGCGCGATAAAATCCGCCGGATTACGATATGGGGGGCTGTCACGGCCCTGGTAACGTAGGGAACATCTTGAGGCCGAAACGCGGTGTAATAACCGACCGACTGACCGTCTCTTCGTCTCGACACGTCCCAGACGCCGCATAAGAAAGCATCACGGAGCCGTCATGCGCCTGACCAGCATGTCCCTTTGGGTCCTCATGGCACTCGCACTCGCACCCGCCGCCTGGGCTCAAAGCCAGACCGAGCAAACCGCGACATTCGACGAGATGCCCCAGGGCGGCAGCTTGCCGGTGTCGGTGGCTCCGATTGACACGCGCGACCTGACACGGTCCGTGCAGCTCGAACTGAAGCGGGTTGGATGCTTCCCGGGCGTCGTCGACGGCCTCTGGGGCGACACAACCAAAGGGGCGCTCGCGAATTTCGCGCGCCTCGCCAAGCTCGACGTGGCCACCGACGCCCCGACCCCCGTCGCCGTCGACGCCTTGAAGAGCCGAACCGATCGCGTCTGCCCCGTCATCTGTCCCGCCGGCCAGGTTGAGCAGAATGGAGCCTGCGTGGCCAAGGCGCCTCCGCCGGCCGCCAAGGCCGCTAGGCCGCAAGTCGCCGCCGAACCCAAGCGCGCTCCGCGCGCCAACCCGGACAACGAACGCCCCAGTTCCGGCATGTGCCTGCGCAACGACGGCCGCGGCCAGGCCCTGGTCCCCTGCAGCGAGGCCCCCGGCGCCCGCCGCGTGTATTGACGAAAGGCGCGCGGCATGATGGGCGCGTCGAGCGTCGCGCCGTGCTCCTGCCAAGCATCACGGTCGGAAGGATCGAACTCCTCCAACCGCAGCTTGGGATCTTCAAAGCGATGAGGCTTGCATCGAGGAAGCGCGATCAGTCCGGGAAGCAAGACCAACCTAGCACAGCTTGCAACCGCCCTTGCGCACGTCGACGATAGCTCCATCCAGGCGCGCTGCGAAGTCGTCCGGGACGCCGGAGATGTAATGATCGTCGATGAAGAAGAACGGCGTGCCTTCGATGTTCAGCGTTTTTGCGAGATCAGCCGACCTGTCGACGCTCGCCTTGACCTCCGGCAGATCGGCATCATGCTTGAGCCGTGCGACGTCCAGCGATAGGTCCTGCGCGAGGCGGAGAGCGCTGGCTTCCGTCGCCTGCCCTTTGCTCGCGAGCAAGGCCGCGTGATAGTCGGCGAAGCGGCCCTGTCGCACGGCGGCCGCCGCCAGGTAGGCGACGCGCGGCGAGGCCGGCGTGATGTAGGGCAGCGGCTTGAGGATGAGCTTCAGTTTGGAATCCGCCGCAATCCGCTGCGCGAGTTCCGGCGCCACACGGCGGCAGTAGGGGCAATTATAGTCGTAGAACTCGATGATCGCGACGTCGGCTTGCGGATTGCCGAGCACGAGATCGCCGGCCTGTCGGTAGAGTTCGTCCCGATGCTTGGACAGAACGCGGCGAATGTTCTCCACACGGTCCGTCTCGGCGCGCTTGTTGAGCGCTTCCTGCGCCTCGACCAGGACTTCCGGATGGCTGACGATGTAGGCGTGGATCATCTGCTCGATCGCAGCTTTCTGCGTCGGCGTGAACGCACCGTCCGGCGTCTGTGCCGGAGCCACAGAGATCTGCAGGAGCAGGAGGCCCATGCCGAGCAGGAGCAAGGCAGCGAGCGTCGTCGTCAGCCGAAGCGTCCTCATCATGGCTGTCGCCCTTGCTCCCATATCTTCATTCTCGGTTACGGCGGCACTCTCTCACCGATTGATACATTCGAAAATTGAAATGTATGTGATCCCCGGTCTCAGCCGGACTTGGAGGGGCGCCAAAAGGTCTGCCCCTCGATCAGATGCCACAGTCCGATGCGGGCGCCCAGCAGCAGCGCCGGCAGGAAAAGAAGCGCGGACGGGGCAAGCACGCTCGTCGCACTTAGCCCCTGCCCGATCGTGCAGCCCTGCGCCAAGACGCCACCGACGCCCATGAGCCCAGCGCCCACGAGGTGGCGGCGCATCTCGCGGGGATCATCGAAGGCTTCGAGCCGAAGCTCTCGCCTGAGCGCGGTGACGGCGAACGAGCCGACGCAAACACCCGCCAAAGCCGAGACACCAAAACCGACGTTGCGGAACGGCTCGATCATGACCTGCAGCAGTGCACGGCCCATAGGAGCGACAAACGACAGGCTCTCGGCGCGCTCCATGGTCATGGCCTCGACCGCCTGGCCGGTGACGATCCAGCCGAGCGCAACGGCAGCACCCATAGCGCAGGCGCTGCCGAGGAGCCGCGGACGCTTCCGCAGGCGCGGATCGGCAAGTGCCAGCAGGCCAAGCCCTCCCGCCACGGCGAGGATCAGAAGCCCAGCAGCGACCGGGCCGCCGCTCCAGGTTGCGATCGCAGGCAGGGAGGCCGGACGGCTGACGGGAAGCTGGACGACGCCCGCATCCCAGATCGCGATCCGCAGCGGCGCCAGCAGGCCCGAGGTCGCAACGTAGGCGCAGATGCCGACGACGCCGGCGGTAACGAGCGCACGCAAGTCACCCCCGCCCGACCTGACGATGAGACCGAAACTGCACGTGCCGACCAGCGTCATACCGAGCCCGAACAGGATGCCACCTAGCAGCGTCCCGAGCACGTGCAATCGGCTCGAGAGATAAAGGGCGCTAGAGGGATCGCTCAATCCCGAGGCGGCTGCAATCTGCGTGCCCGCGATGGCGACTGCGGCTGCGAGTGCCCAGGCCTTCGCCCCGCGCGCGTCATGCCCGATGAGCAGATCCTCGATCGCCCCCATCGTGCATAGGCGCCCGAAGCGCGCGGCGGCTCCCGCCAACGCCCCGCACAGGAAGCCCCCGACGATGGCCCAGTCGATGCCCAGGTGGCTCTCCTTCGAGCTCTCGTTCCGGCGGAAAGCCGGATCCGGCGTCAGGCGTTGCAGAACTTGTCGTAGATGGCGGTGATGAAGCGCTTCGTCGTCTCGTCCGCCAGACTGTAGTAGATGGCCCGGCCCTCGCGACGGGTTTCGACGAGGCCCTCATGGCGCAACCGTGCGAGTTGCTGCGACACGGCTGCCTGGCTGAGTGCGAGCAGGCCTTCCAGTTCCGTCACCGTGCGTTCCCGCTCCGACAAGAGGCACAGGATCACGAGCCGGTTCTCGTGCGCCAGCGCCTTGAGAAAATCGCTGGCCTTGCGCGCCTTGCGCATCAGGTTCTGCAGTTCGGGAGAAACCTCCTGACCGCTCTCCATCGCATCGACGATGGCTTTGGGAAGGATGCGGCTCATGTCCGGCTCGTCTTCTGGGTCGCGACCGCACGCCCGTTGCTGCGCAGGGCTGCAGCCTTGTCGAGCTTCTGCAAGAGCGGCGCAAGCAGGCCATAGAAAAACTCGGCACCGGGATAGCCTACGATGCGGCCGATCTCCTGCCCCTTGTCCACCAGAACGAAGGTGGGGGACAACGTTACCGGCCCACGCAGCGCGATACCCGTCGCGCTTTCATCCGCCGACTTCACGACACGCAATGGTGCCCGCTTGCCCTCGTCGCTGTGCGGATAGCCGGCGCCGATCTCGGTATGCCAACGCGCGCACCACGGGCAGCCGTCCTTCTCGAACATGACGAGTTCGGCAGCCCGCGCAGCCTGCGTTCCGAGCGCGAGGCACACGGCCGCGAACAGAAACAGCGTCGTGCGCAGGGCTGCCAACGTTCGTCTCACGGCTTGTTGACCGGGCTCTCAGGATCGAAGAGGTAGGCCGTCACGTCCTTCATCTGCTGCTCGGTCAGGAACTTGTGATAGCCAAAGCGGGGCATGTTGGAGCACGCCTGCACCGATTGTGCGTTGAAGATCTTGGCGTAGGTCTCCTTCGCCTCTTCCGGCTTGTACTTGCGGATCTTGCCGTACTCAACAAGGCTCGGGCCCAGCGTACCGAAGCTGAGTTCCTTCGCCGCCATCTGGTGGCAGGCGTAGCAGTTCCCACCCTTGACCGCGTCCGGAGGATCGGTGAATTGCCCGCCCGTGCCGGTTTGCGCGACTTTCTCGCCGTCCTTCCAGTTGCCCAGCACCTTGCCGTCAGCGGGGAACACGACCGTCGCCTTCTCTCGCGCGACGATATTTTGCGCAATGTTCGCCGGCGGCGAATTGCGATACTGGCTGCACAGCTTCTGGGTCTCGTCCTGATCGATGCGGGACTGCCAGCCCTCCGGCGGAGACTTCCACGTTCCCTTGACGTAGGCCTCGACGACCTGCGGTGAGACGGGCGCCGGCTGTTGTGCGGAACCCTCGGTCGGAAGGAGCAACTGGGCAGCGACTGCCGCAAGCGCGGAGATGATGAACTTGGTCTGCATGATATTGCCTCCCCTCAGCGCTTGATCGATGGCACGAGGATCTCGCCACCCTCGGCCTTCTTCGTCAGGTAGACCGTGAGTGCCGTGATGCCGTCGGAGGCGTAGTCCGGGATGGGCATGCGCATCTGGCGATAGCAGTCCCAGAGGCGGTGCTGCATGGTGCGCGTCTGGCTCTGCGAGACACGATACGTGGGCCATGACCCCATCGTTTCCTGTGCCGCCTTGCCAGGCACCGAAAGGTTCGGCAGCGCCTGCAGGCGGATGCGCTTGCCATCCTCGCTGTGGCATGTGGCGCAGGAAAAGTCGGAGATCGACGAGCGGCGGTAGAACATCGCTTCGCCCACCGCATACATCTCCTGCTCCTTGGGATGGGAGACCGGCGCAGAGAGCTTCATGCCGCTCGATTTGTTAGCGATGTAGGCAACGAGATCCTCCATGTCCGAGGTGACGCCGGGCCCGCTGAAGCGACGCTTGATCACGTCCGCCGTGTCGAGCCCTTGGATCTTGTCCATGCACCAGAGGAGCCGCTGCTCGAGGTCCATGACCCGGTCCGCATCCGCGAAATATCGGGGAAGCCGGGCGTAGGCGCCTTCGACCTTGCCCGCGCCTTCGCCGAGATCGCAGGTCTCCAGGGAGACGTTCTTGCTGCCGCGCTTCTGCGCCCACAGGATCTCCCCGCGGTCCACGTTCAGATAGGCAGGATTGGCCATCGGATCGGAGATCATCTCGCGATATTTCTCGATCTCCTTCTCGGTCTGGTCTGCCGGTTGCGCGCCGACAGGCCCTGCCCAAAGCAGACCGGCCGCGATCATTGCTCTGATGATCATTGCTCGCACGAAATTCTCCCTAGTTGTGCGCCGCAGCATCGTTGCGTTGCTCGATGTCCCTGTGCCGCGTGCGAATTTCAGTGTAGCTGGATGATATAGATCGTTGCAAGCCGATATGCATATATGCTATTTGCGATATGTGTCTAAAGAAGACCGCTCAAGTCGTCGCGGCTGCACCAGGGAAGGACGTCAGCATGCAGAACATCGTGGTCGCGCCATCGCGGCGCATCTTCCTCTCGAGCTTGGGCGGAGCCGTCGTGGCGGTCACCCTGCTTCCCAGAACCCTTTCGGCCGCGACCGACGACGTGCAGGCCGAGGTCAAGAAGCTTTATGGCGACAAGCCCATGAAGGAGGGAAAGATCAAGATTGATCTTCCCTCGATCGCCGAGAACGGTCTCGTCGTCCCTCTCGGCTTCGAGGTCGAGAGCCCCATGACCGAGCAGGACTACGTCAAGGCGATCCACTTCTTCGCGGAAGGCAACCCCAACCCGCTGGTGGCGTCGTTCCATTTCACGCCGCTATGCCCGAAGGCGGCCGCCTCGATCCGCATCCGTCTCGCCCAGACGCAGAAGGTGTTCGCCATCGCCGAGATGTCCTCGGGTGAGCTCTTCACCTCCGCCAAGGAAGTGAAGGTCACCATCGGCGGATGCGGCGGCTAGATCGCCGGCATTCGCGCACAGTCCCGACACAACTCATAAGGCACGAGCCCCATGGCAGACACTCCGAAACCCACCCCCCGCGTCCGCATGCCCGCCAACGCCAAAGCCGGCGACGTCATCGAGGTCAAGACCCTCATCTCCCACGAGATGGAAAGCGGGCAGCGCAAGGACAGCGCCGGCAAGATCATCCCGCGCAAGATCATCAAGCAGTTCACGGCGGCCTTCAACGGCAAGGAGATCCTGCGCGCCGACTGGCATCCGGCCGTCTCGGCCAATCCCTATCAGTCCTTCTTCGTCCGCGTGCCGGAGAGCGGCACCTTCACGTTCACGTGGCTCGACGACGACGGCTCGATTTACAAGGCGGAGCAGAAGGTCCAGGTGGCCTGATCGAGCCACCGCCTCGCACTGAAGCATCGGATCAAACTGATAACGCGGGTCGAACCCGCGAAGGAACGCGTGCGCCCAACGACATGCGCAACGAAGGGATGAAGCGGCCATGATCACGCGGCGTGATTTTCTGACGGCGGCGACGTCGGCTGCAGCCTTTGCAGCGGGCGCTTCGCTCGGCGGTGGCCGCGTATTCGCGCAAGGTGTAAGGCAGGAGGATCTCCTCCGCTTCGAGGCGACGGGCAACGTCACCTTGCTCCACATCACGGACCTGCACGGCCAGCTCATGCCGCTGTATTTCCGGGAGCCGTCCATCAACATCGGCGTCGGCGAGGTCAAGGGCAAGGTCCCGCACCTGACGGGTGCCGATGTGCGCCAGGCCTTCAGCCTGCCGGCCCGGTCGCCTCTCGCCCATGCGCTCACCTATGAGGACTTCGCCGAACTCGCGAGGAACTACGGCCGCATGGGCGGCCTCGATCGCATCGCCACCATCGTCAAGTCCGTGCGCGCCGAGCGCGACGGCAAGGTGCTGCTTCTCGACGGTGGCGATACCTGGACCAACAGCTGGACCTCGTTGAAGACGCAGGGCCAGGACATGGTCGAGGTGATGAACCTCCTGAAGCCCGACGCCATCACGGGCCACTGGGAATTCACGCTCGGCGAAAAGCGGGTCAAGGAAATCGTCGACGCGCTGCCGTTCGCGTTCCTCGCCCAGAACATCCTCGAGAACGAGTTCGAGGACCGCGTGTTTCCCGCCCAGAAGATGTTCGAGCGTGGCGGCGTGAAGATCGCCGTCATCGGCCAGGCTTTCCCCTTCACGCCGATTGCCAACCCGCGCTGGATGATCCCCAAGTGGACCTTCGGTCTCCGCGAGAAGGAGATGCAGAAGGAAGTCGACGAAGCGCGGGCCTCGGGCGCAGATCTCGTGGTCGTCCTTTCGCACAACGGCTTCGACGTCGATCGCAAGATGGTCCAGCAGGTCTCCGGCATCGACGTGATCCTCACGGGCCACACGCACGATGCCGTTCCGGAGATCGTGAAGATCGGCAAGACCTTGATGGTGGCATCGGGTTGTCACGGCAAGTTCGTCTCCCGCCTCGACCTCGACGTGCAGGGCAAGGAGATCAAGGGCTTCAAGTACCGCCTGATCCCGGTCTTCTCCGATGCAATCAAGCCCGATGCGGACGTCGCCGCCGCGATCGCCAGGCAGCGCGAACCTTACAAGGCGGATCTCGCCCGCGTTCTCGGCAAGGCCGAGGGGCTCCTCTACCGCCGCGGCAACTTCAACGGCACGCTCGACGACATGATCTGCGATGCGATCCGCTCCGAGCGGGACGCGGAGATCGCGCTGTCGCCCGGCATCCGCTGGGGCACATCGCTGCTCCCGGGCCAGGACATCACCTTCGAGGACATCACCAACGCCACGGCGATGACCTACCCCAACTGCTACCGCATGACGATGACCGGCGCGCGCCTCAAGGAAATCCTGGAGGACGTGGCCGACAATATATTCAATCCGGACCCTTACTACCAGCAAGGTGGCGACATGGTCCGCACCGGCGGCCTCGCCTATGCGATCGACGTGGCGCAGCCCATCGGCAAGCGCATCTCCCACATGACGCTGCTCAAGACCGGCAAGGAGATCGAGCCGGCCAAGGAGTACGTCGTCGCGGGCTGGGCCAGCATCAACGAGGGCACCGAGGGCCCCGCGATCTGGGACGTCGTCGCCAGCTACGTGACGAAGAAGAAATCGATCACCGTCGGCGCGGCCGACAACGTGAAGATCACCGGCATCTAGCCGACGCGCGCGATCGACTGAAGGAGACGGGCATGGAGGATGACAAGAAAGGCGGCGGGCGCGGCACGAGCCGCAGGCGCTTCTTGGCAACGCTGGCATCGGGCGCCACGACCGTTGCCGCCACAGGCGCCCTCGCGCAAACGGGCGCAAACGGTGCGGCCCGGCCCAAGAACCTCCCTCCGAATGTCCCCGACTGGTCGAAGGTGCTGGGCGACGGTGTCGCGGCGCATCCCTACGGCACGCCCTCCAAGTTCGAGAAGACTGTAGTGCGGCGCGATGTCGAGTGGCTGACGGCGTCGCGGGAAAGCTCGGTGAACTTCACGCCGATCTATGCCCTCGACGGCATCATCACGCCCAACGGGCTCTGCTTCGAGCGCCACCACGGCGGCGCGGCCGAAATCAATCCGGCGGATCATCGCCTCATGATCCATGGGCTTGTCGAGAAGCCCCTCGTCTTCTCGATGGGCGACATCCTGAGGATGCCGCGCACCAACCGCGTCTACTTCCTCGAGTGCGCGGCGAACTCAGGCATGGAGTGGCGCGGATCGCAGCTCAACGGCTGCCAGTTCACGCACGGCATGGTGCACAACGTGATGTACACCGGCGTGCCGCTCAAGGTGATCCTCGAGGAAGCCGGTGTGAAGCCGCAGGGCAAGTGGATCCTTGCGGAAGGCGCCGACGCATCGGGCATGACGCGCTCGATCCCCATCGAGAAGGCCCTCGGCGACTGCCTCGTCGCCTTCAAGATGAACGGTGAGGCGTTGCGCACCGAACAGGGCTACCCGCTGCGCCTCGTGGTGCCCGGCTGGGAGGGCAACCTCTGGGTCAAGTGGCTGCGCCGCATCGAGGTGGGCGACAAGCCCTGGTACACGCACGAGGAGACGTCCAAGTATACGACGCTGATGGCGGACGGCCGCTCGCGCAAGTTCACTTTCTTCATGGACGCGAAGTCCGTCGTCACCAGCCCGAGCCCGGAGATGCCGCTGTTGGCCAAGGGCCGCAACGTGCTCTCGGGCATCGCCTGGTCCGGTCGCGGAAAGGTCACGCGTGTCGACGTCA
>RXJK01000332.1 GCA_003963125.1 Hyphomicrobiales bacterium
GAAGTGCATCTGCAGCGGCTGGTCTTTTTCGACGAGGCGGCGATCGGCATGGCGCGGCCGGATCAGGCTCTGTTCGAGCGCCTGAGCGGCGAGGAGGCGGCCCATCTCGATGCGGCCGAAGAGCTTGCCCGCAGCTACGGCATGCTGTTCTCCGCTTCGGGGGCAGCCGAGCCCGAGGCGAGCCTCAAGCGGCCCGGCGACCAGAACCCCTGGTCGCTGTGCCGGCGTCCCTGGACGACCATGTATTTCACCGCCAACGGACGGGCGCTGCCCTGCTGCATCGCCCCGTTCTCCCAGCGCGGCTACGAGAACTACACGCTGGGCGACGCGACGCAGGACGAACTGCGCGAGATCTGGAACGGCCCGGCCTACCAGGCTTTCCGGGCGCGCCTTCAGTCCGACACGCCGGCGAAGGCCTGCAGCAACTGCGGGCTGCGATGGAGCCTGTGACGGCGCCTGCTTCCCGGCTTGCGGGCGTCACGGTCATCATTCCCTGCATCGACGAAGAGGATGCGATCGGCCCCGCGGTTACCGACATCCTCGCGCAAGGCGTCGACGAGGTGATCGTCGTCGACGGGATGTCACGGGACCGGACGGCAGAACGTGCCGCAGCCGCAGGCGCCCGCGTCGTCAGGGAAGCGCGCCGGGGCTACGGGCGCGCGCTGATGACGGGTGTCGAAGCGCTGCGGCCACACTGCGATCTCGTCGTCTTCATCGACGGCGACGGCAGCGATATCCCAGAGATGATCCCCGCCGTCGTCGCGCCGCTGCGTGAGGCCAAAGCCGATTTCGTCCTCGGCACGCGTCTCAGTGGACCACGCGAGCCGGGCAGCCTGTCCTTCACGCAGATCCTAGCAGGACATATCGCCGGTACCCTCATCCGCCTGACCTACGGCGTGCGCTTCACCGATATGTCGCCATTCCGCGCAATCAAGCGCGAGACACTGGCACCCCTTGGCATGCGCGAAGGGGGCTTCGGCTGGAACCTCGAGATGCAGATGCGCGCCGCAGCCGCGGGCCTGCGCTGCGTGGAAGTGCCCGTCGGCCAGCGCCACCGGCGCGGAGGCGTCTCGAAAGTATCAGGCAACCTTCTCGTCTCCGTGAAGGTTGCCTGGGTTCTCGCCAAGACTTTCATTCGCCTCGCCGTCGGCTTGCGCCGCGAGCGCTACGCGAACTGCCGATAGAGCTTCAAGAGCGCGTTGTCCTTTGTCGTCGCCTCACGCTTCGCCAGCAGCGCGTCGAGTCCGAGGCTCATGCCGGCGCGCGTGACGAAGAAGAAGCCCATCGTGAAGATCAGGAAGAAATACTGCCACGGCCACTCATGGGGGTGCTGGTAGAGGCCGAGCCAGAGTTGCAGCGTGAACAGGATGCCGACGATCGCCATCGGCCGCACGAAGAACCCGAGCATGAAGGCGACGCCGAGCGACAGTTCCGTCAGGTAGACGATCGAATTCAGCACCGGCAGCGCCGGCAGCATGATGTTGGTGACGATCCACTTGTGGATGGCGAAGGCCGCGTAGTTGGCTTCCTCCTCCGTCCAGTACCGCAACCCGCCGGACACGGGCAGCGGCAGCTTCCACAGCGAGCCCTGGAACCACATGCAGCCCAGCATGAAGCGCATGAACCACGTGGCCACGTGCTCCTTCGTGTGCTGGGCGGGATCCGACTGCCAGACCCGCCACGCGACCCAGAAGGACGCCGCGAGCAGCACCAGGAACAGAATGACCAGCAGCGGGCCGACACCGCTCCCCTCGTGGTCGGGCGTGCGCCCGATGAGGAACAGGAAGGTGTCAGTGAATGGGTTCGTGCGCATGGGCTCCCCCTCGAGCGTCGTGAACAGGCTTATGTTCGCCTATACGGCTCGCCTCGGGCTCACGTTTCCACACGTTCCCGAGATCGATCGTGACAGGCTCCAGGGCGAGACTGCGTTGCTGCACGGTGCCGATGCGCGCCGCGCGGACGTAACCGGCCTTGTGCAGTGCGGCGAGACAGGCTTCGGCCTGATCGGCGGGGACCGCGGCGAGCAGCCCGCCCGCCGTCTGCGGGTCGAACAGCGCCGGGTAGAGCGGGTGCGAAGCCGCGGCCTCCAGATTGCGAATGGCGCGGCGCAGGCGCACGTTCTGCGGCTGCAGCGAGGAGAAGATGCCGAGCGCCATGGTCTCCTCCAGGCCGTCGAGGAGCGGAACGGCACCAACATCGAGCGAGACGTCGACGTTGCTCGCCCGCACCATCTCGACGAGGTGCCCGAGGAGGCCGAATCCCGTGACGTCCGTCGCCGCGTGCGCGCCGTGCTGCTGGATGATTTCAGCAGCCTTGCGGTTGGACTGCACCATGTGCGCGAGCGCCGCGAACAGCCAGCGCGACTTCGTCTTCGCGCGCATATGCGCGGCAAGCAGCGATCCCGTCCCGATCGGCTTGGTCACAAGCAGTGCATCGCCCGGCCTCAGGCCGCCTTTGCGCATGGCCTTGTCGCGCGCCACGAGCCCGTTGAGGGCGAAACCGAGGGCGAGTTCCGCGCCTTCGCTGGTGTGGCCGCCGACGAGGGCGCAGTGGGCATCGTGCAGGATCTCGTTGGCGCCTGCCATCATCATGGAGAGATCCGCTTCCACCTTCGCTTCCAGTCCGTAGGGAATGGTGGCGATGGCAAGCGCCGTCTGCGGCTCGCCGCCCATCGCATAGATGTCGCCGAGCGCATGGTTGGCGGCGATCTTGCCGAAGATGTAGGGGTCGTCGACGATGGCGCGGAAATAGTCGATCGTTTGCACGGACAGCAGCGGACCGCCCGTATCGACGATCGCCGCATCATCCGGCGCGTCGAGGCCGACGACGACGTCCTCACGTGCGACAGGGACGATCGCGCCGAGCGCACGGGAGAGCACTGTCGCCCCCACCTTCGCCCCGCAGCCACCGCAGCGCATGGCGAGCGCCGAGATCTCCTTGATGGCCTCGCGGTCCGCAACGCCGGCGACCTGGGGTGCCGCCTCGGCTGGCATCTGCGGGAGTTCGTTGAACTTCTGCATGAAGCGCCGGTCGATCCGGTCCTTCCAGCGCCAGACCCAGGGACCGGAGAAGACGAACCCGTTGCGCGAACCGATGGCATGGCCGTCCGCCATCGAGAGGAGATACATGGCCTCGCGCTGGGGACGGTGATGGCGCAGCGGCCGGCCCGCCACGATGCGGGCCAGGTTGTCGGCGAGCGTCTTGCCCTGCCGGACCGCGAAAACGCCCGACTTCGGCCGCGGGGCGTTGTCCATCGCGGCGATGTCCCCCGCGGCAAAGACATCCGGGTGCGAAACCGACTGCAGCGTCCGCCCGACGCGAATGAAGCCGTTGGCATCGAGCGCCAGCCCCGTCTCGCGCAGCCACGGTGCAGCGGCCGCCTGTGTCGTCCAGAACACCACATCGGCTGGGCGCGTCACGCCACTTTCGAGAACGAGACGGCCCTCTTCGACGCGCGCGACACGGTCCCCCGTCACGACATCGATCCCTCTGGCCGCGAGTGCTTCGCCCGCGAGGCCTCGGAACCGCTGAGGAAACGCCGGCAGGATATCGCCGCTGGCCGACACGATCGTGTAGGAAATCCCTTTGGCGTCGAGGCCACGCGCAACAAGGTCTTCCCGCAGCCGCCGTTCGAGCGCGAGCATCAGCTCGACGCCGCCGGCGCCACCGCCCACCACCACGATGCTGGCCTTGCCGCGCGCCGCAAGCACGCGGGCCCGCGCCGCCTCGAAGCGCTCCAGAAATCCGTCGATCGGCTTCACCGGCACGGCATGCGCATCGGCGCCCGCGACGCCGCCGAGCCCAGGCGTCGAGCCGATGTCGATCGACAGCACATCGTAGGGAACGGGGGGCCGGCCGCGGCACACCACGCGCTTGCCGTCGAGATCGAGCCCCACCGCCTCGTCCTGATAAATCCGAGCCCCTGCAAAGGCTGCGAGCGGCGCGCAATCGATATGCGCTTCGTCGAACGTGTAGGTGCCCGCGATCAGCCCCGGCAGCATGCCGGAATAGGGCGTGTGGACCTGGCGCGTGATCAGCGTCAGTCGCACGCCCGGCACCGGGTTCATGCCGAACATGCGCAGGACGCCGACGTGCGCGTGCCCGGCACCGACGAGCACGATGTCTTTCAGGACGGGTGTCGCAGCCCGCATCAGATCGCACCCCGTATGGTGCTTTGTCCGTCTGAGAGCCGCGTCGGCAACGTCGAGATCCTGAGTGAGGCGCGGATGGTCCGCGACAGCCAGTCGATGAAGATCGTCAGCCCGATCATGGATAGGATCAGCACCATGGTTCTGTCGAAGCGCAGCTCCGAGATGGAGGCATCCACGTAGTAGCCGAGCGTTTTCACCCCCAGAATGCCAAAGATCGCGCTCTCCCGCACGATGATTTCCCAGCGGTAGAGGCAATAGGCCAGAAACTGCCCATAGATGCGCGGCAGCGTATCGTAGGCGTAGAGGTTCAGGCCGGAAGGTGCATCGAGCCGGTACGCAATCTGGTCAGCGTGCCGGCCGAGTAGGTAGCCGACGATCGCCCCATTGTGGAAACCGAGCGCGATGATGGCTGGCAGCATCGATGGACCGAGCGTCTGCAGCAGCACGTAGGCAAGCATGTATTCCGGCGTCGAGCGGGCAAGCACGAGGACAAAGCGACCCGCATAATGCCCCCCAGCGCCCGTGAACCGCCGCGCCACGAGGGGAAACACGAGGAGGGCCAGCAGCGCCATGGTGACCATGGCGATCTGCGAGAGGACGAGCGTATTGAACAGTCCCGGCAAGACCTGCGTCTTGAGAATGGGAACCAGCCAGTTCCACAACGCCTCGAGCTTCGTCCAGAAACCTTCAATGTCGGCGCGCCGCAGCGGCGCAGGCACGATCTCCACCGTCAGGAACCGGACGAGATTGCTGCTGGCCGAAGCGCTGCCCGTCGAAGGCGGCAGCAGCAGCACGCTCGCCAGGATCAGGAACGGCAGCGTCGCCGCGCGCGCCCAGATCCGGCGCGTGCCGATGAGAACGAAGAACGCGCCAAGCAGCGCGGCCGCCGCATGGTAGTAGCCCTGCCGGAAATACGTCTCGAGATGAAAGCCGATGGTCGGCAGCCCGATGAAGCCCAGCACCAGCGTCGAGCGCAGGCCGCATTCCAGCCGATAGAGGGAGTAGGTCTTCATGCGTGCGGCGAGGTCGGGAAGCCGCGCATAGGCAAAGGCCGAAACTTGCGACGTGCCGACCGGCAAGGCGCGTTCCGCGCTCCGGTCCGCCTCCTCGATCATCTCCGCGAACACCTTCGCGAAGATCCCGGAGTAGGGGATCGCGATGGCAAGGATCCCGGCCAGCGGCCCGATGCCGAAGATCTGGATCAGCACCAGCGCCCAGAACAGTTCGTGCACCGCCCGCAGCGAAATGGCGAGCCCGCGCACGAAGCGCGAGTGGCCGTAGAACACGGCCATCACGAGCCCCGCGCCGGCGCCCAGAGAAACGCCGAGCGTCGCGAAGGCCACCGTCCACACGATGCTCCACGCTTCGAGGCTGAAGACATCGGGCGCGAGGATGCCCGCGAGCAGCCGCCGCAGCTCGATCCACGGATTGAGCGCCGTGATCGTCAGGTTCGCGACCAGGAGGCAGAGGACCGCGCAGGTCGCGAACCACAGGCTCGCGCTGCGATAGCTCGCGCCTGGATGCCACCACGCCCGCGGTGCCGAGGCCGGCGCGCCCGCGGCGATCACGCCAGTCCCCCAAAGCGCATGATCAGGTCCGGCGCGCTCAGCGTGCTGGCGGGTGCGTCCACGACCTTCCGGCCGTCGTCGAGCACGACGATGCGGTCGGCATAGTCGAGCGCCTGCTGCACGTCGTGCAGGATGATCACCGCTGTCGGATGTCGCGCCTTGATAAGCTTGAGAAGATTGCTGCCCTGCACGCGGTCGAGCGCGGACACCGGCTCGTCGGCGAGCAGGATCGGTCGGCCGTTGTAGAGCGCGCGGGCAAGCGAGACCCGCTGCTGCTGCCCGCCGGACAGCGTGCCGGCCTTCTGGAACATCTGCGCCTCGAGCCCCACCTCGCCCAGGATGTCCCGGATCTCCGACACCCGCTGCGCGCTGGGCCACACGAGCGTCTGCAAATTCGCCACCGTCGAATAGCGGTCGAGACGTCCCGAATAGACGTTGTGGAACACCGAAAGCGCCTCGACCAGCGACGCCGCCTGCGGCACGAGCGCGATATCCTCGGGCCGCTGCATGTAGAGCAGCTTGAGCAGCGTCGACTTTCCGGCGCCGCTGCGCCCCATCACCGCCACCGTCTCGGACGGGCGCACCTCGAGATCGATGCCGCGCAGCACCGCACGCCCATCGTAGGATGTGCTGGCATCCTTCAGCGACAGGACCGGCGTGGCGTCAGGCGTCATGCGCGATGGCGATCAGTTAAGAATCCCCGCGATGCGGCCCACGTCCTCGATGACCTTGTAGTCGCTGTTCTTGGCCGGGATGAACTTCTTGCGGTCCATGACGGCGAGCAGGGCGGGGTCGTCGATCGCCAGGATCGCGGCCTGGATCTTGTCCTTGAAGCCGGCGCCGAAGGTCGCGTCGACGTCGCCGCGGACGACCCAGTGGTAATCGGGGAACGGCGGCGATTCCCAGATGATGATCGCCTGTTTCGGATCGACCTTGCCGGCAGCAACCTCGCGATCGAACGTCAGGTGGTCGACGGCGCCGACCTGGAACGCGCCCGACTGCACGAGTTGCGCCGTGCGCGAGTGATCACCGGAGAAACCGACCGTCGGAAATGCCTCCTCGGGCGACTTGCCGAGAGCCTGCCGGATGAAGTGCTCGGGAAACACGCGGCCGGAGGTGGATGTGCGGGCGCCGAAGGTGAAGGTCTTGCCCAGGATCTCCTTCGGGAAGTCCTTGCTGC
Organism: Hyphomicrobiales bacterium; assembly: GCA_003963125.1. GTDB lineage: Bacteria > Pseudomonadota > Alphaproteobacteria > Rhizobiales > Hyphomicrobiaceae > AWTP1-13. Next base: position 6,900 of record RXJK01000332.1, read on the forward strand.
GCGTCAGGCCCGTGGAGGCGTTGGCGATGAAGTAGCTCGTGAAGTTGACGTCTTCGACGCCCTGCGCAATCGCCTCGGCCCCGGGCGAGGCAGCCCGCGCCTGCACGCCCGTGAAGCCGCCGAACCAGGCGAGTTGCACCTGGTTGCCGGCGAACGCGGTCACGGCGGCCGGATAGCTCTTCACGGGCAGATATTTAACGGAGACGCCGAGCTTCGCCTCGAAGTACTTGGCATAAGCCGTGAAGCGCTCGACGAGCCGCGTTTCGTCCTGGTCGGGAATGGCGGTGAAAACCAGCGTCTTCGTCTGCGCGTGCGCGCCGGCCGAGAACGCGAAGGCGGCTGCCGCGAGAAAAGCAAGACGAAGGCCCGAAGTCAGCAACCGCATCAGAAACTCCCCAATTCCCATGAGCGAGACGATCCGGACTTCCTGCACAGTCAGGCGGAAGATCCTGGCTCAGCATACGTAGCAAACACAAGAGATGTTACAGAGAACCCAGGCGCAAGCCTCAAGGACGGGTCACGCCTGCGTGAGCCGCCTCACCTGGTTCCGACACCGAGCGCTGCCACGCCGCCGAGGACGATCTCCTTGTCTCCAAAGCGCTTTTCGAGCTGGGTGCGGAAATGGTCCAAGATATCTTTGCGCGCTTCGCCGAAACTTGCGAGCAGCGCGGCCATTCCGGGCGCAAATGCGAGGCGAGCCACCAGCCAGTCCGCCGAAGGTGCGCGCAGGTCCGCACGCAAGGTGAGGGTTTCAACATCCGCCAACCCCGCCGCCTCAAAAAGCTTTCGGAATTGCGACAGATCGGTGAAACGAAGTTGCGCAGGAAGCGTACCGAGAGGGCGGGCACCCAGGATCGCCTCGGCGCTCGCCCGCAGCCCGGCCGCCAATTCATAGGATTGCGGCTCGGTCCAGGTGACGAGGGCAATGCGACCGCCGGGACGAACGACACGCGCCAATTCCTTCAAGCCGGCCACGGCATCGGGAAACAGGATCACGCCGAAAATGGAAAGACCCGCATCGAAGCTGCCGTCGGCAAACGCGAGGCACGTGCCGTCCATTACCTGCGCTTCGAGCGGCAGGCCTGCGGCGTGCGCCCGTTCCAGGGATCGCGCGACCATCTTTGCCGCCGCATCCACCGCGACGACAAATGCCCCGCGCCGTGCGAGCTCCAACGCAGCGCCGCCTGCACCAGCCCCCACATCGATGATGCGCGCGCCTTGCGCCGGCGCGAGGGATCGGATTGCGGCGTCCGCGAAGCCGAGCGTGAACGGCTCGAAGACTTCCTCGTACACCGAGACGTGACCATCCCATTGGTCCGCCCGCTGATCGGGCTGTAGGCCACTGTCAGCCGTCATGCTAATCACCACACGGATCATGCAGTCCTGGAGCACCTCTGACATGTCGACGGCCGTCACGGCAAGCCCCGCACCCCAGACGCAAGACGTGAAGTTCGCCCTGGGCCTCGGGCTGACGAACGACTGCAATCTCGCCTGCAGCTTCTGCTACCGCGATACGAGCCGGATCGACCGTCTCAGTCTCGCCGACGTGCGCGCGGTGATCGAAAGCCTGCCCGTGCGCTCCGTCAATCTCGGCACCGGCGAGAACGGCCTGCATCCCGAGTTCGACGCGATCGTTGCCTATCTCGCGAGCCAGCCGCTCAAGCTGACGATGACCTCGAACGGCTATTCGGTGTCGGTCCTGAGCGACGCACAGCTGAAGAAGTTCAGCGACATCGAGTTCTCGATCGACTATCCGACACAAGAAGAGCAGGACGCCCAGCGCGGCGCGGGCAACTGGGATCTCATTCATAGGGAGGCCGCCCGCTGCCGCCGCCTCGGCGTACCGGTAACTTTCATCGCGGTGATGATGCGCTCCAACTACGAACGCCTCGCGGCCATCGCCGAACTCGGCAAGCCTTACGGCGCGCCGCTCCGTGTCAATGTCTACCAGTCGGTGAAATCGGATACCTTCGCGCTCACCTACGAGGAGTACTGGCGCGCATTCGAACTGCTGTTCGCCGCAACGGATGCCATCGCCATCGGCGAGCCGCTGGTGCGGGCGATGGCGGGCCTTCCGCCGCGCAACGGCGGCTGCGGTGTCGCCACCGTGCGCGTCACGCCCCGGGCGACCGTGCAGCCTTGCGTCTACTGGCCCGGCGCCGGCGACAAGCTCGCATCTTTGCTCGAAGCCGGACCGGACATCGTGCAGAGCGCACCCTTCGCCCTGGCACGCACGCTCCCGGATGCGTGCCGCTCCTGTGCGCACGTCGCGGCGTGCCACGGTGGATGCGCGGGCCGGCGACGCCTTCAGAACGCGCTGCCCGAACCCGACACCTATTGTCCGATCGTGCGCGGCGAGACGCGTCCTTTGTCCGTACGCATGGCCGCGAGCCGCGATCTGCCTAAGCTCGACAGCGCCTGCACGACCATCGTCATCGCCCGCTGAGGCGCACGCCCTGCCCTCACTCGGCTGGCACCGGCGCAGCCTTGGGCTCCTCCGGCCGCGTGTGCTCGCTCGCAAACAGCGCGTAGGCCACCGGCACGACGAACAGCGTGAAGAGCGTGCCGATGGACAGGCCCGCCGCGATCACGAGGCCCATGTTGTAGCGCGACACGGCGCCGGCACCACTGGCCGTGATCAGCGGCACGACGCCGAGAACCATCGCCGCCGTCGTCATGAGGATCGGCCGCAACCGTACCGCTGCGGCCTCGAGGATCGCCTCGGCCTTGTTGTTGACCTTGCCGGCATCGCGCAGCTCGTTGGCCACCTCCACCATAAGGATGCCGTGCTTGCTGACGAGCCCGACGAGCGTGATGAGGCCAACCTGCGTATAGATGTTGATGCTGGCTCCGCCGACCCCGAGGCTGATCAGGATCAGCGCGCCCGCGAGCGACATCGGCACGGAGACGAGGATGATGATCGGATCGACGAAGCTGTTGAAGAGCGCCGCGAGCGAAAGATAGATGATGATCAGCGCGAACGCGAACGTCGTCACGAAGCCGCCCGCTTCCTGTTCGAGCTGCCGCGACGCGCCGCCGTAATCGATCGTGTAGCCGGCGGGCAGCGTCTTGGCGAGGTTCTTGAGCACGGCAAGTGCGTCGCCCATCGCCACGCCCGGCATCGCGACGCCGGAGATCGTCGCCCCGTTGATCTGCTGGAAATGGTTGAGCGATTGCGGGACGGTCGCCGTCTCGATGCGCGCCACCGTCGCCAGCGGCACCATGGAATTGTCGCTGGCGCGGATGTAGTAGCCGAGGAGCTGGTCAGAGGTCAGGCGGTCGATCTGCCGGGCTTGCGGGATCACCTTGTAGGACCGGCCGTCGAGGCTGAAGTAATAG